>JBJTRH010000116.1:0-10204 GCA_046076065.1 Planctomycetaceae bacterium | reverse complement strand
CCTGCGGATCGCGCTGGAGCGGATTCCCGCGCGGCTCGCCCCCGAGGGCCGGATGGTGGTGATCTCCTTCCACTCCCTCGAGGATCGCCTCGTGAAGGAGGCGTTTCGCAACCGGCAGACCTGGGAAAACCTCACGCGGTCGCCGGTCGAGGCCTCCGACGACGAGCTGGCCCGCAATCCCCGCAGCCGCTCGGCGAAGCTCCGCGCGGCACGGGTTCTCGCGCCCGCTGCGGCAGGATAGGCAAGCCCGGCAAGGCCGCGCCGCGCGGCGGCGGTCTGGCGACGGGGGGTCGATTCCACGACACTCCCGCCCTTCTCCGTGGGGCGGCCGGCCGCCCGGGTTCGCGGACTGCGCATGGGACGAGAAACCAAACTCCTGCTGGGCCTGCTGGCCACGCTGTTCGGCGTGTTCGTCGGCGTGCTCTCGATGAAGCTGCTCGTGCCGCGGCCTCCCGCCGGCGCCGGCCCCGACGTGCAGGCCGACATCGCCCAGGCCGAGCCGCAGGCGCTCGTCGAGCCGCCGCCGCTCTCCGCCGATCCCGCGGCCCGGGTCGCGCCGGCTGCACCGGCCGATGAGCCGAATCCTCCCCGGCGGTTTGCGGCGGCGCCGCCGGCCCCACCCGAAGGCACCGGCGATCCATTCGTGGCGCGGGCCTCGTTCGCCGAGCCCGCGACCCAAGGGGCGCTGTCCGCGGCCGCGCCGCCCCGCGCCGCGCCGCCGACGCCCGCGTTCGACCGCGGTCCGGCGGCCTTCGATGCGGCTCCCGTGCCGGGCACCGCCTATGTGGCCCGACCCGGTGATTCGTGGTGGTCGCTGGCCGAGGCGGTCTACGGCGACGGCCGGCTCTACCGGGCCCTGTTCGCCTGGAATCGCACGCTCGACCCGCGGGTATCGTTGGTGGCGGGCACGTCGATCGAACTCCCGCCGCACGATCGCCTTGCCGCCGCCTGGCCCGCCCTCATGCCCAGCCCCGAATAGCCCTCAGGCCACCCCATGAAAGACAAGTCGGAGATCGTCCGTGACTGGCTGCCGCGCTACACCGGCCGCGGACTCGACGACTTCGGCTCGTTCGTGATCCTCGTCAACTTCTCCCAATACGTGGAGGCCTTCGCCGAGCGGTTCGGCGTGCCGGTGCACGGCGAAGGATTCCCGATCCAGTCGGCGACGTTCGACAACGTCACGATCCTCAACTTCGGCATGGGCAGCGCCATGGCCGCGACGGTGATGGACCTGCTCTCGGCCGTCAGCCCGCAGGCCGTGCTCTTCCTGGGCAAGTGCGGCGGACTGAAGAAGACGAAGATCGGCGACTTCATCCTCCCCATCGCCGCCATTCGCGGCGAGGGCACGAGCAACGAATACTTCCCGCCGGAAATCCCCGCCCTGCCGTCGTTCCGCCTGCAGGCAGCCGTCTCCACCGCGATCGCCCGCCACGGCTACGACTACTGGACGGGTACCGTCTTCACGACAAACCGCCGTGTCTGGGAGCACGACGAGGCGTTCAAGGACTACCTCGTGACGACGCGTGCGATCGGCATCGACATGGAGACGGCCACGCTGTTCGTGGTGGGCTTCGCGAACCACATCCCGAAGGGTGCCCTGCTGCTCGTCTCCGACAGCCCGATGAGCCCGGAGGGCGTGAAGACCTCGGCGAGCGATCGCGACGTGAGCCGGCGGTTCGTGGACAAGCACCTCGCGATCGGTATCGATGCCCTGCTCGAGCTCCGCAACTCGGGCGAGTCGGTCAAGCACATGCGATTCGAGGACCGCCCGAGGCCGTGACCGGGCGGCCACGCGGGGCGATTCGCCCCAGAACGGCCTGCGGCGGTGGAGCGATTCGCCCCAGCGCCTGGGGCGAATAACGCCAGGCTCCGGGCGGCCGCGTCGGGGAGCAGCCGGGGCTCCCCGACCGTCGCACCCGGCGAATACGGGGCCGGAACGCCCCCGCGCGGCTCTCGTGCATTTCTCGGCACGACTTTTGCATACATCGAGGGGCATGCACCACCTCGCCTCGTTGACCGGGCCCCTCTCCTCCATCCGTCGGGGACTGCCGGCGGTCGCGGGCCTCGCGCTCGTCGTCGCAGTCATGGCCGCCGGCACCGCAGCGGGCCAGACGGTCACCGTCTCCGACACGGCGCTCGGCCGAACGCCGACGCGGCTCGGCTACAACGTCGGCGACTTCAACAACGACAACACGGCGTCCTGGTGGCGGTACACCGGCGTGAATGCCGGCCGGATTTTCACCTCGCCGTCGACGCTCACGCCGTCGTCGGTTATCAAATCGACGACGAACGCCGCGCTCAACGCGTCCTCGCAGTCGCAGTTCCTCGCCCAGCGCGACGCCCTGCGGGCAAGCGGCACCGCGGCGACGTACATCAACTGGTCGTCCATCGCCGCCACGTACACGACCAACACGGTCTACGGCAGCAACGAGATCGACGCCCAGTTCGCCGACGCCACGATCCGCGGCGCCGGGGGCACGTCGCTGGTGGTCATGCAGCGGACCCCCGCCGCCTACCCCTGGCCCGCCACCGCCGGCGACAACGCGCCGACCGACTGGCAAAACCGCTGGCTCGGATGGCAGCAGTGGTATGCCCAGGCGTTTACCCGGGCCCGCTACGAGGATGTCACCCGCTTCCAGATCTTCAACGAACCCGATCTCTACACCACCGGCACCCTCACCCGGGCCCAGTGGATCGAGATGGTCAAGTATGGATCCGACGCCGTGTCGTGCGCCGTCGCCGACGTCAACCGGCTGTTCGGCAAGAGCCTCACGCCCGCCATCTCGGGCCCGGTCACCAACGGACCGGCCCTCACGGTCACCGGCAGCGACTGGGGCAACACGCTGCTCGCCAACCGCAACACGCCGATGCTCAGCGGGACGGCGGTGCCCGGCTACCAGCTCTTCCA
Source organism: Planctomycetaceae bacterium (assembly GCA_046076065.1). GTDB lineage: Bacteria > Planctomycetota > Planctomycetia > Pirellulales > UBA1268 > QWPN01. Next base: position 7,296 of record JBJTRH010000116.1, on the reverse strand, counting down.
GTTCTACGACTACCACAACTACGGCAGCAGCCCGACCACGTTCGGCACCAAACTCGCCGGGGCGATCTCCGACATCGGCACGATCACCGGCGGCCAGCAGTCCGACTACCCGGTGACCCTCTCGGAGTTCAATACCCGCACGAGTGCCAACTACAACCCGAACGACGCGGTGAACAATCCCAACGGCTACACGCCCGACAGCCTGGCGATGTCGAGCCGCCTGGGTCAGATCGTGGCGAATCTGGCGAACAACGAGCCCGAAGAACTCTATCTCTTCAAGTTCTCCAACGCCGGCAACGCCTACAACGGCGTCCACTGGCAGAGCAACGCCGGCAGCGTCGGCGGCGCGTCGAAGTCCGCGATGGTCTACGGCCTGTTCACCGAGGGCTTCACCGGCAACACCCTGCTGTCGATCCCGACCACGAGCGGCACCGACGTGGTGATGGCCACGGCCCGATCCTCGGACGGCGGCACCGGCTACCTGCTGGCCGCGAACGCGAACCTCAACGCAGCCAAGACCCTGTCGATCGACCTCGCCCCGTGGGGCGTGCCCGTCGGTGCCGTCGTGACGGTCAGGCAGGTGAGCGACCTTCACCAGGGCGACGTCAGCCAGACGATCACCGTTGGCGCGACGCGGACCATCTCGGTGAGCCAGGACCCAGGGGGCGTCGTGCTGGTGCGGGCGCCGACCTCCCTGGCGTCGCAGACCGTCATCTCCGCCAGTCAGGATGGCTACGTCAATCAGGGCAGCCCCACGGCGTCGTTCGACGGCGTCGAGCTCCGGGTTCGCAACAGCGGCACGGCGGCGTCCGGCCGCGACGTCACCTTCCTGAAGTTCCCCGTGTCGGGCATCGATCCAAGCTCGCTCACGCACGCCCTGCTCGGCATCACGGCCCGTGATCCGGCTGCGACCAGCGGCACCTCGGCGGGCATCATCACGCATGTCTACGGTGTCACCGACAACGCCTGGAGCGCGGGGAGCATCACGTGGAACAATGCCCCCAACCTCGGCGACCCGGCCGCGGTGATCTCCACGATCGACGACAACTACGTGACGGGACTGGGCGCGACGGCCGAGATCGTCGGCCAGTTCGCGGCGACCGGCACGGAGCAGCTGCTCCAGGTCGACGTGAGCCGTTGGGTGCGGGAACGCCTCGCGGCCGGGGCGAGCAGTCTCACCTTCCTGATCGCCCGGCAGATCCGCTACGACGGTGACGTCGACGGCACGCAGTCACTCGCGATCCGCAGCACCGAATACGCCTCAGGCGCATTCGCTCCCACCCTCACCATCGCCGCGGTGCCGGAGCCTGCGCTGCTTCCGGCGGCGGTCGTTGCGGGCCTGCTCACGGCCGCCGTCCGGCGTTCGCGCCAGCCTCACCCCGGCGTCTCGAGCGCCTCGCGAAGGTCGGCGAGCATCGCCGCGAGTTCGGCCTCCGGGTCGTAGTCGCGTCGGCCCATCGCGAGGGTCTCGATCGGCAGGTAGCCGCGATAGCCTGCATCGCGGACGATCCGGACGATGCGGCGCAGATCCGCCCGCGGTGCATCGAGGCGGCTGCCGAGCGTTTCCTTCAGCTGCCAGCTGATCGCCCGGGGGGCGGCAGTCGCGATGTCGGCATAGGGGTCGGCCGTGCGGTACGACCCGGTGTCGACGAGCGCCCCGCACCAGTCGTGGGCCACGCGATCGAGCAGGCTCACGTGCTCCGGGCCCGTGGCGACGAAGTCGGCGTGATTCTGCACACCCACCAGCACGCCGAACCGCTCGCCGTGCCGGGCGCACTCGCGGATGGAGTCGGCCATCCAGGCCTCGACCGTCGCCCTGTCGCTCGTGCCCGCGGCCTCCTGCCACGTGCGGTGCGGCTTCTGCGGACCAGCGAACACGCGGAGCACCGGCGCACCGAGCCGGGCCGCCACCTCGATCCAGACCTTGGTGAGCCGCACGCCCTCTCCGCGCACCGCCGCGTCGGCAATGGCGAAGTCGTTGCGGATGCCGGTGCCCGAGATGTCGACGCCCTGCCGCTGGGCATGCCGCTTGAGCCGGTTCACGAACGCGTCTGGCGGCGGGTCAGGGTAGCCGGGGAAGAAGTAGGCCGTCGTGTCGACCGCATCGATTCCCAGCCGCGCGGCCACGTCCACCACGCCGAACAGATCCATCCCGGCCGTGGGGTCGCTCTGGTTGGCCGTCAACGGCTCAAGAAACGTGAACGCATTCAGGCCTGGCCGCAGCCCGCCACGCCGCGTGCTCGCCTCGGCGGCAGCAGCACGCCCATGCACCACCATGACGGCGGCGGCCGACGCCGCTGCCTCGCCAAGCAGGGTCCGTCGCGTCACGACCATCACGCCGGTCTCCGCGGCCCACCAGGCCGGGCCGACTCACTTCGCGCCGAACTTGTACGCCGCGTTCTTGGGGTCGAAGTCGGCGTCGGTGAAGCCGTTGTTCACCTTCACGTTCATGTAGGTGTATTCCTCCATGAGCACCGGCTGACCGCCCTGCTCCTGCGGCCAGTCATACGCCTCGTAGCGGACCGGGATCAGGTACTCGTCGTTGATGAACACCCTCGCGAGGTGGAAGCGGAAGTTCCGCCGCGGCACCGGGTGCACCACCTGCACGCAGGTGCAGATCCGGCCGTTGACCTTCGCGTTGGGGTAGAAGTTGACCTCGCACTCGCCGAACTGCTTGTCGTGCTCCGCGACCTCCACGAGCCGCTTGGCGAGGTTTTCGACGCCGAGTTCCGTCACGGGGTAGCGGTTGCCCTGCATGGCGAGGGCGCCGTTGGGCTTGAGCGTCACGGTGCCCACCATCGCCCGCACGCCGCTGCCGGCGTGGGCGAACATGTTGCCGTCGTTCCGGCCGTCGACGTAGATCACCTCCTGGCCCTTCACCGTGTCGGGCGACAGGAAATACAGATACACGCTGAAGGGCTCGTGCCGCACCTTCACGAACATGTACTCGTGGTCGTTGAGCTTGCCGTCGATCCGCTCCCGCTTGACCATCGTGCAGGAGTAGTCCTTGATCGTGGAGCGGAGCTGCGAGAGCCCCCGCTGCGCGAGTTCGAGCGCCGGCTGCAGGGGGTGCTGCCCGGCCGGGGCCACCGCCTGGGCGTCGGAGGCGCCGGCGTTGCCCTGAGCCACGTCGCCGTGCGGCACGAGCCCGGGGCCGAGGTCCTGGGCCGCTGCCGGGGATGCCATCAGGAGGGCGGAGGCGATCAGGCCACCGTGCAGGCAGCCAACCGTGGCCGCCAGAAACGGTCCGACACGTGCGATACGGGCCATAGATCCCTCCCTGGATCTGCGAAACTGGATAGTCCCCGGAACGTTTATCGACCGGGAGTGGCAAAGTCTAGAGGGGCGCCCCCGCCAGCCGCCATGGCAGTTACGACCCGAAAATGCGGCGTTTCCTGCCCGAAAACCGGCGTCCTTGTCCCGCGGCCCCGGGCCAACCATGCTCGGCTTCCGAGATTCTCCCGCCCCGACCCCGCCATGGCCGCCCTCACCCTCTCGTCCCCCGCCGAGCCGATCCAAGTGGCCTGCGTCGAATCGCAGCCGTTCGGCCAGAACACCTACGTGGTCCGGCGGGCGGGCGACGTTCGCTGCCTCGTGATCGACCCCGGCTTCGAGCCCGGTGCGATCGCCGACTGGATCGATGGTCAGGCGCTCGTGCCCGAGGCGATCCTGCTCACGCACGGCCACTCCGACCACATCGCCGGCAATGGGTTCCTCCGCGATCGCTGGCCCAGCCTGCCGATCCTGATCGGACGGCACGACGCAGACAAGCTCACGAGCCCTGCCGGCAACCTCTCGGCCGCGTTCGGGCTGCCGCTCGTGAGCCCTCCGGCCGACCGGGTGCTCGACCACGGCGAGCGGCTCACGCTCGCAGGCCTCGACCTGGCCGTCCGCGAGATTCCCGGCCATTCCCGCGGCCACGTGGTGTTCGTGCTCGAGGGCGTAACGCCCGTCGTCGTGTTCGGGGGCGACGTCCTGTTTCGCGAGGGCGTGGGCCGCAGCGACTTCCCGGACGGCGACCCTGCCGCCCTCGCGGCCGGCATCCGCGAGCACCTCTACCGCCTGCCCGACGACACGATCGTGTATCCCGGGCATGGCGGCCCCACGACCGTCGGCCACGAGAAGCGGCACAACCCGTTCGTGCCCGCGGGGGCCGCACGTTGACCGCTTTCGCCGCCGCCGTCGAAGATGCACGCATGCTCTCGCCCGCCGACATCGCCGAGAAGGAGCCGGAGCCGCCGCGGAGATCCCCGGCCCGGTCGCCGCTGTGCCGGGCCGCGGGTCTCGGCCTCGCCGGGCTGGCCCGCCTGCTCGCGGGATCGAGCGTGCGCTGGATCGCCAGCCAGCCCGACACCTGCCAGCGGGTCTACTTCGCCAACCACACCAGCCACCTCGACGCCCTGATCGTCTGGTCGTCGCTGCCGCAGTCGGTCCGCGAACTCACCCGTCCGGCCGCGGCGAAGGACTACTGGTCCCGCGGCATCGTCCGCCGCTGGCTGGCACAGGAGGTGTTCGACGCGATCCTCATCGATCGCACCGACATCAAGGTCCACCAGAGCCCAGTCGACGTGATGATCCGCGAGATCGGCACCACGCATTCGCTGATCGTGTTTCCCGAGGGCGGCCGCAGCGCCACCGGCGAGGTGGGCGAGTTCAAGAGCGGGCTCTACTACCTCGCCAAGAAGCGGCCCGACCTCGAGCTGATCCCGGTGCACATCGACAACCTCAACCGCGTGCTGCCCCGCGGCGAGTTCCTGCCGGTGCCGTTGCTGTCGTGCATCAGCTTCGGGCCGCCGATGTGGCTGGAGCGCGGCGAGGCCAAGCTCGACTTCCTGGCCCGCGCCCGCCGCGCCGTGCTCTCCCTCAAGGAATGAGCCCGGCATGAACGACAACCGCACCATCGCGCTCGTCGCCGGCGTGCTCGGTCTGCTCACGGCCGCCACGGCCGTCGGGCAGTTTCTCAAGCGGCATCCTGACCGCGGCCTCGACCCGGCGGCGATCCGCACCTTCAACAACCGGCTCCGCGGCTGGTGGATCCTGTGCACCGTGCTGGCGGCCGCCTTCTGGCTCGGCACCACGGCCACCGTCGTGCTCTTCGGGCTGGTGTCGTTCTGGGCGCTCCGCGAGTTCATCACGCTCACGCCCACGCGCAAGGGCGACCACCGCGCACTGTTCTGGGTGTTCTTCCTGTTCACGCCCCTCCACTACGTGCTCGTGGGGCTCAACCGCTACGACGTGTTCAGCGTGTTCCTGCCGGTCTACGCCACGCTCTTCGTGCTCGCCCGCGTGGCCTTCGCCGGCGACTACAAGCGGTTCCTGGAGCGGACGGCGAAGATCCAGGCCGGGCTCGTGGTCTGCGTCTACTGCCTGTCGTTCGCCCCGGCGCTCTTGCAGATCCCGATCGCCGGCGCCTCCGACGCCGATCGCACCGGCAACTTCCGGCTGCTCTTCTTCCTGATCCTGCTCGTGCAGTTCGCCGACTGCATGCAGTATGTGTGGAGCCGGATGCTCGGCCAGCGGCTGGTGGCCTCTGCCGTGAGTTCCAACCGCACCTGGGAGGGCCTGCTGGGCAGTGCCACGAGCACCGCGCTCTTGGCGGCCGCGCTCTGGTGGGCGGCACCCCCGTTTCAGCTCTGGCAGGCGACGCTCGCCGGACTGGTGGTGGCGGTGATGGGCTTCGCGGGGGGCATGACGATGAGCGCGATCAAGCGCGACCGCGGCGTGAAGGACTACGGCACGCTGGTGGTGGGCCACGGCGGCGTGCTCGACCGGATCGACTCGATGTGCTTCGCCGCGCCGGTCTTCTATCACATCACGCTCCTGATCACGGGCGTGAAGCCGGGCTGAGGCCCGACGCCAGGCGACCGGACGCTGGCCTCCCCCATGTCAGGGACCCCATGGCCGGACTTTCAGAATCCTTCACAAGGCGTTACAATACGATAACGATTCTCAATACCATGAGCGACCAATGGCGTTCATTTGGCCGCCTCAGACGTCACCCCACCCCCGAGCCCCTGCCATGCACCGCCGAGCACGCCCCGCCGTCCGAGCCGCCCGCCCCGGTTTCAGCCTGGTGGAACTCCTCGTGGTGATGGCCATCATCGGCATCCTCATCGGCCTCCTGCTGCCAGCGGTGCACGCCGCCCGCGGCACGGCCCGCCGGCTGTCGAGCCTCAACAACCTCAAGCAGATGGGCATCGCCCTGCACTCCTACCATGCCGGCGCGCGGCGACTGCCACCGGGCTTCACGTCGACCGTGACGAGCACCGCGACGGCGCCCGTGACGGAGACGGGCCCCGGGTGGAGCCTGTTCGCGGAACTGCTCCCCTTCATGAACGAGGCCGCCGTGCATCAGCGGATCGACTTCTCAAAGCGGATCCACGACCCCGGCAATCCGACGATCAACCAAGCGGCCCGCGAGTCGCACGTCGCGGCCTACGTGGATCCCGGCGACACGCCCGCCCGGCTGATCGAGGTCAAGGATCGCAGCCGCACCGCGATGTTCCAGGCAGCGGTCTGCAGCTACGTGGCCTGCCTCGGCACGCTCAACTATGAGGAGCAGCCCTTTGACGGGGCATTCCATCGAAACAGCCGGGTGCGCCTCGATCAGGTGACCGACGGCACGAGCAAAACGATCGGGATCGGCGAGCGCATGAGTCGGCACACCGAGAGCGGCTGGGCGGGCGTGACGCCCGGCCAGACACTGTTCTATGCCCCGGAGTCGCCGCGATTCGATCCCGCCAACCCGTCGTTCAACAGCCGGCCGGCCATCACAGCGACGCTCGTGCACGTGCGGTCAAGCGCACCGAGCCTCCAGGGCAGCCCCGGCGGATTCATCGGGCCCCACGCCGCAGGCACCCAGTTCCTGAACCTGGACGGCTCCTGCAGGCTGATCCACGGGGAGACGTCGCCCGAGGTCTTTCGGGCGCTGTGCACCCGCAGCGGTGGCGAAATGCACGGCCCGGACTGAAAAGCCGGGAGTCGAGGCGCGTCGCCTCACCGCCGGCGACGGTTGCTCGAGCCCACGGCCGTCTCGAGCGCCGCGACCACGTCCCGCAGGGCGCCGGCCTGGGCCGTGAGCTCGTCCGCGGCCGCCGAGCCCTCCTCGGCGCCGGACGCGGCGTGCTGCGTCACGTCTTCGATCTGCTCGAGCGCGGAGCCGATCCGCTCGAGGGCCCGCAGCTGCTCGCGGCTGCCGAGCTGCACCTCGTCGACGAGCGTACGGACGCCGGCCGACTGGTCTGAAAGCATCCGGATCGCCGCGGCCACGTCGTCGACCTTCTTCTTGCCCGACTG
>JBJTRH010000115.1:0-16185 GCA_046076065.1 Planctomycetaceae bacterium | reverse complement strand
CGTCAGCTGGCTGCCGAGGTTGCCGTCGATCCACTCCATCAGGGCGTCCTCGTAGGCCATCGCCCGCTTGGTGACGAGGTTGTAGATGTTGTTGGCCCAGTTCTGGATCGTGGTGTAGCGGCAGCGGCCATGCTTCTTGACCACGATCTCGACCACCGCCGAGTGGAGACTCTCCGTGGAGTACATCGGGGCCGTGCAGCCCTCGACGTAGTGCACCTGGGCCCCCTCGTCGACGATGATCAGCGTCCGCTCGAACTGCCCCATGCTCTCGGCGTTGATCCGGAAGTAGGCCTGGAGGGGAAACTCGATCTTCACCCCCTTGGGCACGTAGATGAACGAGCCGCCCGACCAGACCGCCGAGTTGAGCGCGGCAAACTTGTTGTCGGTGGGGGGGATGATGGTGCCGAAGTACTCGCGAAGCAGATCGGAGTGCTCGCGGACGGCGGTGTCGGTGTCGGTGAAGATCACGCCCTTCTTGGCGAGGTCCTCCTGCAGCGATCCATACACCACCTCGCTCTCGAACTGCGCCTTCACACCGGCCAGAAACTTCCGCTCGGCCTCCGGGATGCCCAGGCGGTCGAAGGTCTGCTTGATGGCATCGGGAACCTCCTCCCACGTCTTGCCCTGCTGCTCGGCGGGCTTGAGGTAGTAGTAGATATCCTGGAAGTCGACGCCGATCCGACCACCCCAGTTGGGCATCGGCTTCGACTCGAAGATCTCCAGCGACTTCAGCCGGAACTCCCGCATCCAGGCGGGCTCCCGCTTCATCTCGGAGATCTGCGTGACGATCTCCGCGTCGATGCCCTTGCGAGCCTTGAAGACGGCCGGCGAATCGGTGCGGAAGTCGTACTTGTTGATCTCACCGATCTCGGGCTTGCCATCGGCAAGCGTCGTGGTGTCGTCGAGGCCGGTTGCCATGATGAATCCTCCAGGTATTCGGTGGATGCCCGTGTGATGCTGCTCGCGGCTCGAACCGCTCAGACCGTCGACGCCTTGGCCGACTCTTCCATCGCCCGTTCAGCCGCCGCGGCCTCCGGGTAGGCGGAGCGGATCCGCTCGTAGCCCCGCTTGTGGAGTTCCTGGGCGAGTTCGGGCCCGCCCGACTCCACGATCCGCCCCCCGAGCATGACGTGCGTCCGCAGCGGGATGTTGTGCTCCAGCAGCTGCTCGTGGTGCGTGATGATGAGGATTCCCATCTCGGCACTGCCCGGGGCGGAGCCGCTGCCGATCCGGGCGATGCTCTGGCTCGCCAGCCGCACCGCGTCGGCGTCGAGGCCGCTGTCGGTCTCGTCGAGAATCGCGAACCGGGGCCGCAGCATCGCCAGCTGCAGAATCTCGGCCCGCTTCATCTCGCCCCCCGAGAAGCCGTCGTTGACGTAGCGGCGGGCGAACTCGGGATCCATCGAGAGCTCGGCCATCTTGGCCTTGAGCTCCGCCCGGTAGTCTCGCATGGGCATCAACTCCTGCCCCTCCTTGCGATCCGGGTTGCGGACGTTGGTGACGGCGTGGCGGAGGAAGTCGGCGAGCCGCACGCCCGGGATCGACATCGGCCGCTGGAAGGCGAGGAACAAACCTGCGCGGGCCCGCTGATCGGGCTCCATCGCCAGCACGTCCCGCCGCGCGTCGTCGGCCTCGACGAACTCGATGGAGCCGGCCGTCACCTCGTAGGACGGATGCCCCATGATTGCGTAGCCGAGGGTGCTCTTCCCGGAGCCGTTGGGCCCCATCAGGGCGTGGACCTCGCCGCGACCGATGGTCAGATCGACACCCTTGAGGATTTCCTGGCCGTCCACGGAGACGTGAAGGCCCTTGATGACGAGTTGTTCGGCGGCAGGCATGGCGGGCAGCGAGGCGGGAGGGAAGGGAGAGAACGGGCTCGCGGCGGCCACACGTGGCCGCGCGGGCGTCAGGGTTGCACTTTCTGGTGATTGAACACCAGCTCATCGGCGGAGACCGAGGGAGCGACGTACCCGGAGTGGTGCGGCACGGGCAGCTCGTCGGCGACCTTGCCGACGCCCCCCTTTTGCCGCGCGATCCGCTGGCCGAGGATCTTGTCCTGAATCCGCATCAGGCCCTCGAGCAGGCTCTCGGGACGCGGCGGGCAGCCGGGAACGTAGACGTCCACCGGCACGACGAGATCGACGCCCTTCACGACGTGATAGCCCCACTTGAAGTACGGCCCGCCGCCGGTGGTGCAGGCGCCCATGGCGATTACGTACTTCGGATCGGGCATGAGGTTGTAGAGGCGACGGACCCGGCTGGCCATCTTGTAGGTCACCGTGCCCGCCACGATCATCAGGTCGGCCTGCCGCGGCGTCGCCCGAAACGCGCCCGCTCCGAAACGGTCCATGTCGTATCGGCTCGCCCCGGCGGCCATCATCTCGATGGCGCAGCACGCCAGGCCGAACGTCATCGGCCAGATGCTCGACTGCCTGGCCCAATTGATGGCCTGCTCCACCGTGGTGAGGACGAGGTTTTCCTCGAAACGCCCTTCGATCCAGGGCGTGGCCGAGACTGGGGCGGCGGGAACGGTCATGACGAGGACTCCGATGCGGCCTGACGGAAGAACAACCGATCGGCATTCGATGGCGCAACGGGATTAGTTTCAAGCCCGTGCCCCGGTTTCGAGGCGCCGCACGCCTCGCCGGAGCCGCCCCCGCCGGCGGTGAACCTGCAGCAGGGGGCCCCATCGAGCCGGCACTCCGAGAGCCGGACGGCGGTCCCGACCAGTTCCTGGATCATCAATCGCTCGGCCACGCAGACGGAGCGATCCTCGTCGGCCAGTTCCGGATAGGGGCAGGAATACGTCGTCAGCACGGGCAGTTCGCCCTGCTCGACACAGCAGGCGATATCCCGCTCGGACATGAGGGCCGCGAGCCCCGCGAGACGCTCACGCGGGCTTTCGCCGCTGATCCGCTCCCGGCATGCCTCGGCGAGCCCTCCCGCGATCCTCTGCAGCAGTCCCCGGCGCACGGCAGCGTCGGGAATGGCACGCACTTCCCGCCAGAGCACCATGGCCAGATCCCGGAAGTTGTCGCCGCCGAGCCGGCGGCCCGCCGCCGTGAGCCTGTAGGAGTGGGACGGCCGGCCTCGCGGTTTCGAAACGGTGCTGCGCTCCACGATCCCGGCCCGCATCAGCCTGTCGAGCCTCTGGCGGACGGCCGTCGCGGTGACGCCAAGCCTGGTCGCCAGGTCGCCGATGCCGAGGCAGACGTCTCCGCGGAGCAAATCCACGACGGACGTGTCGGTCTCGCGGTACTCTCCTGAAGCGGTCGTCATACGCCTAGTTTTACGCACCCGAGGATTTTCGACAACTTCTGGTGCGAAAAGTTACCGAGGGGCGTTTTTGCCCGCACCCGTGGCAGGCTGCTCCCGTGCGGAGCATCCGTCTCATCCCGAGGATCCCGTGGATTCCAGCAACTCGCGACGCCCTCTGACGGACAGCATCTGGTTCTGGACCGGCCTGTTTTCCCTCATGGCGTTGATTGGTTCGGCCGCCATCTCCCGCAAGTTCGAAGCCCGGCAGGGCCAGCTCGAGGGACGATTCCTGGGCCGCGAGCGGGCGGCCGAGGAACGCCAGCGACGCGGCGCGGGGCTTCCACCCATCGACCTGGCGGACACCGCCCGGGAGCGGAGGGAGGTGGCGGACGCCCGAATCGTGCCGCTGTGGACGCTCATGAGCCTGGCCGCGGCCGGGACGGTCGTCTCGTTCGCCATGCTCGCCCGTGAACGCCGGCGGCGACCAGCGTTGTGACGGCGACAATCGCGGTGGCCGGTTCCGGCACCGGAGCGATCGGGGCCGACGCAAAGGTCACGTACGGCCCCGTGTCGTACAGCCCTGTGCTGAGAAAATCCGCGGCATCCAGGATGTCGACGAACCCGTCGTAGCCGAAATCGCCCTCGTTCCACGATGCAGCCCTGCCCGTATCGTATTTGCCGCCGGAGAAGAAGTTCGCCGCGTCGAGGATGTCGACGGTGCCGTCGATGTTCGTGTCGCCGGGCGCCGAGTAGGCCACGGTGATCGAGCCGCCGCCGTTGTCGAGCCAGCCGATCGCCCGCTGAACGCTCGCCGCCACCTCTGCGGCCACCGCCGACGACGTGATGCCGTTCGCCCCGTTCCACGAGCCGTCGCCCTGGCCGGCCACGATCGCAGCCACGGTGCTCGCCGGAGTCAGGCCGCTCCCCACCGTCAAGGTGCCGTCGGTCAGGTCGACCCGACCGCCGTCGGCCAGGTCGAGTTTCGCCAGGGACAGCTGCAGCAACGAACTCACCTTCAGCGTGGCACCCTCTCGCGTGGCCACGGTGCCATTGACGAGGGCCGTGGTCGACGCAAGTCGCAGCGTTCCGCTCTGCGCGGTGACGGGACCCGTGAGCGTGTTGGTGCCCCGGAGCACGAGGATGCCCGAGCCCGACTTCAACAGCCCGGCCGTGCCCCCCACCGCGGTGGCGACCGACGCCGTGGACGTAGCCGACACGGAAATCACGGGCACATTCCCGTAGGCCGATGGCAGCAGCGTGAGCGTGCCTCCGGAAAGCACCGTCGAGCCGGCCTTGAACTCGAGCCCGCCGGACGTGGCGAGCGTGCCCGACACCGTGACCGTCGCCGACGAACCGGCGAACACCGCCTTCGACGTGCCCGTCCAGGTGGTTCGGCTGGTGCCGCTCAACCACGTCACGGCCGTGCCGCTCCAGATGCCGGCTCCTCCCGGCTGCGTGCCGCTGATGCTCCAGGTGAGCGGCGACGACGGCGAGACCAGAAACCCGCGGGCGGTTCCCCCGGCGAACGCCACACCCACGATCTGGCCGGCGTTGTTGATCCCGTTGGCCTCCTCCAGCACCCAGCCCTGGCCGGATGTGTCGACGAACGAGTTGAGGTCGCGCATCGTGCCCGAGACGGTGACGAACGCCCGGTAGATGCTGTCGAGCGGATCCACGAACGACCCGCCGACCACCTGACCGGCGTTGTTGATGCCGGTCGCGAAGCTCGACCCGCCTCCCAGCGTGCCGAGATCCCGCATCGTGGTCGAGCCGGTCGTGATGAATGCCCGATCGTTGCCGGCCCCATTCGTGGAGAAGCCGACGATCTGGCCCGAGTCGTTCAGAGCGACCGCCTCCGCGTTCCCGCCCCCGAGACTGCCGAGCCCCCGCACGGATGTGCCGGTGTAGAACCAGGCGAAGGAGTTGGCGAACGTGTCGTCGTAGGCCACGCCCGCCACCTGCCCCGTGGCATTGATCGCATAGCCGTAGGACCACGGCTTGCTGATGCCCGACTGCACGAGGGCGCCGAGATCGGTCATCGTGCCGCTGGTCCACACGAAGGCGCGGTCGACGCCCGCCGCGTTGGCGGAATAGCCCGTCACCCGGCCGCTCGCATTGACTCCGAATGCCTCGCTGTAGGCCCCGCCTGAAAGCGTGCCCAGATCCCGCATCTGCGGATTCCCGGGCACGCCGTTGGTGCCCCCCTGCGTCCAGAGGAACGCGTGGGCGGAACCGCTCGTCAGCGTCGAATAACCGACGGTCTGCGTCGCCGCGAGCCCCGTGTTGAAGGCGATGTCGCGGACGAGCGTGGGCGCCCGGCCGAGGGTGCCGATGTCGGAGGTCGTGCCCGACTGCCACACGAACCCCCGCAGCCCCGTCAGCCGCTGATTGGCGATCGCCACGCGCCCCCCCGACGAGATTCCGGCGACAGTCGCGTCGCTGCCGGTGAGCACGCCGAGGTCGAGGAGCGTGTAGGACGGCTGCTGGGCCAGTGCCGGCCGGGCCACGACCGCCAGCACGGCGACGAGCAAGCAGGCCATCCATCTCCACATCGATGCACCTCGTGTGTGGCTTGTCAGCCGATGATCGTCCGCCGGCGGGCGTGGTAATCCCAGACCACGAACCGCTCCAGATCCCGGCCCGCCGTGAAGAATACCCGGCCCCGCGCGGCCTCCGCGAGCCGGTAGGCGAACTGGATGTCTTCCCGCGTCTGCGACCAGCCGGCGAGCAGGAACACGTTGACGATGATTCCCTCGCGGCGGCAGGCCTCGGCCTCGCGGAGCGTGGCCTCCTCGGTCCGCCGGTGGGGCGGGTAGAGCAGGTAGAGCTGGCTGCCCTCGAAGTGCGCGGTCGGCAGACCGTCGGTGATCACGATCACCTGCCGATTGGGGGTGTCCTGTCGGGCGAGGTGCTGCCGCGAGAGGGCCAGCGCGTGCTGGATGTTCGTGAAGTGGGGCGGGACGTCGACCTCCGAGATCGCCGGGTCGGCCATGTCGGCCCGCAGCCGCACCACGGAATCGAAGATCGTGACCTGTTTGGGCATCAGCGACACGATCTCGCCCGGCTGCCGCGGCCTGGCGAAGGAGGCCATCTCGATGAACTGGAGGAAGTCGCCCGGATACTCTCGGAGCACGAGCCCCTGCAGCGCCAGTGCCATCCGCTTCACGCTCACGTGCAGGCCGCCGTACCGCATCGACCCGCTCATGTCGAGCACCACGGTCGTGGCGCACTTCGGCGTGTTGCGCGTACGGTGCACCTCGATGTCGCGCTGCTCGAGCCGCACCCGCTGCCCCGGGACCCAGCCCGCCGCGCCGGCCTGCCGGAGGATCGCGTTGACGATCGACCCGGGAATGTCCATGTGTGCCACGGAGTCGCCGAACTCGTAGGGCCGCGTGGGCACGGTCTCCACCGCACCATCGCCCTGCACGTCGCCCTGGTGGCGGCCCGTCCGCGACGGATCGAGGTCGGCGAAGATCCGCTCCAGGAGCCGTCCCTGGAAGAGCCGCAGCGCCCGCGGCGTGAGCTCGAAGCCCCGGCTCGTCTTCTCGAGCCCCTGCTCGGCGGCCAGCCGCTCGATCGCCTCGCGGAGTTGCCGCCGCAAGAGATCGAGCTCGTCCCGCTCGCCGTCCTCGAGGTACTGGCCGAGGGCATCCATGTCGAGCAGCGCCACCCGCGCATTCGCCCGCGCCTCCTCGACCTGCCGGAGCAGGTCCTCGATCTCCTCGAGCTGTTCCTTCACCTCGAGGGCCTCGGGGACGGTCAGCTTCGTGCGGCCCGTGAAGGTCCACCGCGCCGCGAGCTCGTCGACCTGATAGACCTCGCCGAGCGCGTCGACGAGGCCAGCCAGCTGGCCGGCGAACGGCGACTGGTCGTCGTCCTGGGAATACCAGAGCCGCTCCAGCTGCCGCAGCTGCTCCTGGCGCACGGCCTTGGCGAAGCCGTCGCGGTGCGCCGCAGGCGGCCGGGCCCGCTGGGCAAGATCGCGAAACCGGCGTCGGGCCTTCGCCCGCACCGCATCGGTCTCGTAGGTTTCGAGGATCTTTCGCCTCGCCTCCTCCAGGCGGCGGCGGATCGAATCGAGCGACTGCCCCAGCCCCCGGAGCTGCTCAGGGTCGAGCACGATCGCGTCGGCGAGCTGCTCGGCGGTGAGTTCCGCGGCGTCGCCGAACTCCAGCAGGTGCTCCATCGCGGGCGTCAGGAGGTCGACGGCCGGCGGACGCGGGGGCGGAACCCGCACCGGGTCGTATCGCTGGTACGTGTGGACGATCCCGCCGAGCGTGGAGCGTGTGGGCACTAGCGAAACCCTCCGGTGTCGTAGACGGTCCGCCCGTGCGACTCCAGCCGGCTGATCCGCTCCGTGGCATAGAGGCCGGCGAGGACGAACTCGATGCAGCTCGCCCGCACCGCTGGATCCTGTGCCGCGTTGACCTCGAAGGCCTTCTCCCAGACCGCCGGCACGTCGGCCACGACCCCCTCGTAGGCCGCGCTCGGCACCATGTCACCCACCTCGACCTTCGCGCCCTGGCGAAACGCGGCGGCGATCTCGCCGAGCCCGTGCTCCTCGACATACTCCTCGAAGACCGTCGAGATGGCCTCGGCGATCACCGCCTCGAGCACCTGCCGCTCGCTCATCTGGTGGCTGCCCATCAGGTCGAGCTCCAGCTTGCCGAGGCTCGACGTGGCCAGATGGCCGAGGTCGCTGATCCGCGGCACCGCGGGCCGCTCGCCGAGCCGCACCGCCCGCTGCCGGGCGCTGGCCACCATGGTCTCGTAGTTGGCGATCGAGAACCGCGCGCTCACGCCCGACTGCTGGTCGATGAACTTGCTCTTCCGGGCGGCGATCGTCACCTGCTCGAGCACCTGCTTCATGAAGGGAGGCACCGCCACCGGCCACGCGCCGCCGAGATCGATGCCGGCCTCCTGCTCGGCGACCTGGATGCCCAGTTCGCGGTCCCGCGGGTAGTGGGTGTGGATCACGGCCCCGATCCGGTCCTTGAGCTGCGGGATCACCTTGCCGGAGCGGTTGTAGGTGGAGGGATTCGCCGAGAAGAGGAGCATCACGTCGATGTCGAACTTCACGGGATAGCCGCGGATCTGCACATCCCGCTCCTCGAGGATGTTGAACATCCCCACCTGCACGAGCTCGTCGAGTTCCGGGAGCTCGTTCATGGCGAAGATGCCCCGGTGCATCCGCGGGATGAGGCCGAGGTGGAGCGCCTCCTCGCTCGACATGCTCGTGCCGCCGGCCAGCTTGGCCGGATCGATCTCGCCGATGATGTCGGCGAACTTCGTGCCGGGGGCCAGCCGCTCCGCATACCGCTCGCTCCGCGGCCACCAGGCCACCGGCACGTCGGCCGGATCCCGCGAGGCCACGAGCCGCCGCCCCGCCGCCGTGATCGGGGCGAAGGGATCGTCGTGCAGCGGGATCGTGGGATCGTCGAGGTAGGGGAGGTGCTCGTCGAGAAACCGCACGAGCAGCCGCATCAGCCGGCTCTTGGCCTGCCCCTTCTCGCCGAGGAACAGCATGTCGTGCCCGGCGATCAGGGAGATGCTGATCTCGGGGATCACGGTGTCGTCGTAGCCGACGATGCCGGGAAAAAGCTCTGCTCCGTCGCGGAGCATCCGCAGGAAGTTCTCGCGGACCTCGTCCTTGACGCTGCGGCTTCGCCAGCCGGAGGCCTTCAGGTCGGCGAGCGTGGCGGGAAGTTGCTGGCTGCTCATGCGCGGGGCTCCATGATGTCGAGCCATTCTATGGGGCATGCGACCCGCGGCCCATGATTGGGCGTGTCATATCCGGAGCTGTGGACGGCCGCCGCATGCACCGGGCGGCGCTCAGCGGCCGCCGGCCCCGCCGGTCAAGGAGCGGATGTACTCGACCTCCGTCGCCCGGTACGGCGTGCCGTCGGTGCGAAAGATGTCGTGAAACCAGGGATCGGGCTCCTTTTCGTACGGCTTCTTCCACGAGTCCCAGGGGTAGATGGTCTGCGACCTGCCGTCCACGAAGCCCCAGCTGTAGGCGGACACGCCCTCCTGCTTCATCAATCCCAGCAGCGGATCGAACGTGCTGCCCTGGGGGCGGGCCATGTACTCGGTGCAGAGCAGGGGGCGGTCGTAGCGGCGCAGATTGGCGACACACTGCCTGAAGGTTTCCGGCCGGCCGTAGTGGTGAAAGCTGACGACGTCGGACTCCGCCAGGCAGAATGCCTCGGTCGGCTTCAGGGCGGCGGGATCCTTCCAGGTGGTGAGCCAGACCGCCGCGGTGAGCGGCTGCGACGGGCCGGCCTCCCTGGCCCAGCCAAACGCCTTCTTCGTGAGCACGAGCGCCGCGGCGGCCTTGTCGCGAAGCTCGACGGAGCCGTAGGCCGCGTCGTTCCTATTATCAGGCTCGTTGATGATGTCCCAGCACTGCACGCGGGGATCGTCCTTGAAGCGGCCCACCACCCCCCGCACGTACGGAGCGAGCGACTCCTGCCGCGACTCGTCGCCGAGGATCTCGCGCCCCGGAGACTGCACCCACCCGGAGTTATGAACACCGGGCCGTGGAGGCCGCTGCGGCCCCGGCTGCGGAAACGGATCCCAGACGGAATCGAACAGCACGAACATCACGCCGATTCGATGACGATCGGCGATCTCCAGAAAGCGATCGATGCGGTCGAGAAATCCCGCCCCATCGGTGCGATAGGGAATGTTGTGGAGGAACACGCGGAGCGAGTTGAACCCGAGCGACTCCGCCCAGCCCAGTTCCCGATCGATCCGCTCGGGATCGAACGTCTCCGCCTGCCACATCTCGAGTTGGTTGATCGCCGTCGCGGGGACGTAGTTGCAGCCGACGAGCCAGCCGGTCCGGTCGGCCCAGGCGCGAGCCCGTTCGACGGGCCATGCCTCCGGCGCGTCGGCCGCGAGGCCGACAACCGCCCAGAGCATGGCCCCGAGCATCACGCAGACGCCGCCCAGCGTGCGAGCCCGCGGCCCGACGCGCCATGCCATCGTGGTCGTTCCGCCCATGGTCGCCCTCCCGGTAGACTCCCACTGTAGCGATTCGCGTCCGACCCTGGGGAACTCGCATGCGTGGCTTTCGCGGCCTGCTCACCGCGTCGTCGCTGGCCTTGGCCGCCGTGGCGGCGGCAGACGACCCGGCCCCACCCGCGGCAGCGCGGCGGCCCAACGTGGTGGTGATCCTCGTGGACGACGTCGGGTTCAGCGACTTCGGATGCTACGGCGGCGAGATCCCCACGCCGCACATCGACGCGCTGGCGGCCGGCGGCCTGCGGTTCGCGAGTTTTTACAACACCGCGCGATGCAGCACGACGCGGGCGGCGCTGCTCACCGGGCTCTATCCCCATCAGGCCGGCATGGGGCACCTCGACAGCCGGCGGAAGCCAGGTTCGCTCGGCACGCACGGTCGGCTCCACGACCGGTGCGTGACGCTCGCCGAGGTGCTCGGCGCGGCCGGCTACCACACCTCGATCGTCGGCAAGTGGCACCTCGGTCAGCAGCACGGCACGCCTCCATGGTCGCGGGGCTTCCGGAGAACGGCCACGACTCGCTACGGCGAACTGGCCTTCCCACAGGAGCAGTCGAATCCCGACACGAAACTGGTCTATCTCGACGGCCGCGAGGTGCCGGCGGATTCACCGGAGGTCGGGGCAGGGGAGTGGTATGGGACGGAGATGTTCACCGACTGGGCGCTGAAGTTCGTGGACGACGCACTGGGCCAGGAGATGCCGTTCTTCCTCTACGTGGCCCATGGCGCGGCCCACTTCCCGCTTAAGGCGCCGGCCGAGGTGATCGCCCGGCACCGCGATCGGCATCGGGCCGGCTGGGACCGGCTCCGCGAGGAGCGGCACCGCAGGCAGATCGAGCTGGGCATCGTCGATCCCGCGTGGCCGCTCACGCCGCGGCCGGCCGACGTGCCCGCGTGGGACTCGCTTTCGGAGGCCGACCGCGGGCGGTTCGAGTCGATCATGGCGGTCTATGCGGCGATGATCGAATGCATCGACACAAGCGTGGGGAGGATCGCGGCCGGGCTGCGCGACCGCGGCGTGCTCGACGACACGCTGATCCTGTTCCTGAGTGACAACGGCGGCAACGCCGAGAGCGGTCCTCGAGGCGTCGCCGAGGGAAGCCCTCTCGGCGGGGCGGACTCGCGCGTGTTCCTGGGGATGGGCTGGGCGACCCTGGCCAACACTCCATTCCGTCGTTACAAGCACTTCACGCACGAGGGAGGCATCGCGACCCCGCTGGTCGCCCACTGGCCGCGGGGCATCGCCGCCGACCGTCGCGGCACGATCGAGCGATCGCCGGGCCACGTGATCGACGTGATGCCCACGCTGGTCGAGGTCTGCAGCGCGACCTATCCGGCGGAGCACGGCGGCCACCGTATCCTCCCCTACGAGGGCACGAGCCTCGCGCCCGCCTTCGCCGGAAAGCCGATCCACCGCTGGAAGCCGATCTTCTGGGAGCACGAGGGCAACAAGGCGATCCGCAGCGGCCGCTGGAAGGCGGTGCTGAAGCACGGCGGCCCGTGGGAACTCTACGACATGGCCGTCGACCGCACGGAGCTCGACGATCTCACGCCCCAGCGGCCCGCAGTCCGCGATCTGCTCGTGCACCAGTGGGACGAATGGGCGGCGGCCTCGTTCGTCGATCCCTGGCCCGACCCGCCGCGCAACGACTGGGGCGAGGAGCCGAACGACCGCATCAAGACCCGGTCGCCCTGAGCCCGCGCCGGGCCGGCCATGCCGCGGCGACGACGCACGCCCCGATCACCACGGTCGCGGTGGGCAAGGTCGGTTCGGGCACCGCGACGGCAACCGCGGCCGAGCCTGCCGTGTCGTACGATCCCCGATCGAAGACATCCGCACCGACGAGTTCGCCGATGTCGAGGATGTCGAAGGCGCCGTCCGCGTTGAAGTCGCCGTCGCTCCATGACGCCGGGCCGCCCCCGTCGAACAGGTCCGCGGCGATCAGCGTCGATACGTCCAGGATGTCCACCATTCCGTCGAGATCGACGTCGCCCGGCGCGGCGAGGCGGAAGGCCACGGCGCCGTCAGCCTCCGTCCGCCACCCGATCGCCCGCGGTCGGCCTGCGGCTCGTGCAGCCTCGACCGCGGCCGACGTGATGCCCGAGCGGCCGGAAGCACCGGCGACGATCGCCGCCCGCAGCCGCATCGCGTCGAAGCCGCCCGCAGCCACTTCCACCCGTGCAGTTCCGATCTCGAACAATCCGCCGGACTCGACCGCGAGCCGACCGAGACGGAGCGTACCGCTTCCGCCCGCCCACACCGTTCCGCCTGTGACGACGGCCACGGCGGCCGATGACAAGTTCGCTCCGGCCGCCACCTCGAGCATCGCGATCCCCGCTGGGCCGAGCGACACGCTCCCCGACAGCGTGCTGCCCCGGGCGAGTGTGAGAGAAGGCGTTCGCGGCGCGACGCCGTCGGGCACATCGAGCACGGCACCGTCCTGCACGCTCGTCGGGCTGAACTGCAGGGCGCCGGCCTTGGCGATGCGGAGCGTGCCGGCGCGGACGTCGGTCGGCCCCGTGAAGGTGTTGCCGGCATCGAGCACCAGCATGCCACCGCCCGTCTTGGCTAGGGAGAGTGAGTTGGGAAGAAACGGGTGGCCGGCCGCAGCCTGTGTCTGCGTGCCCGTCGTCACGGCGATCGCCACCGCCGCCGGCACGGGCATGGGAAGGGCATACACGCCGAAGTTGCTGCCCACGATCCGCTCCGTGCCGGGCACGTCGCCGACGCCGACCGGCACGTTCACCAGCCGCGGCGTCGGATCGGCGAAGAGCAGGGTCGTCGAGCCGCCGCCGTCGAGGTTGATCGCGTTGTGCACGCCGTTGAGCCGCATCAGGTCGGCCAACTCAGGCCGGGTCACTCCGAGGCTGTGGCCGGTGTTGCGGCCGTCGATCGTCATGAGGTAGAGCCGCGTCTGGTCGGCACTCAGGCCCACCGCCGTGCGCGGCTGCAGCGACTCATTGGCGTACTGGATCAGCGTGCCGTCGCGGAGCAGGCGGGCCTCGCCGGCGAGCGTGTTGTAGAGCGGGACGTCGGGCGAGCGGGCGGTGCCGGTGCCGCTCACCGACCGCAGGATCGTGGCCACGTTGTCCTGCGAGATGTTGAGGGCGAACGTACGAAACTCCTGGAACTCGGAGTAGACGACACCCTGCCGGGCGGCGAGGCCCTCGACGGCGTAGTGGGAGCCGCTCACCCAGGCGGAGAAGCCGCCGTTGACCGCCACCTGCACGGCCTGCTCGGTGAGAAACTGCCGCGTGGTGCGGCCGACCGTCTCACCGGCTGCGGAGCCGTTGGAGGGTGTCACGGCGAACCCGATGCCGGGAACCGTGAGGTCGATCTCCACGAGGTTCATCACCAGCTTCCGCGGCACGGTCGTGTCGATCCGCGTGTGCGTCACGCCGATGAACGGCTGCGACACCGTGCGGGTCTCAGCGGCCGTGGTGATCCGGGCCTGCCCGCAGACGACGAGCAGGCACACGAGGGTCGCAACGCCCCGCCGCATGGCCTCACCCCCTCGCCAACACGAACCGGTCGAGCCGGAAGCGGTGCGCGGAGGCGGCCGGCGTGGCGAAGGCCGACTCCCGCTGTGCCACGCCCGCCTCGTCGAGAACGAACGGACCTGCCGTCGTCGGTACCGTGCCGGTCGCCTGGGCGACGATCACCCCGTCGGACACGCGTCGGAGTTCCACCGCGAGTTGCCGCGTCGCGGCCGTGTAGGCGATCACCGTCCGGTACGCCCGCCCCGTCTCGAGCGGCACGGCCAGCGGCATGGCGAGCGACCAGGGCGTGCCGTCGCCCGCCACCGCCACCCGGGCCGTCGAGGCGTCCACGATCTCCACCGCCAGGCTCTGCGCCGACGTCGTGGCCGCCGAATGGAACAACCCCGCCAGGATCGGATTGGCCGCGTCACTGCCGAACGAGGAGATCGTGAGGTCCATTTCCAGCCGGATGTCGTCGCCGCGGGTCAGCGGCTCCACCGGCTTCACGTACCGTCGTCGCTGGGCCGCCAGAAGGCCCTCCAGTTCGCCAAACTCGCCACGCGTCCAGTTGGACCGCACGTCCACGCCCCCGGCTCCCGCGTTCCAGGCATAGGCCACCGCGTCGGTCGTCATCACGAGTTGCGGAGGCCCGTCGTCGGGGTCCTGACGGCGGCCGATGTCCATAAAGCTGAAGTCGAAGTACCAGCCGCGCTTCAGCGGGTCGGTGGTGAACTCCTCGGTGAAGGCCGCCACCGCCTCGGTGCCGGTGTTGAAGGTCTGGTTGGCGACCGACGCGAGGAAGGGATTCAGCCCCGAGAAGGTCGCCGAGTAATGCGTGTTCGAGCTCCACGTCCAGACGTACTTGTCGGAATACGCCAGCGTGTTGCCCACGTTCGACCAGGGCATGCCCGGCCACGACGACCGACCCCAGTGCACGATGTCTCCGAGATAGCCGCTGGGCCAGCCGGGCCAGAGGTTCCACGGATCGCTCTCGAACCACGCCGCCATCCCGACGTCGACGAAATCGTCGTACTTCGCGGGGTCGTTGGACGTGTTCCGCCAGACGTTGCGGATCGAGTCGCGGGCGCCGATGTAGGGATCCCGATCGGCGTCGTAGATCGTGAAGGAGCTGGATCCCGCGGGGATCGATCGCGCCTGCCCCCACCAGAACGAGCTTTCCCAGGCGTGCACGATCCGGGCGGGATCGCGGATCCCCGCCAGCACGCCGTCCATGAAGGGCACGAGGTTGTGGTAGTTCGGCCAGACCACGTACTCGTCGCCCCAGGAGAAGAAGAACTGTAGTTCGATGCCGGGGTATTCGGCCTGCACGGCCTCGATCCACTGCCGGCCCCGCTCCCGCCACGTCTCCGCGGTGCCGAGCCCGAACGGATACTCGGGCCTCCCTGTGGTGGGATACCGCGTGTACTGCTCGGTGTCGATGATGAAGCCCTTCAGCCCTCCCTCGCGGGCGGCGCGGGCGGCTACGGCGGCGTTGGCCACCACCACGCCCCAGTCGGCCTGCGATGCGGGATCGACCCACCACTTCCGGTCGCCGTCCTCCCAGGAATCGTTGGTGAGGTTCTGCACGCCATACCACAGGAAGCTGTCAGTGACGTGGCCCCACTGCACCTGCTTGAGGTAGGCGACCGACTGGGACACCGCCGACCAGGGAATCGGCAGCGACGACATGCCGATCCACTGGAAGGCGTGCGGCCCCGTGATCACGCCCTGCGACCGCAGGTAGGCGTCGTCGATCATCAGCGGCACGGTGACGCCGTCGAACGGATGATTGGCGAGATACTGCGGGTTCTCCGCGAGGAACTTCGGCGTCGGGGCGACGTCGCTGCCGAACTGCGTGTTGGAGAAGATGCCGGTGGAGTTGAGGCTCTTGCCGCGGAGTTCGGTCGGGCTCACCCAGGGCTGAGTGTCGAGCTTGAACCGTGGCACCTCGAGGCGGGCGAGCTGCAGGTAGTGGTTGCCGGAGCCGTCGGGGCTCAGCTTCGTGGCATGCACCCGCAGGCCGCGGGCCTGCACAGGGGTTGCGAAGAAGTGCGTCACGGCGGCCGACGGCCGCTCCTTCCCGACGTGCACCTGCCCCGGCACGGTGGTCCACGTGGTCATGTCGTTCGAGGCCTGGATCTCGTAATCGACCGGGAAGCACCAGCCGCCGGACCGCGGCGTAATCGCGATCGCGTTCACGCCGAAGATCATCCCGAGGTCGATGGCCGCCCACTCGGTCATGCTCGCGTTGGGGCCGTGGCCATTCGAGGAATAGACCGTATTGTCGTCGGCATCGACGAGCTTGGCCGGCTCCCAGCCGGGGATCGACGAGGAGACGCTGGCCGTGGCGGTCGCACGGGCCGCCGGCAGGGCCGGCGGCGGCCCGACGTCGGCGAGCGAGCCGACGCGGACGTCGTCCCAGG
>JBJTRH010000114.1:0-3718 GCA_046076065.1 Planctomycetaceae bacterium | reverse complement strand
GCTCCGTGCCTCGTGGTTTCCCACGTTGCTGTCTGACCGCGTGACGCTCGCCGATGTCGGGATCGTGGCCAACCCGGTGGTGGTCGCGGCGGCTGAACCCGACGAGGAGGACGAGGACCTCGGCGACGAGGAGGATCTCTCGGCGGCCCAGCCGGCCGCCGACGAGGATTCAACCTTCGATGATTTCGACGATGAGTTCGACGACGACTTCGAGGAGGAGGAGGATGACCCTGATTGGGATCATCCGGACGATGGCGAGGGCGACACTCCGCCCGCCGGCAAGGGCCCCGGCCGCAAGAAGTGACCCCGGTGGCGTCCCGCGTGGAGCCGTTCGATGGCAGGTTGTAACGAGCCCCAGTCGGCGCCGGATGATCCCAATGCGGACGCCGGGAGATCGCGGCGCAGGAAGCCTCGGGGTGGCGCCGCCCCGGCTTGGTTTGGCACGCTGAGCCAGCTCGACTTCGACATCGACTTCTTCGAGAAGGTGCTCGCACGCACGCCCGACTCCGTCGAGGTGCTGCGGGTGCTCGCGGAGCTGGTGAGTCGGAAGGGCATGGTGGGCCGGGCGGTCGACCTCGACCGCCGGCTGGTCGGCCTGCTGCCCGAGGATTTTCTCGCCCGTTACAACCTCGCGTGTTCCCTCGCCCGCGAGGGGCGGGCCGACGAGGCGATCGACGCGCTGTCGCGGGCGATCCTGCTGGGCTACGACGACCTGGACCACATGGAATCGGACCCGGACCTCGAATCGATCCGGCGCCATCCAGACTTTCTCGCGCTGCTGGGCGAGTGACCCGCCGCCGGGTGAGGTCCGATCCGCCGAGGGTCTGCTAGACTCCCGCGGCTCGCGACCCGAATCCGGAGGTGACAGGCATGCTCGACCAATACGACAAGATCACCGAGGCGGCCACCCTGATCGCAGGGGAGTGGCCGCATGCCCCAAAGGTCGCGATCATTCTCGGCAGCGGCCTCGGCGGCGCGGGGGCCGCTCTCGAGGGGCGGGTGGCGATCCCGTACGACCGAATTCCCCATTTTGCACGCTCCACCGCCCATGGACACTCCGGGCAGCTGGTGTGTGGCCGCCTCGACGGCGTGCCCGTGGTGGTGATGGAGGGCCGGCAGCACGCCTACGAGGGGTATCCGCTGCAGCAGATCACCTTCCCGGTGCGGGTGCTCAGGCGGCTCGGGGCGGACCTGCTGATCGTGACCAACGCATGCGGCGGCCTCAATCCGCAGTATCGGTCCGGCGACCTGATGGTGATCGAAGATCACATCAACCTGCTCGGTGACAACCCGTTGATCGGGATCAACGACGAGCGGCTCGGCCCGCGATTCCCGGACATGTCCGCCCCGTACACCGCGGCGTTGATCGACGAGGCCATGGCGGTCGCCCGGCGGGAGAACTTCGTGGCGCACAAGGGCGTGTACGTGGCCGTCACGGGACCGAACCTCGAGACGCGCGCGGAGTACCGATTCCTGAGAACGATCGGCGCGGACGTGGTCGGCATGTCCACGGTGCCGGAGGTGCTGGTGGCCGTTCACTCCGGCATGAAGGTGCTCGGCATTTCGGTCGTCACCGACATGTGCCTGCCCGACGCGCTGGACGTGGCGACGGTCGATCACATCCTCGCCACCGCCCGCGCCGCGGAGCCCAAGCTCCGGGCAATTATCAACGCAGCCGTACGGTCGGCCGGCTGAGCGTGCCGTCGCGGAGGTGCCATGACGAGCCCGCCGCCTGATCGTCTCGCGTGGTGGCTCGTGGCCATCGCCGGCCTGGCCGGAGCGGTAGGTGCGAGCACCTCGTCCCGGGCCGCAGACGTTTCGATCCGTGACGCGGGTGCCGTGCCGGGCACGGGCGAGGTGTGCACCGCGGCGATCCAGGGGGCGATCGACCGCATGGCGGCCGGCGGGGGCGGCCGGGTCGTCGTGCCGCCCGGCGTGTTCACCACCGAGGCGATCGACCTCCGCCAGGGCGTCGAGCTGCACCTCGAGGCCGGTGGCGTGCTCCGCGGGTCGGCCGATCTCCGCGACTACCCGGTCCGCATGACGCGGATCGAGGGGCATTTCGAGCCCTGGCGGCCGGCACTGGTCAACGCCGACGGGCTCACGGGCGTGCGGATCACCGGAGCCGGGTCGCTCGACGGCAACGGCAGGCCCTTCTGGGCCGCCTTCTGGCGGCGGCGGGCGGAGAACCCGAAGTGCACGAACCTCGAGGTCGAGCGGCCGCGGCTGATGTTCCTGTCAGGCTGCAGCGACGTGCGGGTCGAGGGCATCCGCCTCCAGGACTCGGGCTTCTGGAATCTCCATGCCTACCGGTGCCGGGACGTGTCGCTCGAGGGCCTCACGATCACCGCGCCGCACGGGGCCCCGCCGCGGATCGTCGGGGCCTCGCAGCCCTGGGACGAGATCGCCATCGATCGGGCTCCGAGTTCCGACGGCATCGACATCGACAGCTGCCAGGACGTCACGATCCGCCGCTGCCGAATTTCGGTGGGCGACGACTGCATCGCTCTGAAGGGCTCGAAGGGGCCGCGGGCCCTCGAGGACGAATCGAGCCCGCCCGTCGAGCGGATCACCATCGAGGACTGCGTGTTCGAGAGCGGGCACGGCGCGCTCACCTGCGGGAGCGAGGCGACGGTGATCCGGGACGTGAGCATGCAACGCTGCAGCCTCGGCGCTGACGTGCCGCTGGTGCGGCTGAAGCTGCGGCCCGACACGCCGCAACGATACGAGAGCATCGTCGTGAGCGACATCGAGGCCGTCGACGCCCAGGCGATCTTCGACATCAAGCCCTGGACGCAGTTCTTCGACCTGCAGGGCCACCCGCCCCAGCCGTCGCGGGTGCGAGGGGTGCACGTGAGCCGCGTGCGCGGGTCGTTCCGCACGCTCGGGGAGCTGCGCGGCAACGACGGAGACGAGCTCGACGGCATCGTGCTCGAGGACGTCGACGTGACGGCAGCCGGCGGCACGCTCGTCCGCCGGCCGGGCCAGGCGATCGAGTGCCGCGGTGTCCGCGTGAACGGCGAGCCCTTCGACGGCCGGTGATCACCCGACCGCGGACGCGACGGCGTAGGAGCCGAGCACCACGACCCGCGTGCACCGCTTCTCGAGGGCGGCGATCGCCCGGCGGACGCGGAGATCGCTGCGGTGCCCCTCGAGCTCGACGAAGAAGATGTAGCCCCCCACTTCGCCGGGCATCGGAAACGACTCGATCCAGGTGAGGTTGAGCTTCTGCCGCTTTGGCACCGCCAGCGCGTCGGCGAGACCCCCGGGGCGATGCTCGATCTCGAACATCAGCGAGGTCTTGTCGCGGCCCGTCCGGCTGGAATCGGCGTGGCCGATCACGGCGAACCTGGTGGTGTTGCCGGCGATGTCCTCGATGTCCTCCGCGAGCACCGACAGGCCGTGATGGACGCCGGCCTGCCGGCTGGCGATGGCCGCCACGTCGGGCCGGCTCGCCGCCATTTCCGCCGCGGCGGACGTGCTCGTGACCTCGACCAGCCGTGCGGCGGGCAGGTGTCGGGCGAGCCAGTTGCGGCACTGCGACAGCGCCTGGGGACGGCTGTAGACCTCGCGGATGGCTGAACGGTCTCCGGCGCCGAGGAGCGTGTGGTGGATCCGGAGCGGCACCTCCGCGCAGATCTTGACGGGGAGCCGGGAAAGGTTGTCCAGCGTGTCGGCGATCCGTCCGTCGGTGGAGTTTTCGAGCGGCACCACGCCG
>JBJTRH010000113.1:0-2489 GCA_046076065.1 Planctomycetaceae bacterium | reverse complement strand
CTCCACGGCGTTGGCCCCGACCTGCACCATCTCCAGCCACTGCTCCTGCGTGAGCGTACCGTTGGTGCTGGCGTAGAGATCGGGCTCGTTGAAAAACTGGTAGTTCTCCACGTCGTTGTACTGGGCATGCACGAAGGCCTGCGCATACCACTGCTGCCAGGCCAGCCAGCGGTCCTGCCAATCGGCGGAGGCGTTTGACGTCGGCGACGCGGGCCAGGCGTAGCTCCCTGGCGATCTGGTCATCACGATCAGGGGCTTGATGCCCCGGGCCTTCATCGCGTCTTCGGCCGTCTTGAGCTGGATCGAGTTGTTGCCGTCGGTCGTGCCGGTCGTGTAGAGGGGCACGATGCGGTCCCAACGGACGTAGGTGGTGGCCGTGCCGCTGGCCCGCAGGGCATCCCGCTGCGTGACGAACTGGGCCTGGGAGGTCGCGCTCAGCGAGAGTGTCGACTCGGAGCGGAAGTAGGTGCTCGTCCCGGGCGTGGCGTAACTCGGGCTCGAGAAGATCCGGCTGCCGTTGACGCCGGCGTATTTCCACCAGGAGGCGACGTTGGAGCCGGGCAGGAAATGCCCGGAGTTGTAGCCGAGGACCGACGGCGTGGATCCGATCACGCTGCCCGAGAGCGTGACGGTCTGGGCGGGGAGGAGCGTGCACGAAGTCGCCACGAGCAGCCACGCCGCCAGCCGCGGCGGCGCGCGGCGCAGGATCACGGGCGACGGTGGCAGGAAGGACGGGGGCCGCACGCGCGTATCCACGAAGAGAAGGTGGTGTCTGTCCGCGTCACCCCTCGACCGCTTCTAGCACGGTCTGTTTTGAGTGGCAAGAAGCGGGAACTCCGCCGGCTTCCTCCCGCTCTACGCGGGGATGCGTGCCATGGGTCGTGACGGGGCTCCGCCGGCGTCCATGCGGCGGTCCTCAGGTCTCGGCGAATCCCCTTCTCCTGGGGGTATTCAGGCATGCGTCGCGCCACGGCCGGCTGCTACGATATGGGCTACGGACGGGCCGCGCGGACCGTCGACCGCCTGACCCTGCTCCGGGACGTGCCCCCGTGA
Source organism: Planctomycetaceae bacterium (assembly GCA_046076065.1). Classification (GTDB taxonomy): domain Bacteria; phylum Planctomycetota; class Planctomycetia; order Pirellulales; family UBA1268; genus QWPN01. The sequence continues at coordinate 1,436 of JBJTRH010000113.1, read as the reverse complement.
TCCCGTTCGCCCGCCTGGCCTGCCGGTTTCTGGTGCTCGTCGCTGTGCTCCGGGCGGCTGCGGCGCAGGCCGCCGACGCGCAGAAGCAACTCCCGCTCGCTCCTCCCGGCACGCGGTTCGAGTTCGAGGTGATCGAGAGCCACGACGCCGCTTACCTCGGCGACACGCCCGGTCACATGGGCCGTGACGGCGGGCTGACGTTTCGCCCCAATGTGGCGCTCGGAGACGGCGTGTTTCGCACGAAGGCGGAACGTTCCGTCCGCGTGGGAACGATCACCCGCGTGGTCTGGGATCGGGTGAGCGGCGGGCTCACGGTGGAGTTCGATCCCGAGCCGTTGACGCGGGTCGCCGTCGGCGACGAAGTCTGGATCGACCTCAATCCGGTGCCGCCGTCGTCGGGGCGGGAGGACGTCAGCGATCGCCCGGACGCCGCAGCGGAGCGGGGTTCCTGAAGCCCCCCGACGTCTCGTCGATTCCAAAGGCGAACGTGCCGGAGAGCCTGGAGCCGGGGTCGAGTCCCCGCTCGCCCAGCGCCACCGTGCCACCCACGATTCGCATCGGGCCGGACCCGAAGAAGCCGGACCCTTCGGTGAGCATTCCGCCCGCCGCGAACCCGCCGTTCGATTCGCGAACGAGCCGCCGGTCGAGCATGAACGTGAGGGTGAGCGGTCGGCCATCGGCCCGGGAGCCCGACACGGTCACGCCGAGCGGGGCATCGGCGGCCGCCTCGGGCCGGTTCCAGGGTCCCGGCATCGGCAGTGGGTAGGCCGCCACGGCGGTGGGCCGGTAGGCGACGGGCTCGTCCGCCAGGGTGAGGTTCAGCGAGACGTCGCCGCCGGCAGCGTCGTCGTCGGCCGCCGCCCGGTGCACCGTCGTGAACGTCCCGCTCACACGGCCCACGCGCCTGGTGGTCATCGGCTGGCGAAACGTGCCGGGCAGTTCCGGTGGCCACGACTCGAACGCCTTCGCCACCTCGCCCCGCCGTCGCCGGATGAAGTCGCGAACGCCGTCGAGCGACCGAGCCGCCCCCGACTGGCCTGCGGAGAGGTGCGGCGCGAGCAGGGCCTCGAGGCGGTCGACCTCCGCGAGCAGCTCGTCCTCGTTCCAGACGGTATCGAGGAGCTGCTCGAGCCGCTCGCGGTAGCGGTCGATCATTCCGGGCGCGAAGGCCAGCCGGTTGGCCAGGGCCGCCTGGGCGTAGATCACCGGCGGCGGAATTCTGCCGAGTCCGGGCAGCAGCGTCGGCACCGCCGAGAAGGCCGAGTCGGCTCCCCACGGGATGAACGTGATCCGCCCGTCGTCCGCGGGCACGTGCACGAAGTAGTTGTTCTGGTTCGAGCTGTAGCCGTCCCACATGCCGATCAGGGCCTCGACCGCCTGAAACGACAGAAACTCGTCGAGGTCGACGATCTCCGCGAGGCGTTCGAGGTCGAGCG
>JBJTRH010000112.1:0-8858 GCA_046076065.1 Planctomycetaceae bacterium | reverse complement strand
AGCGTGACTCAGGTCGTGGGCCTGTCGGACTGGACGCTGTTCATGAAGGGGGGCGATGCGAACAACGGCGGCGGCCAGCCGACCGCGGCAGGGTTTCTGCTCAATCCAGTGCCGATCGGCGGTGCGCCGGCATTTTCGCGGATCATCGTCTCCGACGGCGGCAGTGCCGTGACGGTCTCCGGCGCGCGCCGCAACGACCTCACGCAGAGGCTCTATGCCTACGACCTCGTCAGTGGGTCGTTTGCGTCGCTCGTCACGCAGGCCGAGTTCGCGACGGCGGCAGGCCTCGCCAACCCGGTGGCCACGAGCACGAACAGCAACCTCGGCCGCCAGTACGCGTTCTCGGGGAACGGCCAGGCCGCCTACATCGCCGACAGCACGGTGGCGTCGGCGTTCGGCGGCATCTATCGTGCGGATCTCGCCGCCGGCACCGTCACGCGGCTCCTGGCCGACGCCGACGCCAACACGGAACTCGCCGTGCTGTCGGCGGGAGGCGTCGACACGATCCTCCTCCGCGGCGGCGCCTCGACGGGCAACATCGGCGGGATCGACCGGGTGACCTTCAATGGTTCCTCGGCCACCCCGCGGGCGGTGCATCTCTCGGCGGCACGGCTGGCCGACTTCATGGAGACCAGCGGTACCGCCATCACAACCCTCTCCATGGCGGCTGACGCGGCGGGCAACGTGTACTTCAACAACACGACGAGCAGCCCGGACCGTCGGGCGGTTTTCCGCCTCGACCCGCAGGGCCGGCTCTCGAAGGTGTTCAGCTGGGCGGAGCGGAAGGCGACCCTGTCGGGCACGCAGAGCCCGAGCGCCAACACGCTCCGCATGCAGCCGCGGTCGGTGCAGCACCCCAACGGCTTCGCGGTCACCCAGCTCCTCTATGCCGAGCCGTCGCCGCTCAACGTGATCGCCGGGGCGTATGCGTTCAAGTCCGGCGATTTCGATCGGGACAACGATCTCGATGCCGCCGACCTGGCGCTGTTCCGCGCCGCGATCACCGTTCGCAGCGGCTCCGCGCTGGGGCCGGGCGGGTTCAAGTTCGACCTCAACGGCAACGATCGTGCCGACTGGAAGGACGTGCAGGTGCTCGGGCAGTTTCTCGACTACCAGGCCGACCCCGCGCTCCTCGGGCGGGTCGTGCCGTCGCTCCCGATCACGGCCGACGCCGACCTCAATGGCGTCGTCGACTTCGCCGACTTCCGGATCCTTCGCACCTCCTACGGCGGCACGGCGAAGAGCTTCGTCCAGGGTGACTTCACCGGGGACGACCAGGTGACGCTCGCCGATCTGCAGGCCTGGGTGAACACGTCAGGATTCCGGTCGGCCGTCGTCGGCGGTGGCGTGACGGCGACGCCGCTCGACCAGGCCGAGTGGTCGGCGTTCCTCGGCGGGCTCGTGGCGCCGCCGCTGACGCTCGCGGTGCCCAGCGGTCGCACGACGCAGTTCGAGGCCGGGTACCGGTCGATCGTGATCGCCTCGTCGGTGACGAAGACCGGTACCGGCACGCTCGTGCTCGACGGGGCGAACTCGCACTCCGGCATCACCACCGTGGCATCCGGCACGCTGGAGATCGCCCACCCGGCGGCCCTGGCGACGTCGCTGGTGAAGACGGGCAGCGGAGCGACGGTCACGCTCGCCGACGGGCTGGCCACCACGGTCGGCGGCCTCGATCTCACGGCCGGCGGCCGGTTCGACGTGGGGACGGGCCGCGTCACCGTCATTTCGGGGTCCGCGGCGGGCGTCTCCGCGGCGGTCGCTGCGGGCCGGGGCGACGGCACGTGGCGGGGCGCCACGGGCATCGTGTCGTCCGCGGTGGCCGCCGCAGTGGCCAGCAGCCTGCCGCGGGCCGTCGGCGTGCTCGACAACGGCGATGGGTCCCTGACGTTCGCGTATGCCGCGACCGGCGACACGAACCTCGACGGCACCGTCGACTCGCTCGACGTGGCGAACTTCTTCGCTGCCGGCAGGTACGACGACGCCGGCGGCCCGGCGGCCGCCTGGATCGACGGCGACTTCAACTACGACGGCGTTCTCGACATCCTCGACGCCACGGAGTTCATCACGACGGGTCTCTACGATGCGGGACCCTATGGCACGTCGACGCAGGCTGGGTCGATCGCGGCGGTGCCCGAGCCCATGAGCGGATGCCTGCTGGCCGGGGCGTGCGCCGCATTGGCCCTCCTGCACGCACGAAGGCGTTGCCATGCCGCCCGTCGCTGAACGCCGGCGCTGCGGAACGTCACCGTCGCGAGTGATGACACGCCAGTGACGGACGGCCCGGGACCTACTCGCCCTGCGGCTGCGGCGTGGGAAGCAGCTCGATCGGCGGATGGGTCACCGCCGAGCCCGCCGGCTCGCGGGTCGCCGGCGTCGGTGCGGGTTCCTCCGCCGTGGTCAGCACGCTGCGGGTGCCGTCATCGGAAAGGTTCGCCGCGGACGTCGGCTGCGGAGACGCGGTGACGAGCGGAGCGGACGGTCGTGGCGGTGCGGAGACGGTCGCCCGAGCAGGCTCGGCGAGCATCGCCGGCGGTGTGCCGGCGGGCGGTGTTGCCGGCACGGCTCGCGGGAACTGGATCGCTGGAGCTCCGACGATGAGCGGCGCGGGGGGCACCAGCGGCACGCCCGCGCGGGCCATGCGGCGGACCGTCGCCGGCCGGGGAGGCGGGGGCACCGGCACGAGCGGCGCGATCTCGGCGACCCGGGCCTCGGCCCGGGCGGCCCGCGCCTCGGCGATGGACTGTCGCGCGTAGGCCCGCTCGGCGATCCGGGCGGTCACCCTCTCCGACCGTGGCGGGACCGCCCACGCATCACCCGTGGAAACCGTCAGCGTGGAGATGGTCGCGAGCCACATGGCAGCGTGCACGAGGGGTTTCATCGGGGTGACTCTCGGGGTTCAGTCGGGCGGGATATGAAGCGTCGACTCGGATTGTCTATTTCCGACCATTGTGCCTAGAGTGGAGGCTCAGACGCAACCATTTGGGACGTCGATGAACTCGTACAACCTTACCCATCTTCGCCAGTTAGAGGCCGAGAGCATCCACATCATCCGTGAGGTGGCGGCCGAGTTCGAAAACCCGGTGATGCTCTATTCGATCGGGAAGGATTCGGCGGTGATGGTCCGCCTCGCCGAGAAGGCGTTCTTTCCGGCCAAGCCACCCTTTCCGTTGATGCACATCGACACGACGTGGAAGTTCAAGGACATGTACCGCCTCCGCGACGAGTACGTCGCCAAGGAGCTCGGCTTCAAGCTGCTGGTGCACGTCAACGAGGAGGGCCGGGCCAAGGGGATCAATCCGATCACCCATGGCAGCAAGGTCCACACCGACGTGATGAAGACGCAGGCCCTGCGGCAGGCGCTCGACAAGCACCGCTTCGACGCCGCCTTCGGCGGGGCCCGTCGCGACGAGGAGAAGAGCCGGGCCAAGGAGCGGGTGTTCTCGTTCCGCGACGAGTTCCACCGCTGGGACCCGAAGAACCAGCGGCCCGAACTCTGGAACCTCTACAACACAAAGGTCCGGAAGGGGGAGAGCATTCGCGTGTTTCCGCTCTCCAACTGGACCGAGCTCGACGTCTGGCAGTACATCCACCTCGAGAACATCCCGATCGTGCCGCTCTACTTCGCCGCCGAGCGGCCGATCGTCTGGCGGGACGGTGTGATGATCATGGTCGACGACGAGCGGCTGCCGCTCAAACCCGGCGAGACGCCCGAAATGCGCCGCGTGAGGTTTCGCACGCTGGGCTGCTACCCGCTCTCGGGCGCCGTCGACTCCACGGCCACCACGCTCCCCGAGATCATCCAGGAGATGCTGCTCACGACGTTCTCCGAGCGTCAGGGCCGGCTGATCGACTCCGACGAGGCGGGCAGCATGGAAAAGAAGAAGAAGGAGGGGTACTTCTGACGCGAAGTCCACTCCAGCCGTTGCAGCGGACCGCGGCGAAGCCGTCGGCCGCTGAACGCTGCTTGCGGCGGAGGTACAGCAGGCGTTGAAGCGGAGTCCGAGCCGAGATGATCTTTCCCCCCACAGAGGACGCTGCGAGGGGCTGCCCGTGCCGATCGAGCGGCGTAGGAATCCGAGCGGAGCCGGGATGGCGAAGCGAGGATTCCTCCGAGCGAGCGGAGGGCAGGATGCCCGCAGCGAGCGTCCGGCGAGACGGCACGGGCAGCCCCGAGCCCACACCACGAAGGCTTAAGACATGACACACCAGTCCTCCCTGATCGCCTCGAACATCGACGAATACCTCGCGCAGCACGAGCGGAAGGAACTGCTCCGCTTCATCACGTGCGGCAGCGTCGACGACGGCAAGAGCACCCTCATCGGCCGGCTCTTTTACGAGTCGAAGATGATCTACGAGGATCAGCTCGCGGCCATCAAGAAGGACACCGGCCGCTACGGCACCACCGGCGAGGAGGTCGACCTCGCGCTCTTCACCGACGGCCTCGAAGACGAGCGGCAGCAGGGGATCACGATCGACGTCGCCTACCGCTACTTCTCGACCGACAAGCGGAAGTTCATCATCGCCGACACGCCCGGCCACGAGCAGTACACGCGGAACATGGCCACCGGGGCGTCGACCGCCGACCTGGCGATCATCCTGATCGACGCCCGGCACGGCGTGCTCACCCAGACCAAGCGGCACTCGTTCATCGTGTCGCTGTTGGGCATCAAGCACATCGTGGTGGCCATCAACAAGATGGACATCGTGGGCTATGACCAGGCGGTGTTCGAGCGGATCAAAGCCGACTACGTCGCCTTCGCCTCCCGGCTGGACCTGCCCGACGTGCACTTCATGCCGATCTCGGCGCTCAAGGGCGACAACGTCGTGGCCCCCAGCCCCGCCATGCCCTGGTACACCGGTTCGCCGCTGATGCCGCTGCTGGAGACGGTCTACATCGGCTCTGACCGCAACCTCGAAGACCTGCGGTTTCCCGTGCAGCTCGTGCTCCGGCCGAACCTCGACTTTCGCGGCTTCGCCGGCACGATCGCCTCGGGAATCGTCCGCAGGGGCGACGAGGTTGTCTCGCTGCCGTCGCGGAAGAAGAGCCGCGTGAAGAGCATCGTGACCTTCGACGGCGAGCTCGACGAGGCCTTCGCGCCGCAGTCGGTCACGCTCACGCTCGAGGACGAGATCGATTCGAGCCGCGGCGACATGCTGGTGCGTCCAGGCAACGTGCCGAAGGTCGATCACCGGTTCGACGCGATGCTCGTGTGGATGAACGAGGAGCCGCTCGTTCCCGGGAAGCAGTATCTCTTCAAGCAGACGAGCAAGCTGGTGCCGGGCGCCGTCACGAGCCTCCGCTATCGCGTGGACGTCAACACCCTCCACCGCCAGCCGGCACCGACCCTGGCGCTCAACGAGATCGGCCGCTGCGGCGTCACGCTCACCAGTCCGATCGCATACGACGCCTATCGCAAGAATCGCTCCACGGGCGCCTTCATCATGATCGACCGGCTCACCAACGCCACGGTGGCGGCCGGCATGATCCTCGACCGCGAGGCCGACGAGGAGTCGCAGGTGGAGTGGGGTGGGGCCGAGACGCCCGCGGATCTCCACAGCGACGTGACCGCCGCCGAGCGGGAGGCGCGCTTCGGCCAGAAGCCGGCCACCGTGCTGCTCACCGGCCTCCCGGGGGCGGGCAAGAGCACGCTGGCGCGGGCCGTGGAGCGGCGGCTCTTCGATGCGGGCCGGGCGGTCGTGGTGCTCGACGGCACGGCGATGCGGCAGGGGATCAGCAAGGACCTCGGCTTCTCGGCGCGGGAGCGGAGCGAGAACCTCCGCCGGTCCGTCGAGGTGGCGCATCTGTTCAACGATGCGGGCGTGATCTGCCTGGCAGCATTCGTGGCGCCCGACGACGACGTGCGGCGCAAGGCGGCGGAGCGGATCGGCAAGGACCGGTTCCTCGTCGTGCACCTGTCGGCGCCCATCGAGGTCTGCCGCACGCGGGATACCGACGGCCACTACGCCCAGGCCGATGCGGGTGACATCGCCAACTTCCCGGGCGTGTCGGCGGCCTATGAACCGCCGTCGAGCCCCGACCTCGTGCTGCCGACGCACCAGTGGCCGGTTGCGAAGTGCGTCGAGGCGGTGATCGCGTTGCTCGAAAGCCGGGGCGTGGTCTGACCCGGTTCCCCCGCGAGCGGCGGATGCGAACAGCATGCGTGGCCAACGGCGTGATGGGGATCACCTCGACCGTGGCTGGTGAAGCGGCGATGGGCAACCACCCGTCGAGGGCATCGTCGAGCCGCTCGATCGAGCCGACCGTGGGCAGCACTTCCGCACCCTCGGCATCGATGGCAAAGAGGATCGTGACCACGGCCATGCCGATGCCGAAGAGCAGGATCAGCGCCAGGGCCACACCCATCGCGCAGCCCGCCCGCGCATCGTCGCCGGCCAGCGCCCTGGCACCGCCCGCCAGATCGGCGCCCGCCGCCTGCTGCCGGTTCACGGTGCCGTCGAGAGCGAGCAGGAGGCTCCGCGCCCAGCGGAAGAACCACACCGGAAACACGACGGCCGCCACGAGGCAGGCGACGAGCGCGGCCTCGTGCGACCAGCCGAGGCCGAGCACGAGCAGGGCGTAGAGGCCGCCCGTGCCGATCACGGTCGCGCCGTAGTTGATGTAGATCGAGCCGAGGTAGAAGCCCTGCTCGCGCTTGAAGCTCGCGCCGCAGGCCGAGCAGGCGTCGTTCATGCGGAACAGGCCGCAGAACAGCCGCCCCACGCCGCAGCGTGGGCAACGGAGCCGGAGCGCGCGGATGAGCGTGGCCTTCATGACGGAGCAGCTTTGCGGGGCTAGCCTTCGGCGTCGGCCGCCTGAGTGGCGCCCCCGTCGGAGGTGCGTCGCGGTCGTGAGGGCGACGTCACGGTGCCGATCTGCCGCCACGCCACGAGGTCGCGGCCGGTGAGCGCCTCGAGCCGCGCGATGTCACGGCCATAGAGATCGAGCAGCGGCCGGAGGAGCGAAGGACGCAGCGGTGGCGGCTGTGCCGACACGACGCCGTCGCCGAGCCCCGGCACGACCACTTCGCCGATTGCCGTGGCGGGCAGGGCCGCGAACTCCGTGGCGTCGATGTCGAGGTGGGCGGCGAGCGCATCGAGCACGACGGATGGCCGTGCGCCGATGTCGTCCTGGAAGAGCACCAGCAGCTGGTCACGGGGAAACACCGACCACCAGTGGTCGAGGCAGCCGAGGTAGTCGCCCCGGGACCGCGAGGCGGCCGAGCGGAAGTGGTCGAGAAACCACTGGTCGCTCGCCTCGTGAACGAGCATCTGGGCGCGGGCCAGGCCCATCAGGGCCGCCGACCAGGCGCGGTCGAGAGGGTTGCGGAGGCTGATGAACAGGCGGATGTCGGGGCAGCGGCGGCCGATCTCGCGGATGCGATCGACCGGCAGCGTGGCGTAGGCGGGAGTGATCTCGCCGGTCTTGATCGGCCGGCCCGTGCGCGAGCGGCGCGTCGGCGGCTCGAGCAACGCGGCCCACTCGTCGCCGCTCGGCGCGGGGCAAGCGTCCCAGTAGTGAACCTCCTTGCCGCGCGGAAACGCGACCTGCGGATGTCTGGCGAGCTGATGGTAGAGCCAGGTCGTGCCCCCCTTCTGGACGCCGATTCCGAGAAAGTCGACGGTGGGCGAGGAGGCTGGGCCGGGGTGCATGGACCCATCGTACCGGCGGCGTTTCGCGGCCCGCAATCCGGAGCCCGCGGCCGCAATCGCGCCGACCTCACCGCACGGTGGCGGGTTGTGCCGCCATCAGGCCGGCCGGCTGGCCGCGATGCTCCGCGGGATAGAAGGCCGCCCACACGGGGTTGTGGTCCGAGACCTCGAGCGCCTTCTCCAGCGGCAGTCCGAAGGTGTTCTGCAGATCGAGCACGCCCCAGGTGCCGAGATACTCGCTCGTCTGCGGCTGCGCGAAGATCAGGTTGTCGTAGGTCTTCGACCGCCGCGTGTTGGTCGTCGTGCCCGACACCGCCCACCCGATGCCGGGGATGCGCTTGAAGGAGGTGAACTGGGGGGGGCCGGCGTTGAGGTCGCCGAGCACGATCACGTCGTCCTCGTCGGGCCGCAGGGCCTGCATCTGCTGGAAGACCGTCGTCAGTGCCTGAAGCTCGGACGGCACCTCGTCGGGATCGGTGTGAATGTCGACGAGCCAGAACGTGAAGGCCATCTCGGCCGGCTGGACACGGGTGCGGAAGCGAACGTGCATCGGCGGCCGGTGGAGCGCCCCCGACGGATTGGGCACCACGCCGAGCGAGGAGGCGTCGACCTCGATTCGACGGGTGTCGTAGACGAAGGCGTATTGCTCCTTGCTCACCGTGCGGCCTTCCCGCGGGCCGATGACGTAGTGGTACTGGCTGCCGTCGGCGTTGACCGCGCGCACGAACGACGGGATCACCTCGTCGGACTTCGCCCGCACCTCCTGGATGGCGACGATGTCGAACCGGCGGGCCACGCGGGCGAGCACCTCCACGACCTCCCGTTTGGCCATCTTGCTCTCGCCAAACACCTGGATGTTGAAGCTGCAGACAAGCACGGCGTCCCAGGGCTTCGCCATCGGCATGGCCGGCTGCTGGCCGGTCGCCGAGGTGGCAACGAGCACGACCATCGCGGCGATCGCCGCGCGGCAGGCGCGTGATCTCCGAGACGACCGGGTCGGCGGTAGCGAATGGATGCAGGCCACATCCTTCCTATCGGCCGTGCCGACCCGGGCTCATGCCCGTGCTGCACATCCGCGGCACGGCTTCTCAGCCGCCGTCGATCGCTTTGAGTGTCTCGGAGGCGAGGCTCGCCAGCCGAGGATCGGCCGCCGCCGCCGCGGCGCGGAGCGGCTCGCGGGCGACTGCGGCGGCGGGGCCGAGTTT
>JBJTRH010000111.1:0-7495 GCA_046076065.1 Planctomycetaceae bacterium | reverse complement strand
GAGTTGAGCTTGGCGAAGATCCGCGAGGGCAGCCCCGCCTCGCCGCGGCGCGTCTGCTGCTGGATCAACTCGAGCGTGCGCCGATGAAGATCGTTCGGGGCGACGACCAATCGCTGCCAGTCGTGCCCCTGCGCGTAGCCGGTGAGCAGGTTGAAGAGGGCCGACGCATCCTCGGCCACCGCCTCGTCGGCGGTGAACAGCCCGATGTCGGTGTAGGAGAGCGCCGTCGTGGGGTTGTAGTTGCCCGTGCCCAGGTGGACGTACCGCCGCAGGCCCTGCCCCTCCTGGCGGACGACCATCGACACCTTGCAGTGCGTCTTCAGGTCGAGGAATCCGAACACCACGTGCACGCCCGCCCGCTCCATCTGCCGGGCCCAACTCACGTTGTTCGCCTCGTCGAACCGCGCCTTGAGCTCGACGAGCGCCGTGACGTGCTTCCCCGACTCCGCCGCCGCCATCAGCGCCCGGGAAATCGGCGAGTCGCCGCTCGTGCGGTAGAGCGTCTGCTTGATGGCCAGCACGCGGGGGTCGGCGGCCGCGGTGGTGACGAACTCGACGACCGGATCGAACGACTCGTACGGATGGTGGAGGAGGATGTCGCGCTGCGCGATCGCGGCGAAGATGTCGGGGCTCCGTCGCTCGAGGCCGCGGGGGATGCGTGGGGTGAACGGCTTGTCGCGGAGGCGATCGAAGCCCGGCAGTTTGTAGAGCTCCCACAGCGACGTCAGGTCGAGCGGCCCGTCGATGCGATACACCTCGCTGTAGTCGTCGCGCTGGTCGCGGGCGGAGCCCTGCAGCCCCTCCTCGTCGATGATCATCTCGGCGAGGGCATCGTCGGCCTTCGACGCAATCTCGATCCGCACAGCCTGGCCGCGCTGCCGGGCCTTGATACGGTCTTCGATCAGCTTCAGCATGTCGTCGGACTCCTGCTCGAGGAGATCGACGTCGCTGTCGCGGGTGATGCGGAAGGCGGTCCACGACTCGACGTCGAAGCCGCCGAACAGCTCGGGAAGCCGCGCCGAGACGACATCCTCGAGGAGCACGAATGGAAACGTGCCCGGCTCTCCGCCGGCGACCGCCACGATCCGAGGCAGTACCTGCGGCACCTGCACCACCGCGAACATCCGCTTCGGCCCCAGGCCCTCGCCGCGGTGGAGCATCACGCCCAGGTACAGGCCGCGGTTGTGGTAGCGGGGCGAGGGGTGGGCGGGATCGACGGCCATCGGCGTGAGGCTCGGCAGGGCCCGCTCGCGAAAGAACCGGTCCACCTGCTCCCGCTGCGCCGCGTCGAGCGCCGCATACCGCAGCAGGCGGAACCCCTCTTCCACCATCGCCGGGCCGATGCTCTCGCGGAGGCAGCGATACTGCCGGGCGACAAGGTCCTGGGTCCGGCAGGCGATCGCCTTCAACTGGGCCAGCGCCGTCATGCCGTCGGGCGAGTAGTCCTGCGGCGCGCTCTCGCCGAAGGCCTGCTCCCGCAGCCCCGACACCCGGATCATGAAGAACTCGTCGAGGTTCGAGCTCACGATGGCCAGGAACTTGAGCCGCTCGAGGAGCGGATTGTCGGCGTTCTCGGCCTCCTCCAGCACCCGCTGGTTGAAGTCGAGCCAGCTCATCTCACGGTTGATGAAGCACTCCGGCCCGAACGTGGTGCCCGTCGACTCGTCGCTCACCGTCGCCATGCCTTGCGTCGCTCCTGACCTCGTCGCCTGCCGCCTTGGGCAGTGTACCCTTGAAGCCGCCGCACAAAGCCGCCGCGGCTCACGAAAGCCTCACATGGACGCTCCTGTCGCTACAACCGTCACGCACCGCGCACTGCGGGCCGTGAACGGCCTGGCAAGCGCGGCGGGAAGCCGGGGCTGGTGCGCGGCGCTCGCCGGGGTGCTCGAGGCCACGGCGGAGAAGCCCGGCAACGTGCATCCCCGCCGCGCGTTTCCCGATCTCACCTACGACGATCTCGTCGCGGCCGCCACGGCGATCGCTCCGGCCATGGACCGCGCCGTGACGACCCGGCTCGGCCGCACCATCCGGGATGCGGTCGAGGCGGCACGGACGGCGGTCGACACCAACGCCAATCTCGGCATCGTGCTGCTGACGGCGCCCCTCGCGGCCGTTCCCGACGGCGTCGCGCTCGACGCAGCGGCCGTGGACGACGTGCTGGCCTCGCTCGATGCCGCCGACGCCTCCGATGTCTGGCAGGCGATCGCCGTGGCGCGTCCCGGCGGCCTCGGCCGTGTGGACCGCGACGACACGCATGGCCCGCCTCCCGGCGATCTCCGCGCCGCGATGCGGGCAGCGGCCGACCGCGACCTGATCGCCCGCATGTGGGCGGAAGGCTTCGGGCCCTTGTTCACCGGTGCCGTCGCCGACCTCCGCGCCGCGCTCGCCGCGGGCGTGCCGCCGCTCGATGCGATCGTGGACTGCCATCTTCGCCAGTTGGCCCGGGAGCCGGATTCGCTGATCGTCCGCCGGCACGGGCCCGCCGCCGCTCGCGAGGTCTCGGCGGGAGCCGCCGCGATCCTCCGGCTGCCGCCCGCCGAGCGGCCCACCGCGGTCGCCGCCTTCGACGACGCGCTCCGCAGCCCGCGGCGGCTCAATCCCGGCACCACCGCCGACGTCGTCGCAGCCGCCCTCTATATTCTGTTGCGGAGCGGCGACCTGCTGCCGCAACTCCGTCCCGCGGTGGCATCGTCATGAGCGAACGCTTCGAAGTCCGGCTCCGCAAGGGCGTACACGTCTTCTCGGCGGGCCACTTCATCACGCTCACCGACGACCTCTGCGAGCCGGTGCACGGGCACAACTGGACGGTGGGTGTCGACGTCGCGGGGACTCCCGACGCCCACGGCATGGTGATCGACTTCATCGCCCTCCGCGATACGGTCACGGCCGTGCTCGCGCAGCTCGATCACCGCATGCTCTTGCCGGCGACCAATGCCTGGCTCGACGTGGCGACCAGTCCCGGCCCCCACGGCCACGAAGAGACGGTCGTCACGTTTCGAGGCCGCCGCCGCTGGGTGTTTCCGGCGGACGAGTGCGCGATCCTGCCGATCGCGAACACGACGGCCGAGTGGCTGGCCGCCTGGATCGGCCGGCAGGTGTGCGACGCGCTCGCGGCCTCAGGCCGGCAGATCCCGCGACCCATGCGCGTGTCCGTCGACGAGTGCCTCGGCCAATCGGGCGTCTGGGAGTCGTCCTAGGCGTCGGCCACCACCAGCTTGTCGGCGGCGTCGAGCGCGATCGCCAGCCCCGTCCGACCGACGCGGATCCGCATCAGTCCCGCGCCATCGGGATTGCCCTCCACGATGCCCACGGCCCCGAGCCCGAGCCCGCAGTCGGTGAGATAGCGGAGAAACTCGGACGACTGGTCGAGCACGCGGGCCAGCCGAAAGGCCTCGCCCACCCGGCACTCCGCCAGCGACCGCGTCGCGCCCTCGTCCGGAGATGAGAGCGTCACCGCGTCGGCCCGTGGAATCGGGTCCCCGTGCGGGTCGACCTCGGGCCGTCCGAGAAACGCGTCGATCCGCTCCACGAGCAGATCGCTCACGGCATGCTCCATGTGCTCGGCCTCGTCGTGCACCTCGTCCCAGGTCATGTCGAGCGTCTGGAGCAGGAAGAGTTCGATCAGCCGATGGCGGCGGATGACCCGCAGCGCCAGCATCCGGCCTGACCGGGTGAGCGACACGCCCTCGTAGGGACGGTGCGTGGCCAGCCGAGCCGCGTCGAGCGTCTTGAGCATGCTCGTGACCGTTCCCGGCGACACGCCGAGCGCCGCGGCGATCTGGCCGGTCGTGGCGGGGCGGCCGTCCTGCCCGGACGTGATCTGCTCGATCGTCTTCATGTAGTTCTCGACGGTCAGGCTGGGCACGCTCACCTCGGCCGAATGGATGCCTTCCGGGGCCGGCGCGGCCCCTCGTTGCCGGCCGCACCCCGGGATCGCATTATGATCGTGTCCCGGAGCACCGCCATGACCCTGAACGAAGCGGCCTTCGAGCTGGCGAGGCCGCTCCTCGACCGGCCGGGGGCCCTCGGCACGAAGCCACACCGCCGCGGGGCGGCCGACGTGATCGACTGCGGCGTTGAGGCGCCGGGCAGCCTGGAGGCCGGGATCGTGATGGCCGAGGCGGCCCTCGGCGGGCTCGGCACCGTGGAGCTGCGGCAGGCGGCCGAGGCCGACGCCGCCTGGGAAGGCTCGTGGCCCGGACAGCCGTGGCCGGCGGTGTTCGTCCGCACGACGGCGCCCGTCGCCGCCTGCCTCGCATCGCAGTATGCGGGCTGGAAGGTCGACGACGATGGTTTCTTCGCGATGGCGAGCGGTCCGGTGCGCGCCGCCATCGGCCGCGAGGATCTGTACGACACGATCGGCCACCGCGAACGGCCGCCCCGCGTGGTCGGCGTGCTCGAATGCGGCGCGCTGCCGCCCGCGGCGACGTGCGAGCGGCTCGCGGCCGCCGCGGGGGTGGAGCCCGCGGGGCTGACGCTGCTCGTCGCCCGCACCGCGAGTCCCGCCGGAGGCCTGCAGATCGTCGCCCGCTCGGTGGAGACGGCACTGCACAAGCTCCACGACCTGGGATTCGATCTGGCCCGGATCGTCGCCAGCCACGGCGCGGCGCCGCTGCCGCCGGTCGCGGAGAGCGACCTGACGGCGATCGGCCGCACCAACGACGCGATCCTGTACGGCGGCCGGGTGGTCCTGCAGGTGCGTGGCGACGACGAGAGCCTGCGGGCGATCGGGCCGCGGTGCGTGAGCGCCGGCTCGGCGTCGCACGGCGAGCCGTTCCTCGCCGCATTCGACCGCGCCGGCCGCGATTTCTACGCCCTGGATCCGGCGCTCTTCGCACCGGCCGTGATCGTGTTCGAGAACGTCGACACGGGGCGATCGCAGCGATTCGGCGACGTCGCGCCGGAGATCGTGTCGCATTCCTTCACCTCCGGCCGGTCACGGTGACGGATGCGGGTCGCGATCCTCGGCGAGCGCGGCGGCTGGCACATCGCACGACTCGGCGAGGCTCTCGAGCGTCGCGGCCATGCGACCGACGTGGTCTCGTGGCGATCGATCGGGGCGGCGATCGGCCCGGGCCTGCCCTTCGTCGCCCCGCCACAGCTGGCGACGGCCGACGTCGTGGTGGTTCGCGGGATGCCGGGCGTTGGTGCGGCCGGCATCCGCCTGGAGGACGTCATCTTCCGGATGGACGCGCTGGCGGAAGGCGCGGCCCGCAGAACGCCCGTGATCAACCCGCCGCGGGCGCTCGAGATCGCGATCGACAAGTACCTCTCGCTGGCCTTGCTCGCGCGGGCGGGCGTGCCGGTGCCGCGGACGATCATCGCCCCGGACGCGGACGCGGCCCGGGAGGCCTGGGTGACGCTCGGCGGCGACTGCGTGACCAAGCCGCTCTTCGGGTCGCGAGGCCGCGGGATCGTGCGGGTGCGAGACGCCGAGGCGGCCGCGGCCAGCGGCGCTGCGGGCACCGTCTATCTCCAGGAGTTCGTGCCAAACGGGGGCTGGGACCTCCGCGTCCTCGTGGCGGGTGACGAGACGTTCGCGATGCGTCGGGTGGCGGCGGCAGGGGAGTGGAGAACGAACGTGTCCCTCGGCGGGCGGCCGGAGCCCGTGGATCTGCCGGCCGCTGTGGTGGATCTCGCCCGCCGGGCGGCGGCATGCGTGGGGGCCGTGATCGCCGGGGTGGACCTGCTCCCCACCCGGGACGGCTTCGTGGTGCTGGAGGTGAACGGGGTGCCCGCCTGGCGGGGACTCCAGACGGTCACCGCAACCGACCTGTCCGCCACCGTCGCCTCGGTGATCGAGCGGGCGTCCGGGCGTCCTGCCGCCCCGTGACCACGGTTTCGCGGCCGCAAACGGGCCAGACACCTTGGAAACGCGAACCAGGGAGCCTGCCTCCAAAACAGGCAGCGGCACCTCTGCCTCCCGCGAGGGCACTCCTGCCACAAAAGAAGACACGCCCTGCACTCGTGCCGCAAGTCGTTGTCGCGCAAGCACTTCGTGCTGGCGCTTGACCGCACTGCAAGAGTCTCTCGTTGGAACCACTCGCGGCCCATGTGGCCCCAGGCGAGTTTCCGACGGCACGGCGAGGGCCGCTGCCCAGGCCCCTGCGGAAGGATTCCCATGTCGACCAAAGTCGCCCGGCCCGCCCCCAAGTCCGACAAGCACGCGGCGCACGCCGTTCTCGAGGTGGCGGAGCGGCTGTACGCCATGAGCCCGGAGTGGGTGGTCTTCTTCCGGGAGGTCCTGGGAGTCGACGGAATCGTCCGCCGCACGTTTTCGGAACCCGACTCGCTGATGCGGTTCGAGTGCTCGCCGCAATACGCCCGGGTCCGCGAGATGCTCGACGATCTCCGGGCACGGCAAAACGCCCGTCAGGCCCAGCGGGAGAGCCTGCGGGTCGTCACGGTCCGGATGCCGAAGTCGCTCCACGAGACGCTCAAAACGGAGGCGGAGCAGATGCGGGTGAGCATCAACACCCTGTGCATCTCCAAGCTCATGAAACTCCTCGACGAGCAGGAGCACCGGGACCTCGCGACCACGCGGTAGCGGTCGGCCCGGTGGCAACCCGGGGCGAAGCGGACTGGAGCGGACCTGTAAGCCGGGTTCTGTCTCCGCCACTCGCGTGGCGGACGGCGACCATTTCTCTAGGACCGCGGTCGCCCGCGGCCTCGAGCAGCCGACCCGGAAGCGGATGCGGGACGGGCCGCCCCGCGTCGCCCCGCCCCGAAGGACGGGGGCGAACTTCTTCCTGCTTGGCCTTGCTCCCGATGGGGTTTGCCGAGCCAGACCGGTCACCCGGCATGCTGGTGAGCTCTTACCTCACCGTTTCACCCTTACCTGCGGGGCCGAAACCCCGCCGGCGGTTTGCTTTCTGTGGCACTGTCCCTGGCCTCGCGGCCGGTGGGCGTTACCCACCATCGTGCCCTGAGGAGCCCGGACTTTCCTCCCACCGCGTGCGGCGTCCCGGCATGACCGAGCCGACGCACCGCGGCCGGCGATCACCCGGTCCGCTCCAGTCGCTTCGTCGACGATTCTAGCAACGACCCGCGACGGCCGCCGCCTTGACCACGCGGAACGACGGTCGTACCTTTCGAAGGCAGGGGTTTCAGGCCCGAGCATGGCACTTCCAGCGGACGGTTTTCAGGTGTACGGCGAACTTCTCCCCGTCGGCGGCGGCGATCCCATCCCGCTTCTCAAGCCCGTCCTCACGGTGGGGCGTCGCGAGAGCGCCGACATCGTGCTCCGCTTTCCCAACGTGTCCGGCACCCACTGCGAGCTCGCGCTCGTGGACGGCTATTGGACGGTCAAGGACCTCCGGAGCAGCAATGGGATCAAGGTGAACGGCGTTCGCGTCTCCGAGCAACGGCTCCAGCCCGGCGACAAGCTCGCCGTGGCCAAGCACGTGTACGAGATCGCCTACGAGCCGGGGAGGCTCGGCGCGGAGGTCACCGCCGAGGAGAAGACGCCGCAGGAAGCGATCTTCGGCCGCTCGCT
>JBJTRH010000110.1:0-6162 GCA_046076065.1 Planctomycetaceae bacterium | reverse complement strand
CGGGCCCGTGACGGTGACGGGAGCGGCTGCGCTTGACCTCACGCTCGATGCCCCTGGAAGCGCGATCGGGGCGTTTTCCCATGTCGATGCCCCGGCCGGCACATCGGTCAAACTGACCGTCAACGGCGGCTCGATGGGGTCGATCGCCGTGGCCGCGGTGGGCTCCGCGACCGCCAACCTGACGCTCGCGGGCCAGGTGCCGACGCTCGGCGGCGTGGCGGTCGACGGGAACCTCGACTTGCAGGGCTCCGCCACGCGGACCCTCGGTGACGTGACCGTCGGCGGCAATGCGAGTCTGGCGACGACGGCCCTCACGACCCTCGGCAACCTCGGAGTCGGTGGCAGTCTGTCGCTCGTCGGCGGCCTGCCGAATCTCATCAAGGCCGGCAACTTCACCGTCGGATCGCTGCCGGGAATCACGCGGAGCGTGGCGATCGGTTCGCGGTCGGCCCGGGGCACCTCGATCGGGACCGTCACGATTCAGTCCACGCCGCGCTCGAAGCAACAGAAGGGCACCTACGACTTCGCCTTCTCCACCTGGGCCGGAAAGCCGAACGCCGTCGTGGCGGGTCGGGGTGCGAATGCCACGAAGAGCGGAGCGGCCGTCGGCGGCGTGAAGCTCTTCCTCACGGCCGGCGGGGCAGGCGCCTCCGGCGGGCAGGGCAACAAGAAGAAGTAGCGAGCATGGCGAGGAGACGCGTCCGGAACACGCTGCGGCGATCCAGTGCTCCAGCAGCCTTCGAGGGCCTGGAACGGCGGCAGGCCCTTGCCGTCGATTCGGGGCTCGCCTGGGCCGCCCTCCCCATGGCTGCGGCCGCCTCTCCGGCCGCCCTCGCGCCGGTGACGACGGCCGTCGCGGCGAGCTCGCCGGCGACACCGGCGTCGTCCCTGCTGGCGACCGTCGTCCCTTACGCCGACACCCTGTTCGGGGACACGCAGGAGATTGTGACGGCCGTCGGGGCGGTGGCCCGCGACTTCGCACCGGTGGGCCGTGAGTTCCGCACCGAGTTGCCGATCTCGGTCGCCAACGTCCCGCTGGGCACGACCGTGCAACTGGAGGTGCTGACCGGCCTGACCATGTGGAACGGCCGGGGCGGCACACCCACCTTCCGCCCCGTGCCCCGCGGCCTCGACATCAATCTCCAGGCCGCGGGCGTGAATCTCCGGGTCGGTGAGCGGACCAACCTCGCCGTGCCACCTCAGGTCGGACAAATCCGCCGGACAATGACGTTCGCGGCCTCCGACGGCCAGCCGCTCGAGCGGCGGATCGGGGTCACGATCGGCACCGGCGGCGTGGACGACCGCTTCACGAAGCCGGGCGCAGCGCCGGGACTGTATGCGTTTTCGGGCCTGCTCTCGATCGGCGGTATCGAGACCATCCGCTCGTCGCGGCCGGTGACGTTCGTGTTTCGCGTCGGACCGGTGCCGGACGCCGCGGTCCAGGCCGCCGTCGCCACGTTTTCCACGCCCGCCACCGGTCCGGCCGCGGTCCTGGCGATGGCGGGCCGTTCGGCGGACGTCGACCGGCCGTTCCATGGCGCGATCCTGATCACGGTCGACTATTCCGCGCCGGTCACCGTGTCGCGGCAATCGCCGCAACTGCCGATTGTCATCGGCGGCGTGCGGCGGCTGGCGACGCTGCCGGTCGACGCCCCGCGGACGAACGTGCGGCAGCTGACCTTCTCCTATCCACTGCCCGTCGACGTGAACGAGGGCACCGTGATGGACATCGGCGCGTCGCTGATTCTACCCCCCGGGGCGTCGATCCGCACGGCGGGTGGAACATCAGCGATCACGAGCCTCCCCACGGCGGGTAGCCGCGGCATCCCGGTGGAGTACCAGGGGGCGATCGCCTACGTCTCGGCCGACATCACGCGAAACACCACCTTCCGGGCCGGCACCACCTACGTGATCACGGGGGAGGTCCACGTCACGGAGGGCACGACGCTCACGATCGAGGACGGCGTCAAGGTGCTGATCCGCAACGGCTACCTCCCCGAGCGGACGATCACCTCCGCGGCCCTCATCTTCGACTCGGGATCACGACTCCGGGCCAAGACCGTGTCCTTCGCCGCCTCCGACGCGGGCGACAGGCCGGCCGCCCAGCCGCTCAACGGCGGTGTGTTCTTCTGTGGCTCCTTCAAGAGCGCCACCAAGGACAACATCTCGAGCCGCTCGGGCTTCGGAGTCCGCAGTTCGTCATTCATCGCCGATCGGATCGACTGCTCGTTTCTCGGCCGCCCAGACCCAGTGCCGGGTGACGGGGGCAGTCGCGACGACATCGACGCCGTCTCCCTGATCGGCGTCGGGCCGAACGAATGGAAGGTTCGCGAGGTGACGAGCACGAACTCGGGCGACGACGGCTTCGACGTGACCAATTCGAGCATCAGCATGGCGTCGCTCACCGTGGTGAATCCGGTCGAGGACGGACTCGAAATCGCGAGCAGCCTCGTGACGATCACCCGCGGCTGCACCGTGGCCATGTCGCGGAGCACGGCCATGGACCGGGAGATATTCGATCTCGAGACCGACGACGGGCCGGCGAGGATCGTGTTTCAGCGGCTGGCAGCCCTTGACCTCCGGGGATACTGGAACGCCCGCTACGACGAGGTGCGGCTCAACTCTCCCGACATGCCGCAGCCCGATCCGTGGATCAAGTCCTGGTACGAGTTCGTGGGCACCCTCCGGCTCGGCCCGGCGGTCGTGTACTCATTCAACGCCGACTGACGCCGCGTGCCGCCGAGGCGGGGCAGGGAGCTGCGCCGTGAGCGTGGGGATCCCTCGGCATCCTGCGTTCAGGTGTCGACTCGGCGGGTGTACACTTCTTCGATCATGCTCTGGATCGCCTGGAAGATGCTCGTCGGCAATCGGGTCAAGTACCTGGGCATCGTCTTTGGCGTGGTCTTCGCCGCCCTGCTGATCGCCCAGCAGTCCGCGATCTTCTGCGGGCTGATGTCGTTCACGGTCAACCAGATCCGTGACATCACGGGGGCGGAGATCTGGGTGATGGACAGGTCCGTCCAGTACGTCGACGACGTCAAGCCGCTCGCCGATACGGAACTGTTTCGCGTCAAGAGCGTGCCCGGCGTCGCCTGGGCGGTGCGGCTCTACAAGGGCATCGCTCGGGCGAAACTCCAGGAGGGCACCTACGAGCAGACGATCCTGCTCGGCCTCGACGACGCCACCCTCGTCGGCGCGCCGCGGGCCATGCTGCTGGGGTCGATCGCCGACCTGCGGACGCCCGACGCCGTGATCATGGACGACGCGGGCTACCGTAAGATCTGGCCTGGCGAGCCGTTTCGGCTCGGGCGAACCTTCGAGATGAACGACCGCCGGGCCGTGCTGGTGGGGATCACCAGGGCCGGCCGCACGTTCACCAGCTTTCCGATCGTCTACACCCGCTACAGCCAGGCGGTGCTCTTTGCCCCGCCGGAGCGGAAGGTGCTGTCGTTCGTGCTGGCCGAGCCGGCGGCCGGCATGGATGCCGCGGAGGTCTGCCGGCGGATCGATGAGCGGACCGGCCTCCAGGCGCTGACGCGGTCGCAGTTTCTCTGGAAGACGATCGGCTACTACCTGCGGAAGACGGGCATTCCGCTGAACTTCGGGATCACCGTGCTGCTCGGCTTCCTGGTGGGCACGGCGATCGCTGGCCAGACCTTCTACCTGTTCACGGTGGAGAACATCCGGCAGTACGGCGCGCTCAAGGCGATGGGCACGAGCAACTGGACGATCCTGGGCATGGTGCTCGCGCAGGGGCTGCAGGTGGGGGTGGTCGGGTACGGGCTCGGCGTGGGGCTCGCCGCCCTGTTCGGCTGGTGGGTCCGGGGCGCCTCCCGGCTGGCCTTCTTCCTGCCGTGGCAGGTGCTGGCGATCGATGCAGCGGCGGTGTTCGTCATCGTGCTCGTCGCGAGCCTCGTGTCGGTGCGCAAGGTGCTCGTCGTCGAGCCGGCCATCGTGTTTCGGGGGTAGGGATGGCGTCGCCGGATCCATCGTCGAGCGTGACCCCCGATGCGGCCGTGCGCGTTCGCGGCGTGACCAAGGAGTTCGGCCGCGGCACCGCGGTGACGCGGGCCCTGCGGGGCGTCGACCTCGACGTGCCCTATGGCGAACTGCTGATGCTCGTGGGCCCGAGCGGCTGCGGCAAGACGACGCTGATTTCGATCATCGCGGGCACGCTCGATCCGACAGCGGGCCAGGTGACGGTGCTCGGGCACGATCTCGTCGCGATGTCGAACGGCCGCAAGGTGCGGTTTCGCCGCGACCACGTCGGGTTCGTGTTCCAGTCGTACAACCTCCTGCCGGCATTGACCGCCGCGGAGAACGCCGCCGTGCCCCTGATCATCGCCGGCCGGCAGCGGCGGCAGGCGCTCGAGGCCGCCGCCGACGTGCTCGAGCGGCTCGGCATGGGCGACCGGCTCGACCGGCTGCCGAGCGAGCTCTCCGGCGGCCAGCAGCAGCGGGTCGCGATCGCGCGGGCGCTGGTGCACGCGCCGCGGCTGCTGATCTGCGACGAGCCGACCAGCGCCCTCGACGCGGAGAACGGCCGGATCACCATGGAGCTCGTCCAGCAGGTAGCCGTTCAGCCGGACCGCGCGGTGATTGTGGTCACGCACGACTCCCGCGTGTACTCGTTCGCCGACCGGATCGCCGCCATGGAGGACGGGCGAATCGAATCGGTCACCGACCCGACGCCCCGGGACGACCGTGCCGCTCCGGTGGTAGAGTGATGCCGTGAGCGAGTCAGCATTCCCCCGCCGGAGTCTCGATCGCGGCCGCACGGTGGGCGACCTCGTCACGCAGCGGATGCTGCCGGCCCTGTCGCTCGGACTGCTCGCCTTCGCGGGATGGTATGTCTGGTCGACGCGGCCGGTCGCCGAGCATCCGGCCCCGCCCACCGCGCCGGCCGTGAATCCCTACGCCGATTCCCTGGCCGCCTCGGGCATCGTCGAGTCGCGGACGGAGAACATCGCCATCGGGTCGGAGACGGCCGGAGTCGTGGTGGAGGTGCTGGTGGCCGTCGGCGACGAGGTGCTGCCCGGCGCGCCCCTGTTTCGCCTCGACGACCGGGATCTCCGGGGCCAGCTCGCGATCAGCGAGGCGGCCGTCGCGGAGGCGAAGAGCCAGCTCGTGCGGCTCGAGGCGCAGCCACGGCCGGAGGAGATCCCGCTGCGGGTCGCGGTCGTCAATGAGGCCCGGGCGGCGGTGACCCGGGAGTCCGACGCGTTGCGGCGGACCCAGGAGACGTTCGCCCGCAAGGTCTCGACCGAACAGGAACTCATCGACCGCCGCGAGGCCCTGGCGACTGCGGAGGCCAAGCTCGCCCGCGCGCAGGCCGACCTCGACCTCCTGGAGGCCGGAGCCTGGCAGTACGATCGCGACGTGTCGCGGGCCCTGGTCACGAAGGAGGAGGCGGCCCTCGAGAGGATGCGGATCGACCTCGATCGCCTCGTGGTTCGGGCGCTCGTCAAGGGCTGCGTTCTCCAGGTCAACGTGCGGCCCGGAGAGTTCGTGGGCACGCCGCCCAATCAGCCGCTGGTGGTGCTCGGCGACACCGAGCGGCTCCACGTGCGGGTCGACATCGACGAATACGAGATTCCCCGTTTCCGCGCGGGGCTTCCCGCCACCGCCGTGCCACGGGGTGATCTGCAGCGGAAGTATCCGCTGGCGTTCGTCCGCGTGGAGCCCTTCGTGATCCCGAAGAAGTCGCTCACGGGCGACACGACCGAGCGGGTCGACACCAGGGTGCTGCAGGTGATCTACGAAGCCGACACCGAGGGGCGGCCGCCCCTCTTCGTGGGACAGCAGGTCGAGGTATTCATCGACGTGGCGGGGCCTTGAGGCCGCAGCATACCCAGCTTGCGTGGCCCACCCACTTGGCTCGCGCGGCCTGATTTCGCGGCCGCGCGGCCGGAAGCTGCCTTGTGGCTCCGCCGTCCGCGCGGGACAGTCCGCGGCAGTCATGATCCCGCCACCGGCTCACGCATCGCGTCATCTGCTGGTTCAGCTCCGCCGCCGAGCGAGTTGCATGCTCGCCGTGGTCGCGTGCCTCGCCGCTGTTCGCGGGGAGGGAGCTGAAGCGACCTTTCTGCCCGGTGTCGACGGCCTCCAGGTCTGGCGTCGCACCGTCGCGACGATCGCGGCCGAATGGCCCGTGGCCCGCGT
>JBJTRH010000109.1:0-4124 GCA_046076065.1 Planctomycetaceae bacterium | reverse complement strand
GGCTCGGCTGGCTGAGGTTGTCGAGCTGGTCGACCTGGATGTTTCCCACGTTCATCAGCACCTGCCCGGTGAACACATTCTCGCCCGTCAGGATCAGGGTGCCACCCTGCCCGCCCTTGGTCAGTCCGCGTGGCGAACCATCCTCGGTGATCACGCCGGTGATCCGGAGGTTGTGGGCACTGCCCATGCTGAACGTCTTGTTGCTTCCGACGAACTGGATCGGAAAAGAGATCTCGTCAGTCACAGCCGACGTCACGTTTTGCGACGTGACCGGACTGGAACCGTTCAAGGCCACGATGCCGGTGCCGCCGAGCGAGACCGCGGCGGACGCCCCGCCGGCCGTGTTGGAGAAGTTGATCGCGCTGGTGATCGTGGTGACGAGGTTATTGGTCGACGTGTTGACAACGGTGCTGCCCGTGAAGGTGAGCGACGTGACCGACGCCCCGGCGAGGCCGGTGGACCAGTTGGCCGACGTGCTCCACAGACCGTCGGCCCCGCCTCCCGTCCACGTCGTCTGGGAGAATGCATCGCCGTGGACGAGGGCCCCGGCGACAACCGCCACGGCCGCGACTATGGCGTGCCTGCGAATCCGACCGCCCATACAGCACCCCTCTCTGCGTTGCGTTGCGGGACACCCCGGGCCGGCACCGCCGACCCGCACGACGTTCACCCCTCGACACGACCGACTCCACGCCGGTTAAGTTAGTGACGTTTCCAAACGGTCCAAGGGGCCATCCCGTGAAAAGTGACGAATCGGGCATGGGCAGGGACGAATCGGCGGACGCCGGGACGAATCGGGCACGAGCAGGGACGAATCGGCGCGGCGATCGTGGCCGAAAGACCGGCTCCGCGCCGCCGCGGATTGCCCGGCGCGGATTGCTCGCCACGGCCGGCGCGATCACGATCGCCACCGCATCGCGCCGCGGACTCGCGGCGCCGCGGTCGGATCGCATCCGCGTCGGCGCGATCGGCGTCGGCGGCCGCGGCCTGCTGCTCCTCGACCAACTTCCCGACGACGCCGAACTCGTCGCGGTCGCCGACTGCAACCTGCCCCGCGCGGATGCCTGCGCGAAGGACCACCTCGCGAAGCGCGGCATCGCGGTCGACGTGATCCAGGACCACCGCCGGCTGCTCGATCGCGACGACATCGACGCCGTGATCGTCGCCACCGGCGACTTCCAGCGGGTGCTGCCCTGCATCCATGCCTGCCAGGCGGGCAAGGACATCTACGCGGAGAAGCCGCTCACGCTCACGGTGCAGGAGGGGAGGGCCCTCGTCGACGCGGTCCGCCGCCATGGCCGGGTGCTGCAGGTGGGCACGCAGCAGCGGTCGATGGCGATCAACCGTCTCGCCTGCGAGTTCGTCCGCTCGGGCGGCCTGGGCACGGTCCGCGAGGTCCGCGCGGTGAACTACCACGGCTCCGCGGCCGAGCCGGTGCCGACGCCCGCGCCCGAGCCGGTGCCCCCGGGCCTCGACTGGAGCGCCTGGCTCAACCAGGCCGCCGAGCGGCCGTTCAGTCCGATCTGGATGGCGTGGATGCAGTGGCGGGATTTCGCCGGCGGCGAGATGACCAACTGGGGCGCCCATGGCGTCGACCAGGTGCAGTGGGCGCTCGGCACCGACGACACCGGGCCCGTGCGGATCGTCCCGCGAGGCGCGGCACCGAATGCGGCCGTGGAGATGACGTATGCCTCGGGCGTGCCCCTCAACTTCGTGCTCGCCAAGGGGCCGATGGGCGGGGCGGTGTTCATCGGCGACCGCGGCAAGCTGGAGATCAACCGCAACAAGATCGTGTCGAACCCTCCCGAGATCGCCGCGGAGATCCTCGCGAGCGTCGACGTGGCCGCCGAGGAGCGTGCCTGGAGCGACGACGTCGCCCTCTGGCAGGCCCGGCAGCATCTGCAGAACTGGCTCGACTGCATCCGCTCCCGCGAGCGGCCGGTGGCCGACGTCGAGA
The DNA here is from genome assembly GCA_046076065.1 of Planctomycetaceae bacterium. Classification (GTDB taxonomy): domain Bacteria; phylum Planctomycetota; class Planctomycetia; order Pirellulales; family UBA1268; genus QWPN01. The sequence continues at coordinate 2,167 of JBJTRH010000109.1, read as the reverse complement.
TCGGCCACCGCTCGATCACGGTCTGTCACCTCGCCGGCATCGCCCGCCGGCTCGGCAGGCCGCTGGAGTGGGATCCCGCCGCGGAGCGGTTCGTGTCCGACCCGGAGGCCGACGCCCTCCTCGCACGACCACGGCGTGCCGGGTTCGAACTGCCCGGCACCTGACGCCGCCACCATCCAGCGGGACCACGGCATGCCTCCCCTCGCAGCAATGTCCTCCACGGCCATTCGCCGCTCCGGCATCCGGGCGATCGGCGTCGTCCTCGCCCACCTGATCGCCTCGCTCGCGGCCGACAACGCCACGGCCGAGCCCACGCGGCCCAACATCGTCGTGATCCTCGTCGACGACATGGGCTTCTCCGACCTCGGCTGCTACGGCGGTGAGATCCCCACGCCGCACCTCGACGCGCTCGCCGCCGGTGGCCTCCGGTTCACGCAGTGCTACAACTCCGCCCGCTGCTGCCCCACACGGGCGAGCCTCCTGACCGGGCTCTATCCACACCAGGCGGGCGTGGGCCACATGACCGACGACGCGCACTTGCCGGGCTACCGCGGCAGGCTCGATGACGATTGCCCAACGATCGCAGAGGCCCTCCGCGACGCCGGCTACTTCACCTGCATGGCGGGCAAATGGCACGTGGGCCAGAACCACGGCGTCGCGCCGTGGAACCGCGGATTCACTCGCAGCCTCAATCCCGCCGCGGGCGGTTTCTACTTCGCCGGCTCGCCCCGATACGACCTCTCGCTCGACGGCGAGGCCATCGCCGCCGACGATCCACGATTGCCGCAGGACTGGTACACCACCGACCTTTGGACGACCTTCGGGCTGAAGTTCATCGACGAGGCCCGCGCCGCCCATAAGCCGTTCATCCTCTATCTGGCCCACAACGCGCCCCATTTCCCGCTGCAGGCGCGGGCCGAGGAGATCGCGAAGTTCCGGGGCCGCTACCGCGACGGCTGGGACGCGCTCGCTAGAAGGCGAGTGGAGCGGCAGCAGCAGCTCGGCCTCGTGGACCCACGGTGGACGCCCGCCGCCCGCCCCGCCACCGTGTCCGCCTGGGACTCGCTGCCCCCCGAAGAGCAGGAGCGGTTCGAGCACCTCATGGCCGTGTATGCAACGACCGTGCACCTCATGGATCGCGCCGTCGGCGACCTGGTCGCCGGGCTCCGCGACCGCGGCCTGCTCGACGACACGCTGATCCTGTTCCTCAGCGACAACGGCGGCAACGCCGAAAGCGGTCCGGCCGGCAGGACGGTCGGCGATCCCACCAGGCCCGACTCCAGCTGGTTCTGCGGCGAGGGCTGGGCGTGGCTGCAGAACGTGCCGTTTCGGAAGTCGAAGCACTTCGTGCACGAGGGCGGCATCGCCACACCGCTGATCGCCCACTGGCCGAAGGGCATCGCGGCCCGGGGCGAGTGGCGATCGCAGCCGGTCCACGTGATCGACATCCTGCCCACCTGCCTCGACGTCGCCTCCGCCCCCGTTCCGAAGTCGCGGGACGGCCGCCCCGCGGCACCTCCCGAAGGCAGGAGTCTCACGGCCGCCTTCCGGGGGGAGCAGCTCCGGCGCGACGCGATCTTCTGGGAGCACGAGGGCAACGCGGCGGTGCGGGTGGGCGACCTCAAGCTCGTCCGCAGCGGTCGCGACGGCCCCTGGGAGCTCTACAACCTCGCCGCCGACCGCACCGAGCAGCACGACCTCGTCGCGGAGCGGCCGGCCGACGCCGCGGATCTCGCCGCGACGTGGCGGGCATGGGCCGAGCGGGTGCACGCCGAGCCCGGCCCCGCGAAGAAGGAGCGATAGGGCAGCAAATCATGCAGCTGACCGTTCTCGACTGGGCGATCGTGGCGACCGCGTTCGTGGTCTACCTCGCCGTCGGCCTTCACGCCGGCCGCACGGCCGGCGGCGGCTACGACGACTACTTCCTCGGGGGTCGCGGCCAGTCCTGGTGGCTGCTGGGCACCTCGATGGTGGCCACCACCTTCGCGACCGACACGCCCAACCTCGTGGCCGGCATCGTCCGCGAGTACGGCGCGTTCGGCAACTGGCTCTGGTGGGCCTTCCTGCTCTCCGGGAGCGTGACCACCTTCTGCTTCGCCCGGCTGTGGCGCCGCAGCGGCGTGCGGACCGACGTCGAGTTCTACGAACTCCGCTACTCGGGGGCTCC
>JBJTRH010000108.1:0-3566 GCA_046076065.1 Planctomycetaceae bacterium | reverse complement strand
GACCGACTGCCCAGCCAGGCTCGCGGGCGATCCGGGCATCCACCCGCGCGCGCAGCGCATCCACCTGCTCGCCGCCCGCGGCGGCGACCACGCCCCGCAGGTACTCCGCCGCCTGCGCCTCGGCATTGGGCGCGGCCGGTGCGTCGAATCGCCCGAGCGCCCACGCGATCCCGTCCGACGCGTGCCGCCGGAACATCGGCTCCTTCCAGGTGGCCTCGTTGTGGCCGAAGTTCGTGTAGAAGACGCGTCCCTTCCCGTAGTCACGCACCCACGACACGGGCACGTGCCACGGCTCCTTGGGCGTGCTCGCCGCCATGTCGAGACTCACGAGCACCCGCAGGTTCTCCGGCGCGTAGCGGCCGTCGTACTGATAGATCTCGTCCTTCCAGCGAAACCGCTCGGGAAACATCGCCGCCACGCCGTGCCCCGGCTCGTGCACCACGAAGGCATGTTCGCCGCCGGCGCCCCAGGGATGGCCGGCGAAGTGGCCGCCGATCATGTCGCAGTAGGCGTCGGAACTCTTGAAGGTGTCGGTCGCCGCGTGGAAGCCGATGAAGGCCTTGCCCGACTTGATCCAGTCGAGGAAGGCCGTGAGGTCGGGCACGGGGAGCTCGCCCGTGGTGCTCAGGAAGATCACGCCGTCGAAGTCGCGGAGCGACTCCGCCGAAAACACCTTGGCGAACTCCGCCTTGAGGACCGTCTGCCATGCCTCGTCGTCGTGGCGAAACTTCTCCTGCTGCGCCTTGAAGTCGGCCTCCTGCTTCTTCCACTGCTCGTCCGACGTGTCCTTGCCCCGCTTGGGGGCCTTGGGCTGCGGCAGCCGGCCCGGCGGCATCCGCAGGTGGTCGCAGTGAAAGAGGCCGGTCGAGCGACCGAGCTGCTCGAGCACGCCTTCGGCCGTGCCGATCGACGCATGCCGGAAGCCCGTGGTCACGCTCACGACCAGGAGCCGCGCGGGCTTCTGGGCCTCCGCGCCGAACGCGGTCCAGCCGCATGCCGCCACGCCGACCGCCATCGCAAGGAACCGGCCGCTCAACCACGTGCCACGCATCACTTCGCTCCGATGCACCACAGGGAATCGTGCGTCCGCAGCAGCATCCGCCCGTCCACGCAGACGGGGGTCGCCACGGTCATCTCTTCCACGCTGCCGCCGCCGAGCACGGCCACCTCGCCAGGTGCAGCGGCCCCGGGCCAGGCGAGCACGCTCGCCGCGCCATCCTCGCGAACCACGATCACGCGGCCGTCCACGATCACGGGCGAGGCGCTGTAGGCGTTGCGGTTCTTGGGGAGCTCCTTCCGCCACGCGGTCGTGCCCGTCGCAGCCTCGAGCCCCTCGACCACGCCCTTGTCGGTGCAGACCACCAGGCGGCCGTCGCGAACCGCGGGCGTCGGCACGTCGGAGCCGACGTCCTTTCTCGTCCAGGCGACGTGGCTCGTGGTGACGTCACCCGACCCGCCGCGGCGAATCGCCGTGATCGTGCCGCCACGCGCGTAGGGGGCGATCACGAGGTCGCCGGCGAGCACGGGCGAGGCGATCGAGCGGAAGAACCCGTTGGCCTCGGGATTGAGGCCGCCCACCCGCCAGAGTTCCTTCCCGCCGTCCGCGTCGTGGGCCGTGACGTGATCCGCCCCGAGCACGAACAGCACCTCGGCCGGCTCGCCCTTGGCCGGGTCGCCGGCGGCGACGAGCGGCGTCGAGTAGCTCTGGGCCGCCTCCGATGGGGCAGGCACGTCGCGGTCGTGCTTCCAGAGCAGGTCGCCTGTCGCCCGGTCGAAGGCGGCCAGATACGAGGGGCCGGTCTGCATCACCGCCACCACCACGGCCTTCGCCGTGAGCACGGGCGACGTGCCGAGATCCCACCACAGCGTGTCCTCGCCGAACCGCTCCTGGAGGTTCGTCCGCCACCGCTCCTCACCCGTGGCGAGGTCGAGACAGGCGAGTTCACCGCTCTTGAAATACACCCACACCCGTTCGCCGTCGGCGACGGGCGACGAGTTGGCCCCCGTCGCCTTCTTGTGCTTGCCGGCGCGGGCTTTGCCGAGCGTCTTCCGCCAGAGTTCCTTGCCGGTGCGGTCGAGGCAGATCGCGGCATCCTCGCCGTCGATCGTGCAGGTGACCACCACGCGATCGCCCCACACGGCCGGCGTGCTCGCTCCGAGGCCCGGCAGCGACACCTTCCAGAGCACGTGCTTGTCGGGGCTCCACTCGGCCACGTAGCCGCTGCCAGCGGCCGTGCCATCGAGGGCGGGCCCGCGCCAGTTGGGCCAGTTGTCGGCCCGTGCCGCCGGGGTCCACGCGAACTGGGTCCACGTGAGCGAAGCGACGAGGGCCATCACGACCATAGCACGCATGATCCGGACCGCTCCTGGGGGCGTCACGACGAAGAACCGCCAGTCTACCTGGCGACCGGTTGCGGCGGCCGCTTCGGTGGCAGCCCGTCGGGACCGTAGGGATCGACCGGCTGGGGATTCGGCGTCGGCATCCGGGCTCCGACGTTCGCCCGCCACTGTTCGAGCCGCTGCCGCAGCGCCGCCACCCGCTCTGGCCGCTCCGCCGCGAGGTCGCGGTGCTCGCCCTCGTCGGCGGTCAGGTCAAAAAGCTCCGCGCGGCCATCCTCCTCGTGCACGACGACCTTCTCCCGGATGCCCGTCGGTGAGTCACCGGCGAGGATCGCGGCACACGGCCTGCTGCCCTGGTTCGAGTAGTGGGGATAGTGCCAGACGAGGTCGCGGGCGGGCAGGGTTCCCGAGCCGGCGAGCAGCGGCCGGAGGCTCATGCCGTCGAGCGGTTCGTCGGGCGGCGGCAACGCTCCACCCGCGTCGAGGAGCGTGGCGGCGATATCGAGCGTGGTCACCGGCGCATCGCACGTCGACCGTGCCGCGACGACACCCGGCCAGCGGATCACGAGGGGCACGCGGATGCCCCCTTCGTAGAGATAGCCCTTGCCGGCCCGCAGCGGCATGTTCGACGTGGGCGCCCCCTCCGCCGTCGACAGGCCGCCGTTGTCGCTCGTGAACACCACGAGCGTGTGGTCGGCCATGCCCTGCTCCTCGAGCCCGGCGAGCACCGTCGACACGGCCTCGTCCATCTCCTCGATCATGGCGGCATAGATCGGGTGATCCTGCACGGCCCGCGCGGTGCGATCTCCTTCGGGAACCTCCCGCGGCTCGACGGCCGCGACCGCCCGGGCCCGCTTGCGTTCCTCGGCCACGAGTGCCGCGGTCGACCGCAGCGGCACGTGCACCGAGTGCAGCGGGACGTAGCAGAAGAATGGCCGGTCGCGACTGGCGGCGACGAACTCGACGGCCTGCCGGGCGATGGCCCGGGCATGATGCGGGTCGTCCTCCGGGCCGCGGCCCGGACCGACATCGATCGATCCGGTGACGTCGAACCCATGTGCCCGAACATCGGCCGGTGGACCGAGGTGCCACTTGCCGAAGATGCCGGTTGTATAGCCCACCGCCTTGAGCCGCTCCGCCACCGTGGTCTCGGCCGCGGGCAGCGCGCGGAGATAGTCGGCCTGGAGCAGCGATCCGCGCCGCTCGCCGCCGATGAAGTTCGTGAT
>JBJTRH010000107.1:0-5914 GCA_046076065.1 Planctomycetaceae bacterium | reverse complement strand
AGGATCGCGGGCTGTGCGCTGCGATCGGTCAACACGGGTTGGCGGTGCTTCCGGCAGGCAACATCCTCACGCACTGCAACACGGGCGCCCTCGCCACCGGCGGCGATGGAACGGCGCTGGGAGTGATCACGGCGGCCTGGGACGCCGGCCGGCGGTTCGAAGTCTTCGCCGACGAGACGCGGCCCCTCTTCCAGGGTTCCCGGCTCACCGCCTGGGAACTCGTCGAGCGTGGCATCCCCGTGACGGTGCTCGTGGACGGCGCCGCGGGCCACCTCCTCAAGACCGGCCGGATCGCCGCCTGCATCGTCGGCGCCGACCGGATCACGGCCCGGGGCGACGCCGCCAACAAGATCGGCACCTATGCGCTGGCCGTGCTGGCCCGCGAGCACGGCGTGCCCTTCTACGTGGCGGCCCCGTCGAGCACGTTCGATCTCGCCATCGAGTCCGGCGACGACATCCCGATCGAGGTACGCGCGGAGGAGGAGGTGCTCGCGCCGCTCGGCCTGATGGCGGCCCCCGCGGGTGCCCGGGCCTACAACCCGGCATTCGACGTCACGCCCGCCCGGCTGATCACGGCGATCGTCACCGAGTTGGGTGTGATCAGCCCCGTCTCCCGTGAGAGCGTCACGGCCCTCGTCGGCGAGCGGGCTGCCCGCGGCCGGGCGGCGGCCACGGCATGATTCCCCGCGTCGTCATCGTCGGCCGTCCCAACGTCGGCAAGTCGAGCCTGTTCAACTGGCTCGTCGAGAAGCGGATCGCGATCGTGGATCCCACGGCCGGCGTGACCCGAGACCGGCTCGTGCAGCGGGTCGAGCTCGACGGCCGCATCGTCGAGCTCGTCGACACCGGCGGCATGGGCTTCGACGATCCCGACGGCCTCACCGCCCAGATCGACGCCCAGATCGAGTCGGGCCTGGCCGAGGCCGCCGTGATCGTGTTCGTCGTCGACGTGCGGGCCGGCCTCGTGGGCATCGACACGGAGGTCGCGCAGCGCATCCGCCGCGCCGGGGCGCCGGTGCTGCTCGTGGCCAACAAGGCCGACGCCCCGGCCTTCGACGCCCAGGCCCAGGAGTTCGCGGCGCTGGGTTTCGGCCCGCCGCTGGTGGTCAGCGTCAGGCAGCACCGCAACCGCGGCCCGCTCGTGGACGCGATCGTGTCGCGGCTGCCGCCGCGCGGCGGCGACGAGCCGGAGACCGCGGCCCTGCCGGAGATGAAGCTGGCGATCGTGGGCCGCCGCAACGTCGGCAAGAGCACGTTCGTCAACGCCCTGGCCCGCGAGGACCGCGTGATCACGAGCCCCGTGGCCGGCACCACCCGCGACAGCATCGACGTGCGCTTCGAGGTCGACGGCCGCTCATTCCTCGCCATCGACACGCCCGGCCTGCGCCGCACGAAGAGCCGCACCACCGACATCGACTTCTACTCCACCCACCGGGCCCAGCGGAGCATCCGCCGGGCCGACGTGGTGCTGCTCTTTTTCGACGCCACGGAGCCGATCGGAAAGGTCGACAAGCAGCTGGCCGAGACGATCACGGAGGAGGCCAAGCCGGTGGTGTTCGTCGTCAACAAGTGGGATCTCTACGCCGCCGACGTGAAGAAGCGGGAGTGGACGCAGTACCTTCGGGACACGTTCCGCACCATGCCCTGGGCGCCCGTGGCGTTCGTCACGGCCACCGAGGGCCGCAACGTGAAGGCCGTGATCGACACCGCCCAGCGGCTCTACCGGCAGAGCCATCAGCGGGTGGCCACCGCCCGCCTCAACACGGTGCTACGGCAGGCCGTCGAGGCGAACCAGCCGCCGGCCGACTCCCGTGGCCGGCCCGTGCGGCTCTACTTCGCCACGCAGATCGAGGTCGGCCCGCCCACCGTCGTGATCTCCGCGAGCGCCCCGCGAAGCGTGTCGGATCCCTACCGCCGCTACCTGCTCAACTCCTTCCGCAAGGAGCTGCCGTTCCGGGAGGTGCCGATCCGGCTCTACGTCCGCGGCCGCGGCACGGGCGACAAATCCGGTGCCAAGTCCAGGGAGGGATCTGGCGACACGCCCGCTGGCGGGCCTCACGACACGCCGGCTGACGGGCCTCACGACGCGACCTATGACGGGATCGACGACGCCGAGGACTGAGCGGGGGCGGCGAGCCGCCCGAGCATCTCGATCTGCCGCGGTGTGAATGGCACCGGCCCGGCGAGCAGCGCGGGATTGGCCATCTCCTCCGGCACGAGCCTCGCCACGATGGCACCGACGAGGGCCTCGATGCCCAGCCCCGTCGCCGCCGAGGTGACGATCTCGCCTGCAGCGTGCGACGCCACGGCGAGGTCGGCCTTCGATCGCACCACCAGCTCGGGCACGTCCGGCCGCGTGGCCGCTGCCGGGGCGGCGTCGGGCGGGAGCACCCGCACCACGAGGTCGGCCCGCCGGGCGGCCTCGGCGGCGCGGGCGATGCCCTCCCGCTCGGTGAGCGAGTCAACCACGCGATCGCCGCGGGTGCCCGCCGTGTCGACGAGTTCCACGGCCCAGCCGTCGAGCACCGTCGGCACGATGAGCAGGTCGCGTGTGGTGCCCGGCAGGGGCGACACGATGCTGCGGCCGTGCCCGAGCAGCGCGTTGACCAAGCTGCTCTTGCCGGCGTTGACCTCACCCACCACCACGACCCGCCATGGCTCGGTGAGCTGCACACCCACGCGGGACGCAGCCTGCAGCCGGTCGACCATGGCCCGCGCGCCAGCCCGGTCGCCACCCGTCACGGCCGTGGCAAGCTGCTCAAACGCCCGGTCCAAGACGCCGGATGCCTGTCGCGACAGGATCCGCGCCGCCTTCGGGCCGGCGGCCGCCGGCAGGCACTCGACCGCCTCCACCGCGCACGGCCCGGCCTCGCACCACTCCTGCCAGCGGCCAAGACTCGCGCCGGCGGCCAGCAGGCTGGTTAGCACCACGGCCGGCGCCGCGGTGCCGCCATGGCCGTGGATCTCCAGACGATCGGAGCCGTGGCGCACCACGACCACGCCTTCGCCCGATGCCGTCCAGCTGCCGAACGCGATCCCGCCGTCACCGCGAGCGGTGAGCGACGTCGGCCCCCGCGGCACGAACAACCGGCCCACGAGTTCGACGGCCCCGGGCCCCCAGACTCCGACCACCGCGATGGCGCCGCGGCCGGGTGGGGTGAGGATCGCGGCGCGGATCGGCTGGACGCCCGCCGCCTCACGGCTACAACTCGTCGTCACTCGCATGCTGTCCTGTCAGAACCGGGGAACCACGCCATGGCCGACTGGATCGAGGAGGGGGCAAAGGCCCCGGATTTCACGCTCGTCACGCACGACGGCACGAAGCTCAAACTCTCGAGCCTGAAGGGCTCACGGGTCGTGCTCTATTTCTACCCCAAGGACGACACACCCGGCTGCACCAAGGAAGCCTGTGGCTTCCGCGACGCCAAGGCGAAGCTGGCCACGCTCGGTGCGGTGGTGCTGGGTGTGAGCCCCGACGACTCGAAGAGCCACGCGGCGTTCCGCGCGAAGTATCGCCTGCCGTTCACGCTGCTCTGCGATCCGAAGCACGTGGTGGCGGAAAAGTACGGCGCCTGGCGGGAGAAGACGCTCTATGGCAAGAAGTCGCTCGGCATCGTGAGGAGCACGTTCCTCATCGACGAGCAGGGCCGCGTCGCGAAGGTCTTTCGGGCGGTCCGTGCCGACGGCCACGCCGAGCAGGTGCTCGCGGCGCTCGCGGGCGACTGACGCGGCGCGGGCCTGATCTCCAGGAAGCCGCCATCGCGTGAGCGATGCGGGCAGCGGCCGGATCAAAACGGGGCCCGTGGTGACTGCAGGCCCCCGCCGATCGGCTGCTCAGCGCACCACGTCGATGGAGACGATCGGTCCGACGGATTCCGGGGCCGCATGGCCGCGGGCGGCGGCCGTGCCCAGGGGCTGATAGGCGGTGAACTGGCCGCGGCGGATCGTGGCGGCGGCCGGGTCGCCGACCAGACGGATACGGCGCGGCGCCGACGCGGCGGCGGCCGGGCGGCCGTCGGCGGTGAAGCTCACCGCCTCGTAGAGCAGCGCCTCCCCCTCGGCCGGATCGACCACGTCGAGCACCAGGCAGCGGTAGGCCGACGGCCCGGCGCCGCGGCGCACGGCGAGCCAGACCACCACCCGGCTGCCGGCGTCGAGCGAGCCGATGGCGACCTCCTCCGGTCCGCCGGCCGGCGGACGGAGATCCCCGGATCGGACGACGGGCGGGGCTGCCGCCGGGGCGGGACTCAACGCCGACGTTCCCGCCGCAGCCGGTGCGGCGGCCGGTGTCGCCGTGACGGGCGTAGGGGATTCGGCCTCGGGAACGGCCGTCAGCGTCGGTGCGGCAGGCTCGGCCGGTGGCGAATCTTCGACGCGGGGAGCCGGCACATCCCGCGCATTCAGTACCCGCATCCCGGTGTCGGCAAGCCGGCCGAGGTCTCCGGTCAGCGCGAAGCCCCCGGCAACGAGACCGACGGCGGCGAGACGCGAAAGGATCGACATGGGTGCGGCGAAGGCGAGGGTGACGACGTGGCGACCGTGCCCGCAACTATGCACCATGCCAGCCGGCGTGTCGGGCACCCGCACCGCCGCCCATTCCTGCCGGTCGTACCGCTGATACCGCCCCGTCCACGCCACAACCACAGCGAGTGGTCGCCCGTGTCCGCCAACTCCAAGCCCGAACTTAGCGAGGGGTCGCCCATGCTCCGAGAGCCGGCGTATGCCGCCAAGCGCAGCCAGGATGGCGAAGCGCCGGCGGCATCCGAGAGAGAGGATGCCACGATGGCATCCTCGAACGTCCGGCGACGGAGCATGGGTGACCCCGAGCCCACCCGAACGTCCGGCGACGGAGCATGGGTGACCCCGAGCCCTGCGTGGCGCGGCCCGCATCGCTTATGCGATTGCGGCTTCCTGAGGCCGAGCCCAGCGTCGAGTCAGCCGCAGCCGATCAGGCCTCGGCCGGGCCTTCCGCGGCCTCGCGGTCGCTCGACCAGCCGACCCGCTTCTTCGAGAGGCCGATCTTCCGCTCGTCGGTGTCGACGCGGAGGATCTTCACCTCGAGCGGATCGCCGATCTTCACAACGTCCTCGGCATTCTCGATCTTGTCCTCGGAGAGTTCCGAGATGTGGAGCAGGCCCTCGAGGCCGTCCTCGAGCCCCACGAACACGCCGAAGTTGGTGATCTTCGTGACCTCGCCCTTCACCACGTCGCCGGCCTTGTACCGCTTCGGAATGTCGGTCGTCCACGGGTCGTCGGCCATCTGCTTGAGGCCCAGGGCGATCCGCCGCCGCTGCTGGTCGACGGAGAGCACCTTGCACTCGACCTCCTGGCCCTTCTCCAGCATCTCGCTGGGGTGGGTCACCTTGCGGGTCCACGACATGTCGGTGACGTGGAGCAGGCCGTCGATGCCGTCGTTGATCTCCACGAAGGCGCCGTAGTTCGTGAGGTTCCGCACCACGCCCTTGACGATGGCGCCCGGCGGGTAGTCGGCGGCGACCTTCTCCCAGGGATTCTGCTGGGTCTGCTTCATGCCCAGCGAGATCTCCTGCTTCTCCTTGTTGATGGCCAGCACCACCACCTCGACCTCGTCGCCCGGCTTGACGATCTCGCTCGGATGGCTGACCCGCTTCGTCCAGCTCATCTCGCTGATGTGCACCAGGCCCTCGACGCCGTCCTCGAGCTTCACGAACGCGCCGTAGCTCATGACGTTGACGACCGTGCCCTGGCAGACCGTGCCCACCGGGTACTTCTCGGCCACCTTCGCCCAGGGGCTCGCCGTCCGCTGCTTCATGCCCAGCGCGATCTTCTCCCGGTCCCGGTCGATGTGGAGCACCTGCACCTCGACCTCCTGGTCGATCTGCACCATCTCGCTGGGATGGCCGATCCGCGCCCAGCTCATGTCGGTGATGTGCAG
>JBJTRH010000106.1:0-12088 GCA_046076065.1 Planctomycetaceae bacterium | reverse complement strand
GAGGACGTGGCCACGTACGTGGTCTCGGGTGTGACGGGGCCGATCGAGTGCACACTGCCGGCCGAGGCCGCAGCCGCTCGGTCACGCACGGTCCACGAGGTCCTCCTCGGGGGAACCGTCGTCCGCGATGCGGTCCGTCCGGGTGGCCGCGTCGTGATCGAACCGCCCGAGCCCGACCCCCGCCGACACTGGCGGATCGAGATTCGCAGCGTCAGTCCGCGCGACGCGGGCTGGGCCGGCATCGCGTCGCGGTTCGGCCTGCCCGAGCCCATTCGGCTGGCGGCTCCGATGTTCGCGGCCTCCACGATCGAGCGGCGGTTCTACTGGACCGTGCTGGCCCGCGGCGACGAGCGGGTGTTCGGCATGCCCGTCTCGTGGAACTCACAGCAGGTCTGGGAGCCGGCCGGCTTCGGATGGAGACAGACGTCGGCGGTGACCGAGGCGGAGCTGGCCGGCTGGGTCGCCCCCGCCGCCGACGGGGATCCCGACCGGGGCCCGCGGCAGCCCGCCGAGCCACCGCTGGCGGGACGGCTGTTCGCCTATTCCGGGCTGGGATCGCCCGAGTCGGTCGTGGCATGGCTCGTGCCCGACTGGCTGGTGTTGCTCGCCTCGTCGGGGGCGTCGCTCGGACTGGGCCTTGCGATCCTTTATCTCCCGTGGCTCCGCCGCGTGCCGGTGCTGGTCGTGGTGGTGGCCACGCTCGGGTTCCTCGCCGCCGTGGCGCCCGCCGTGGCGCCGCTCGTGGCCCAGGCTGCGCTGCCGGGCTGCGGGCTCGCCGCAGCCGCATGGGCGTTGCGGGTGCTCGTCGATCCGGGGCGCGCCGCACCGGGCGCCGCCGTCGCGCCGCCGCCGGTGAGCTCGATGGTCGCGGCCGTCGTCGGCCCGTCGTTGATCATCGATCCGGCGACGGCCACGGGCTCGACCGCGACCCGACGGAGGCCGCCATGACGTGCGCACGCGCCCGCGGCTCGCTGCGGGTCGTCGTCCTGGTCGCGATCCTCGGCAGCGCCGCCGTCGCCGAGGTGGTCGAGTTCAGCAGGGTGCGGGTGCCGGAGGGACGCTCGGGCGATCTGCCCCTCGGCGGCGAACGGTACGTCCCGATGCGGGTCGACGCCTTCGAACGGGCCGTCGGGCGGCGGGGCGCGGCCGCTGCGCCGCGGCCGATGCTCGACGCCGTCGCCTACGACGCCGCGATCGACGACGACGGCCGGCTTGCGGGCACGATCGAGTTCGACCTCGATGCCGAGGCGGCGGCCTTCATGCCCGACGTGGTGCTCGGGCGGATCGCCGCGTCGCGGGCCACGCTGCGGACGACCGCCGGTGTCGGCGAGGTCGGGGTGTTCGGTACTCCCTCCGGCAGCGTCGCGATCCGCACGCCGGTGGCGGGACGATATGCGTGTCACTTCGTGCTCGCGTCCGCCGATGGCACGGCGACGTTTCGCATGCCGCTGGCCGCCGCGCTCGTGGCGGACGTCCGCCTGCGGGTGCCCGCGGGCCTCCGGCCGGTGGTGACTGGCGAGCCGGTCGGGCAGGCTCCCGCCGTGGCCCGCGAGGGGGATGCCTGGAGGATCACGGCGGCGGGAGTCACGTCGCTGGTGGTGATGCTGGTGCCCGAGGTCCCGCGACAGGCGCGGCTGCGGGTCTGGAATCACGTCCGGATCACCGGCCGTCGGGCCGAGGTGGCGACGCGGATCGTTCCCGAGGGCATGTGGCTCGACCGCACGGTCGACCTGGTGCCCGATCGTGGCCTGACGCTGACGGCCGTCCATGACCGCGGGATGGAGACCTCTGGGTCGGCAGCCTCGCTCGTGCGCATCGACGTGCCAGGCGAACTGCTCGGTACGCGAACGCCGCTCTGCGTCGACGGGGTGGCGCCGTTCGATCCGGATCGCGGCCAACGCGTGCCCCTGCTTCGGGCCGCCGCGGCGACGTGGGCGGGAGGAGGATGCACGATCGTCGTCGACCCACCGTTGGCGGTCGAGGCGATCGATCTCGAGGAGGCTGCGGTCGTGGGGCCTGCCGCCGCCGCGGCGTGGCCACTGCCGATCGACGCCGTCGAGCCTCCCGGAGCAGCGGGCCGCGAACGCGCCGCCGTGGTCCACGTCGAGGACCAGTCGGCCGCGGCTGGTGCCGTGCTGCGGGTCACCCGTCGTCCTGCCGACTTCGACGTCACACGCGTGACGACGGTCGAGGTCTCGCCTGGGGCGGTGGTCGGACGCGCCGCCTGCGATATCCGGGTCGAGGCCGGCGAGGCATTTGGCATCGTGGCGCGGGTGGAGCCGGGATGGTTCATCGACGCCGTCGAGGCGGTCGACTGGCAGGCCGACGTGGGGCCCGATGCGGCCGAGACCGCCGGGCAGAGAACAGCCGCGCCCCTGGCCGACGCGACCCGCACGATCGAGTGGCGGGTGGTGCGGACGCCCGGCGTCGCCGAGCTGCGGATCGACCTCGCCGAGGCGGCCACGCGGAATCGCTCCCTCGGCCTGAGGATCACCGGGCATCGTCGCGGCGTGCCGCTCGGCGGCGCGTTCGTCACGTCGGACATGGACATGGTGCGGCTCGAGGGCGAGTCGCCGGGCTCCGCGCTGCTCGACTTTCGCGTCGGGCCCGAGGCCGTCGTCGAGATCGACGGCAGCCCGGTCGGCATCCTCGCGGCCGATGGCCGGTTCGCGCAGCTCGTGGAGCCGGGCTCTGCGCGGGCGAGGATTCCTGGGGGTGTGCGGGCGGCCGCACGCGAGGCGCGGCTCGTGCAACGCCGTCCTCCGCTCGACGCCGAGGTGCAGGTCCAGCTGGTCGCGCGTGATGGTCAGCTCGCGGAGTCGACCACGATCACGTGCCGCCCCGATGCCGGCGCGATCGACTCGGTGGTGGTTCACTTCTCCGAGCCTCTCGGCGATGCGGCGGCGTGGACGCTCCTCCATCCCGAGGGCACCACCGTGGTGCCGCGCCGCCTCGACGCCGCCGACGATGGGTCGCTGGGGCGACGGCCCCGGGCCGTGGCCGAATCGTGGCTCCTGGAACTGCGGCCGGGCGTGGAGGGAGCGGTGACGCTGCGGGCTGCGCGGACGAGGCCGTTCACTGGCCCGGTGCCGGCGCCCCTCGCCTGGGTCGAGGGAGCGACCGACGAACGCGGCACGCTGGTGATCCGCGGCGCGGCGGGCGGTCGGCCGGCCGTGGTCAATCGCGGTCTCTGGGAACTGCCCCCCGAGGCCGCCGAACCGGGCGACGCGGCCGGCGTGGTCGCCGAGTTTCGCTACGCCGGTCCCGACTCGATCGCCGTGGGCGATGAGCCGCCGGCGGATGTCATTCCCGTGCCCGCGGCCGAGGCGCGGGCGTGGGCGTGGCACGAGCTGACCACGGTCTGGTGCCACGAGGCTGGCCGAACGGAGTTCGAGTCGCGGTACGACGTGGAGAACCGCGGCCGCGGCGAGCTCGTGTGCGCCGTGCCCGCGGGCACGACCCTCCGGGAAATCATCGTTGACGGCGAGCCGGCCTCATTCGACGTCGCGCGGGCCTCGGCCGCCGACGTGCGGATCGACCTGCCCGCCGACCGGGTGCGATGCGAACTGGTCGTGCGCGGCGAGGTGGCCACCGTCGGCGGGGCCGGCGCCCGCCGCGTCGCGCTCCAGCCCTGCACGATCGACGCGCCCGTGCTGGGCCGGCACCTCGCGCTGATGCTTCCTCCGGCGCTCGAGGTGGTCGGCCATCGTCCGGTCGACGAGCCCAGGGACGGCGTGTTGACGCGGCTCCTCGATGCCCGGCTGCGGAGTCGGCCGGCGTCGTCGTCCGCCGCGGCGGCGGTCGGGTTCCGCCGCGTCGAGATCGCCTCGTCGGCCGCGGGCGCGGCCCGCACGGCGGTCGTCGTCCGCCGCGACCTCCTGGCCTCGATGTCGATCCTCGTCTGGATCTTCGCGGCAGCCGTGGCGGCGTGGGCACTTCCGAGGGCCGGCGCCGCGGTGCTGGTGGCCGGCTGCGTCGCGGCAGTCGTGGCCCTCTGGATCGAACAGCCGCTCGTGGCCGTGGCCCGTGCCGCCTGGTGGGGCGTGCTGACGGGGGGCGTTCTCGGCCTCGCGCAGCGGCGGCGCGGCGTGGCGGTCGTCATGGCGGCGGCCCTCATGGCCGCGATGACCGGCGACGGGCGTGCCGCCGATCCGTGGCGGGTCTACTTTCCGGATGACGACGCCGGCATGGCGCTCGTGCCCGAACCGCTGCATCGTCTGCTCGCCGAGGATGAGGCCGCCGCCGCCGCCGCGGTCCGCGTGCGCTCGTGCCGCCTGCGGGTGCCGGCGGCGGAGGCCGACGGCTGGACGCTCGCGTTGGAGATCGAGGCGGATCGCGGGGGCGTCCTCGTGGTGCGGCAGCAGGACGGGTGCCGCTGGGCGTTGCCCCGCGACACGGCCGCCGGCACGCTGGTCGACGTCACGCCCGACGGACGAGAGGCCCGCATCGTCGCCACGTCGGCGGGGCTGCGCAGCATCGTGCTGGGTGTCGTGCCGGCGGTGGTGAGCCGCGGCCTGGTCGAGTCGTGCGTCGTGGCACTTCCTCCAGCGGCCCGGGCGGAGGTGAGTGGCGGCGATGCTGCCGCCGGCGGGTGGCAGTGCGATCGACGCGATGCTTCGGAGCCGTGGTCGCCGGCGCGGTCGCTCGGCGATCGCTTCGACGTGTCGCACGCGACGGCCGTACGGCTCTCGCGCTCGCGCGATCCCCGGCATCCATTGGCCGACGCGGTTCGGGACGTGATCAGTGTCAACGAGGTCGAGTGGTCGCGATCCGCGTGCCGACTCCGCGCCACGTTCGAGATCGACGCCGGGGCCGCAACCGTCCGTACCGTCGTGATCCGGACGAGTCCGGGGCTCCGCGCCGTGAGCGACGCGGGTGGCATCGAGGCCCGTCCGTTGCCGGGTGACCGCTGGGTCGCCGAGGTGGACGAGCCCGCCGCGGGGCGGACGATCGTGGAGTGCGGCTTCGAGCTGCCGCTCGTCGATCCGGTCGGGCTGTTCGACGTGCCGTTCGCGTGGATCGACCGGGCGGAGACGGACGTCCGCACCGTTCGCTGCCTGGGCGACGCCGAGCTCGACGTCGTTCCGGAGTTGCCCGCCGGCCTGACGCTCTTCCGGCCGCGCGATCCCGAACCCGCGCTAGTGGCCGCCTGGCGGACCGAGGCGATCGCCGGCCCGCGCGGCTCCGAGCGGCCTGCCGCCGGGAGTGCGCGGGCGGAGGTCGCAGCGGGAGATCGCGTGGCTCGCGTCTCCATTCGGCGGCGCCCCATCGCCGTCGACGTGACACAGCGGCTCGACGTCGCGTATGCGGTCGATCACGTGGCGCTCACGTTCGAGGCGGAGATCGACTCCCTCGCCGCGGCCGTGGTGACGATCCCGGTCGAACTCCCCGCCGACGCGGTCGTCGACCGCTTTTCCCTGCGCCAGCGAGACGGGGAAGAGGAGCGGGCAGTCGATGCCTTCGCGGCCCGCGCCGACCGCGGTCGGCTCAACGTGGTGGTGCAGCGGCCGAGATCGGGGCGGTATCACCTGAAGCTCGATGCCCGCGTGCCAGGGCCGCCGGCTCGGACGGCCGCGATGCCCCTGATGCGCTCCGGCGCTGCCGGCGCCGGACCACTGGTGGTCACGTGGCGGTCGGCCGACGACATCCTCGTGGAGGTGGCGCCCGACTCGGGCAGCGCCGACCCCGATGTTCGCGAGGTGGCGGCGGGCGAGCCCGGCCCGGTGGCGACGGTGAGCGTCAGGGAGTCGGGCGAACGGGGCGGTACCTTCGGAGACGCCGGCGTTGCGTCGTCGGGCCCCGGCGATCCGCTCGGCGCATCGCTCGACTCGGTGATGGTGCACGTGGCGCTCGACGGCCGCGGCCGACTCTGGGGCCTGGCACGATTCGACCTCGCGACGGCGACCCGCGACGTGATGCTCCGGATGCCGTCCGGCATGCGGGTCTTCGACATCCTGATCGACGGCCGCGAGGCGCGGGCCGTCCCGGTCGCCAACGACGGATGGAGCGTGTCGCTTCACGACATCCGCTGGCCGCGCACGATGCTTGTCGTGTTCGCCGGCGACGTGGCCGGGCGTCCGGCCAGCGGCGACGTGATCCTCGTGGAGCCGCCGCGAATCGACGGTGTGGGCAGCCGCGAGGTGCTGTGGTCGATCGACGCCCCGGCCGGCATCCCGATGCAGCTCGTGGGCGACTCGGAGCCGCTCGACATCGTGGCGTGGGCGGGCCGACGCGACGCGGCGCGGCAGCGCATGGCCACGGTGTTCGAGCGGGCGCTGGAGAACGTGGCGGGGCCGGAGAGCGGCCGGCTGGCCGCATTCGCCCGGCGGCGAGACGAGGGCGAGCCGCCGGCGCTCGAGTCGGCGTGGGACCGTGCCTTTGCCATGACCACGGTGGAGCGGAGGCTGTTCGCGGTCGGGGCGGGGGACCGGGGGCTCACGCTCCGCGCTGCGCGCGTCGGTGATCCGAGTACCGCCGCCCGCGGGGGCGCTACCCTGGCGATCCTCGCCGTGCTGGCCGCCGCGTGGGGCATGAAGGCCCAGCGATTGCTCGACGCTCGCGGCCTGCTCCGCGCGGTCTGGCCATGGGTGACACTCGGTGGAGGCCTGGCCTGGGTGGCATGGCTTCGGCCCGCCCTTCCGGGGTGGACGCTCCTCGCCGTCGGCGGCCTCACCGCGGTCGTGCGGCTGCGGCCGCGCCCGAGCGGTGGGCCGGTCGACACGGCCGCGGCCACCGCCTCGGCCGACGCGTCGACGCAGGCGCTCCCGCCGGCCTGACGCAGGCCGCGGTCGACGGCCAATCGGTCGCCCGGCGCGGCAAGGAAGGCGAACCCGGCAAGCCCCCAAAGCGGTCTGGCCGCCCGCCGGGGCCGCCGCTACCGTCCGCCGCCCGTGACTCATCCCGGGAAGGATCCCGGCACGTCGACTGCAGCGCATGGAGGCGAGGAATCGCATGCTGAGAGGACTGTTCCGCACCGGCCGCCGCTGCGCGGCCGTCGCCCTGTCGCTCTGGATCGGCCTCGCGACGCTCGGTGCCGCGGGGACGGCCACTGCGGCCGGGTATCGGACGGCGAACTTCGTGGTCGAGGCGCCCACCGATTCGCTGGCCCGCAAGATCGGCGATGCGGCGGAGCAGTATCGGCAGTCGCTGGCGGTGGAATGGACCGGTAGCCCGCTGCCCCGGTGGAGCCGCCCCTGCCCGATCACGGCCAGGTGGCGCCGCACCTCGGCGCCGGCGGAGCCACGAGCTTCGTGTTCGACCGCGGCGAGGTTTTCAACTGGACGATGACGATCCAGGGCAGCGAGGAGCGGATCCTTGACTCGGTGCTGCCCCACGAGATCACGCACACGATCTTCGCGAGCTACTTTCGCCGTCCGCTGCCCCGCTGGGCCGACGAGGGGGCCTGCACGACCGTCGAGCACCCCGTGGAGCGGGCCCGGCAGCATCGGTTGCTGATGGAGTTTCTCACGACCGGCCGCGGCATCGCCTTTCCGGACATGTTCGCGATGAAGGAGTATCCGGCCGACGTGCTGCCCCTCTACTCGCAGGGCTACTCGCTGGCCCGCTACCTCATCGAGCGGGGCGGCCGCCACAAGTACGTGTCGTTCGTGTCCGACGGGCTCGCCAGCGACAACTGGTCGGCGGCGCTCCAGAAGCACTACGGCGTGCCGACGGTGGCGCAGATGCAGCACGTGTGGCTCGACTGGGTGAAGCAGGGCTGCCCGGCGCCGCCCGCGTCGCTCGCCGCCGCGACTCCGCCTCCTGTCGCCTCGTGGGCGGCGACGACCCGTGGCCAGAGCCCCGACACGCCGGCACCGCCCGCCGCGGCTGCACCCGTGGCCACGAGCGCCGCCCGCACGTCGATCTATGCCCAGGCCCGGCAGGGGAGTCCGTCCGCTCCGCTGACTCGCTGACGACCACTCCGCGTCGTGCCTCGCCCGAGGGCGTCGACGGCTCGCGGGGCCGCGGCGGTCAGCGTGCCGCGTGGCGGGACACGGCGTCGATGATCGCGTCGGCGATCGTCGGCAGCGGCAGCACCTGCTCCGCCGCGCCGGCCTCGATTGCGGCCCGCGGCATGCCGTAGACCACGCACGTCGACTCGTGCTCCGCGATCGTAACGCCGCCCGCGGCCCGGATCGCCCCCATGCCGATGGCGCCGTCGCTTCCCATGCCCGTGAGGAGCGCGGCCACCACCCGGTCGCCGCCGGCCTCGGCTGCCGACCGGAAGAGCACGTCCACCGCGGGCCGGCAGTGGTGGACCGGCGGCGTCTTGAGCAGCCGCGTGCGGTAGACGCCCGCCGAGAACTCGAGCGCCAGGTGGGCGTCGCCCGGGGCGATCACGCACATGCCGGGCGCGAGCACATCGCCCTGGCCGGCCTCGCGGACGTCGAGGCTCGAAATCGCGTCGAGCCGCTCGGCCACGGCCCGCGAGAAGTGCGGCGAGATGTGCTGCACGATCGCGATCGGCGGCATGCCACGGGGGAATCGCGGCACGAGCGTCCGCAGGGCCTCGATGCCGCCGGTCGAGCCGCCGATCACGATGAGCTGCCGATCGCCGGGCTTCACGGACGCTGTCGCGGCCTGAACGACGGGGGCCGCGGCAGGGGGCGCTGGCGTTGCCGCCGGTCGGCGAGCGCGGAACCGGGCCGACTGGGCCGCCGCCTTGACGTGAAACGCCAGCCGCTCGCCGAGCGTGCCGATCGACATCGTGCCGTCGGGCTTCGCCAGCACGTCGACCGCGCCGGCCTCGAGCGCGTCGAGCGCCGCCTGCGAGCCGGCCTGCGCCAGCGAACTCACGACCACGACCGGCAGCGGATGATGCTGCATCAGGATCCGCAGGAACGTCAGGCCGTCCATTCGCGGCATCTCGAGGTCGAGCGTCAGCACGTCGGGATCGAGCCGGGCGATCTTCTCCCGTGCCACGTAGGCGTCGCACGCCGAGCCCACCACCTCGATCTCGGGGTCGGCCGAGAGTGCGTCGGTGATCGCCTTGCGGACGAGCGCCGAGTCGTCGACGACGAGCACGCGGAGCCGGCGGGGGGAGGGGAGTGTCATCGGGCATGCCGGGGAGCGGAGATCACGACGGCCGCAGGAACACGCTGGGACGAATCTGTCGGAACCGGTGCCGCAGTCCGAGCAGGCTCTCCGCGTGCCCGATCACGAGATGGCCTCCGGGAGCGAGCTGCTCGTACAGCCGGTTCACGAGGTCTGCCCGCGAGGGGGCGTCGAAGTAGATCATCACGTTGCGGCAGAACACGATGTCGAGGTCGGCGGGCACGGGATACGCCTGCTGGAAGAGATTGGCAGCCTCGACCGTCACGGCGCGGCGAAGCTCGGGCTTCACCCGATAGTATCCCTCCCGCGGGCCGAAGCCGCGGCGGAAGTATCGGGGCAGCCAGTCGGCCGCCGGGAGCTCCACCCTGCCGGCCTCGTAGATCCCCAGCCGGCAGCGTTCGACCATCCGCCGCGAGATGTCGGAGGCATAGACCCGCCAGCCCGGCAGCGGCCGCGACCGTGCGAACTCGGCGACCGCGATCGCCAGAGAATACGGCTCCTCGCCCGAGGCGGCCGCGGCCGACCAGATCTGCAGCGGCCGCCCATCCTTCGCTGCCCGGGCGGCGAGGGTCGGGAGCAGCTGCCGCGACAGCAGTTCGAAGTGCTCGCGCTCGCGGAAGAAGTGGGTGTGATTCGTGGTGATCAGGTCGATCACCACGTCGATCTCATCCGCGCCGGCCGGGGCGGCGAGCCGCGCGCAGTAGTCGGCGAAGCCCGCGCAGCCCAGCGACCGGAGGTGGCGGGCCAGTCGCCCCGCCACGAGCGGCTGCTTCTCCCGGCCGAGGCAGATTCGGCTGCGGTCGTAGACGAGGCTCGCGAGGAAGTCGAAGTCGCGGGGGGAGAGGGCCAGGTCGGGAGACGGCATGGTGGGCTGGCCAAGCGTGGTCGGCGGACGCGGTCAGAAGTCGCGGAAGTGACGCTCCTCGGCGTCGGACGTGGCGGCTTGATCGCCGGGCATCGGAATCAGGGGGCCGCGACCCGGCGGCCGACGCAGCCGCGTCGGTCGGGGCGTGGCGGGTGTCCGCGGTGGGTTCGCCGCCGTGGGCGCCGCGTCGGTGGGGCGACTGGGATCGCCGTCCGCCGCGCCGCCGGCGGCATGATCGCGCCAGGCGTCTGACGTGGCTGCGAGGGCGGCCGCCGCTGCTGCCGCCCGCTCCGCGGTCGCGGCGGTTTCCTGGGTCGATGCGTCGATGCGGGCCATCGCGATGCCGATCTCGCGGATGCCCTGGGCCTGCTCGCGGGCGGCCGTGGCGATCTCGGCCACGAGCCCGTCGGCCGCCGTCACCTTGGCGGCGATCTCGCCCAGCGATGCCGCCACCCGGCCGCACGTCGCGGATCCCTGCTGGCTGCTCGCGATCGCGGCGTCGATCTTCTCGGCCGTTTCGCGGGCCGCGGCGGCGCTCCGCTGCGCGAGCGAACGCACCTCGTCGGCGACCACGGCGAAGCCGGCGCCGGCCTCGCCCGCCCGCGCGGCCTCAACGGCCGCGTTGAGCGCGAGGATGTTGGTCTGGAAGGCGATCTCGTCGATGTGCTTGACGATCTTGGCCACCTCGCCGCTCGAGCCCTCGATCGCCTGCATCGCGCCGGTCATCTCGGCCATGGTCAGGGCTCCCGCGGCGGCGGCGGACCGCGCCTGCGCGGCGAGGTCCTTGGCCTGGGCGGCGTTGTCGGCCGTGCTGCGGATCATCGCCGAGATCTGCTCGAGCGCAGCGCCCGTCTCGGTCACCGACGAGCCCTGCGCCCCGCAGCTGGTGGCGACGGCCCGGCCGGCCTCGAGCACCTGCCGGGCGGTGGAGGTCGTCAGCGCCGCGGTACCCTCCACGGCGGCGGCCAGCTCGCCCAGCCTGCGGTGCAGGCTGCGGGCGGACGCCGCGGTGAGCGCCACGGCTGCGAGCGTGACCACCGCGAGCACGGCAGTGGTGTGCGGGAGTGTCTTGGTGCCCACGCCGGCGGCGAGTGTGCCGATCGCGAGCGCCGCTGCCGACAGGGCGGCGACGGCGAAGGCGACGAGGCTGCGGTGGGGAAGGAGTGGCGTGGTCATGCGGTGGGCCGATCAGCCGCTTCGGCCAGCGCGAAGTCTGCGGCCGCGATCGTGTCGAGGTCGATGAGCGTGGTCAGCGCGGCGCCCGCGGTGGCGATGCCGGTGATGAACCGGACGTCGACCGCGCCGCCGAAGTCGGGCGTCGGCTCGATGTCGTCGGCCTTGAACGCCACCACCTCCTCCACGCCCTCGACGATCACGCCATAGAGACGGCTCCCCGCGGGTGCCGCCACCTGCGCCACGATGATGCAGGTGCGGTCGTTATCCGGCGTCGCGACGAGGCCAAATCGCGTCCGCAGATCGACCAGCGGAATCACCTTGCCGCGGAGGTTGATCACGCCGCGGACGTGGGCCGGCATCGCGGCGACCGGGGTGATGGGGAGCAGGCGGATGATCTCTCGCACGGCGAGCACGGGCAGGCCGTAGACCGCGCCAGCAAGCCGGAACGTGAGGTACTTGCCGGCCTGTGCCAGCGCGGGGCGCGCGGGCGTGCCGTCGGGAGCCGGAGCGGGAGCGTGCATGGTGTGTCCGTCGGCCGTTCAGGCCGCAGCCTCCGGGGTCGTCGTCGGTCTGAGCCGGACCAGCGCGGCGGTGTCGAGGATCAGCCCCACGCGACCGTCCCCGAGGATCGCCGCGCCCGCGAAGCCGGCCCGCTGGGGAAATATGTCGCCGAGGCTCTTGATCACCACCTCCTGCCGGCCGATCAGCCCGTCCACGAGCAGGCAGCGGCTCTCGCTTCCCGACTCCACGACCACCACGATGCCGTGCGTCGGGTCGGACACCGTGCCCGCGATGCCGAGGTGCGGCCCCAGCCGCAGGAGTGGCACCTGCCGCCCCCGCACCTCGACGAGTTCGCCGCGGCCGTGGACCACCGCGACCCGCCCGGGCTCGGGACGGAACGTCTCCACCACCGAGAGCGTGGGAATCACGTACCGCTGGTCGCCCACCGCCACGAGCAGGCCCTCGATGATCGCCAGCGTGAGCGGGATCGAG
>JBJTRH010000105.1:0-6480 GCA_046076065.1 Planctomycetaceae bacterium | reverse complement strand
GCCGGCGAGCAGGTCGACGATCGCCGCCATGAAAGCCGGAAGATCCGCCGGTCGACGGCTCGTCACATGATGCCGGTCGACCACGACGGGGGTGTCCTCCCAGATCGCGCCGGCGTTGACCAGGTCGTCGCGGATGCCCGGGCTGCCGGTCACCCGTACGCCGCGATATACGCCGGCGGAGATCGGGATCCAGCCGCCGTGGCAGATCGCGGCCACCAGCCTGCCCGTGGCGGAGAACTCGCGGACGATCGCCAGCACCTTCGCGTCGCGCCGCAGCGCGTCGGGCATCCATCCGCCAGGGATCACGATCCCGTGGAAGTCGGCGGCCTCCATGTCGCCGAGCGCGGCATCGCTGCGGCAGGGGTATCCGTGCTTGCCGTGATAGATGTGTCCCTGTGCCACTCCGGCCACGGTCACGTGCCCGCCGGCCTCCTCGATCCGCAGCTTCGGATACCAGAGTTCGAGATCCTCGTAGTCGTCGCCCACGAGGGTGAGCACACGGACACCGTCGAGCGGCAGCCGGCGGGGCATGGCGGGGGGCATGGGTGCGACTCCGAAAAGGCTGGGGAGAGAACGCGGTCGGAGTCCCATTCCAACCGGCCCCATTATCGCAGGCGGGCTGGCGGCGGGGCGGGATTGGCCGTTCCGCCACGCGACGCGGACCGACACCGGCGGTATCGTGATGGACATGTCCCCTGGCCCGCAACAGCCCGATCGTCGCCCTCGCCGTGCCGCGGTCGCACTGGCCGCGGTCGCCCTGGCGGTCGGCGTCCTGGCCACACCCGCACCGGCGGTGCCGGCGGTGCCCGGCGCCACCGGGTTCGGCGCGAACTCGACCGGCGGACGGGGCGGCGACGTCTACCACGTGACCACCCTGGCAAACGATCCGGCCCACGCCATCCCTGGGTCGCTGTTCTACGGGCTGTACTACAAGAACGTGCCGGCAGGCGGGCGGACGATCGTGTTCGACGTCGGTGGCACGATCGACCTCTCCCAGGGCACGGTCGCCACGCTCGACCTCAAGGACATCCGCAACGTCACCGTCGCCGGGCAGACCGCCCCGAGTCTCGTGACCATCATCGGCAACACCGTGCAGATCACGGGCAACAACGCCGCCACGCCCACGAACGACATCATCTTCCAGCACGTCGCCCTCCGGAAGGGAACGGGCGCCGGGGCCGACTCGCTCAGCATCCAGGGCACCGGCAACACGCACGACATCTACGTGAGCAACGTTTCGGGCTGCTGGAGCGAGGACGAGGTGATCAGCGCCACGCAGACCGCCACCAACGTGACCGTGCAGAACTCGATCCTCGCCGAGGCGCTGACGGCCAGCCATGCCTATGGAGCCCTGATCCGCCCCACCGTGAACTCGCGAATCTCCTACAACCAAAACCTGTTCGCCGACCAGCAGAGCCGCAATCCACGGCCCGGCACGTACAACGGCATGACGCTCGACTTCGAGTTCCAGAACAACGTCATCTACAACTGGGCCGACCGGGCGGGCTACATCGCCGGCGCCAACTCGACGGTCCAGGTGCTCAACATGAACTACGTCGGCAACTACCTCGTCGCCGGCCCCGTGCCCGTTAACAACTCCTCGAATCCGACGCGGCGCAACACGGCGTTTCTCAAGGAGATGAACGCGTCGCCGCTCGACGTCAGCATCTACCAGTCGGGCAACAAGATCGACTCCAACTACACGATCATCCGCGACGGCACCGACACCGGCTGGGGCATGTTCCAGCAGTCCCTGAGCGGAAGTTACACGGCGCTCACAGCCGCCGACCGGCAGGCCACGCGGTTCGCCTATCCCGACGCCACGCCCCTGTCGGCCGACGACGCCTACGCGAAGGCCGTCGCGACGGCCGGGGCCATGCCCTGGGACCGGAGCCCGATCGACCGCCGCATCGTCGACACCGTGCTCACGTTCACGGGCACCGCTCCGATCACCGCGCCCGATGCCGCGGAGTGGGCCGCGCTGACGAGCGGCAGCATGACGACGAGGCCGGCGGGCTGGGACACCGATGGCGACGGCATGCCCAACGCCTGGGAGTCGAAGCGGGGAACGAACCCGAACGTGGCCGACAACAACGGCTCCGTGGCCGGCAACGGCTACACGAACCTGGAGAACTATCTCAACTCGCTCTCCGCCCAGGCCGTCTGGTATCCGGATGCGAACGGCGGGGCGGCAAACTTCATGAACTGGCGGGGTGAGCGGCCCACGTCGGCATGGTCGATCGCCACCTTCGGGTCCGTGATCGCCGCCCGCCGCACGGTCACGCTCGACGTGCCGCTGAGCGTGCAGGATCTCACGCTCGACAGCCCCCACGGCTACGTGCTCTCGGGCTCGCGATCGCTCACCTTCGACGCCCTCTCCGGCTTCGCGACGCTCACCGTGGCCAGCGGCAGCCACGTCGTCGCCGCGCCCGTGGTGTTCGCCGATTCTGCGACCGTCACTGTGGCGGGCGGCTCTGCGGCGGTGGCCTTCACGGGGGGCATCACGGCGTCCGGCCGCACGATCACCAAGACCGGCTCGGGGTCGATGGCGGTGCCGCTGCTCGACAACGCGGCCCTGGCCGTGACACAGGGCACCGTGCAGCTCGGCACCGAAGGCCCCTCGGCGAGCAGCCTCGTGAGCCTCACGATCTCCGACACGGCGGGGGGCGCCCTCGATCTCGGCGTCGGCAGCGTGACGGTGGCGGCGGGCGGCATCACGAAGGTCGCGCTGATCGCCGACCTCGTCGCCGGACGCGCCGGCGGCTCGTGGACCGGGCCAGGCATCCGCTCCATGGCCGCGGCGGCCGACGTCGCCCGAGGCGTGCCCCGCGCCGTCGGCTGGGTCGAAAACGGCGACGGCTCCCTGCTGGCAGCCTATGCGGCACCGGGCGACACCAACGTCGACTGGGTACTCGACATCCTCGACGCCTCCAACTTCCTCGCGTTTGGCAGGTTCGACACCGGCCAAGCCGCGAGCTGGATCGAGGGCGACTTCGGCTACGACGGGATCGTCGACATCCTCGACGTCGCCGACTTCTTCGCCACGGGCCTCTACGACGCCGGCGGCTACAACGCCGCGAGCGGACCGGCGTTCTCGCAGCTCGGCTCGAGCGACGCGGGCGTTGCCGCGGTGCCGGAGCCCGCGACGTGGCCGCTCGTCGCCGCGGCTGTCGCCCTCACATCCGCTCGTCGTCGCCACCGCCGGACAGGTTGACGAGCCACGCTCGGGATCGCTCGCATGCGCGTGGCCGCATTCATCCTTGTGGAGGTGGTGATTCTCGCCGTCGCCCATGCGTGTGGGGGCCCCGCGTGGGCGGCCGTTGCCGCCGTGGCCTGCGTGGCCCACGTCTTCGCCGGATTCGAGCCGGCCGCGATCGTCGCCGCCCTGCCCGCCGTCGGCTGGCTCGCGGCAGCCCGCCTCACCGGCAATCGGGAGCTGTTCTTCCCCTACTCGATGCTGCTCGCCACCTCCGCGCTTCTCGCGACGCCCGCGGCGACGTCACCGGCCGGCGTCGCGGCGGCCGGCGGCGTGGTTGCGGCCTTCCTGCTCGCCCGCGTGGTGCAACAGGCGTCGGGCCGGGTTCTGGCGATCGAGTTGGCGGCGGCCGCGGTCGTGATGGTCGCGGCCGTCGCGGCACAGGCCCTGCTGCCGCGGCTCAGGCTCCGCTGGTGGCTGCCCGCAGCGGCGTCGCTCGCCGCCTACGCCTGCCTGGCACTCTGAGCCGTGGTCTCAGCGGCGGCCCGTCGCATGCTCGTTCACGCCTTCGGCGATCGTGCCGGCGATCTCGTCGGCGAGCCGCTGCTGCTGCGTGACGTCGGCGATGCCGCTGTTCGAAACCACGTGCTTGCCCACGATCACCGCCGGATTGAACCCGGCCACGGCCCCCACCGCCACCGTGCCCGGCATCATGCGGCCCTTGTCGGAGCTGTCGAGGATCAGAAAGGGCCGTCCACCGGCGGTGTTCGGGTCGGACAGCATGACGTCGATGCCGACGTGCTTGTTGCCCACGCCGAACCCGACCACGTTGCGGGCCGCCGCGCTGCCCTCGTCGAGTCCCACGACCTGCCCGGTGATCCGCCAGCCGTCTGCCGGCGGCGGCGATGGCTCGGCCCAGAACACGGCCGGCCATCCGGACCGGGCCAGCTCCTCGGCCACGAGCCGCGCCACGCCCACGCCCGGCGGCTCGGTGCGATCGTAGCCCGTGACCATGTCCACCACCCGCGGCCGCGACGCGATCATCTGCCGCACCGGCCCCTGGGGCACGAGCCCCGACGACGCCTGCTGACGGAGCTCCTCCTGCAGGGCCGGGTCCATGGTGAAGGGGAGCACGTAGATCCGGCTCGGCGGACCTGAAGGCCAAGCCACGGCGGTGCCGGCAGCCTCCGTCGACGTGGGGCCGAACGACTGGGCGACGGCCGGCATCGACACGGTGCACCACGAAACGCAAGCGATCACGACCAGACGGGCGGCGGACATGACGGCGTGCTCCCGGGAGACTCCGAGCCACGTCGAGATGGTGGCCCGAAACGTCGAGACCCTAGCGAGGCCGCGGCGATACCGGAAGGTGGCTTTGCCTGATGCTCGGGTATCCCGGCGGCCCTCGCCCGCCGGGCCTCGTCGGCAGACAGTCGATCATCACTGACGTTTTTGGCGTTGCCGCCTTGCATCGACGACGGTACATCCGTGTCTGTGAGCCGGTCGGCCACGTCAATCCCCTCACCACGTCCATCTTCTCACCCTGCAGGGAGCAAGCCATGACACGACTCGAGAGACCGCGCCGCTTTGCCCGAAGGGCGTTCCGTACGACGATGCGCGTCGAGGAGCTGGAGCGACGGCTGCCCCTCGCCGGGAACGTCACGGCGGAGATGGTCGGGTCAACGCTGCGGCTCAGCGGCGACAATCTGGCCAATGACGTCATGGTGGCATCGGCTGCCGGCGGACGGATCGCCGTCGTCGGCATCGACACGACCATCAACGGAAAGACGACCGCCTTTGTCACGAACGGGGCCGTCACGTCGATCATCGCGAACTTTCGCGGCGGGGATGATGCCGTGGGCTTCGACAACAGCGCCGCGGACTACGCCAGCCAGAGGCAGTTCACCGCGTTGGCTACCACGCCCGAGACGTGGTTCGAGGACCCCGCCGCACCGTTCGACGTGATGGCCGTGCAGGCGATGATCGATGGGGTCGTCGGCGGCGTCGCGACGTTCACCATCCCAGGCAGCCTGCGGGTGATGACCGGCGCGGGCAACGACTCGGTCGGAATCGCGGGCGAGATCGGTGGTCGGGTCGTCGTGAGACTGGGCCCGGCGGACACCGGAAATGGCATCCTGATCGGCAGCGAGTCGACACCCAGTCATATCGGAGGGGGCGTGCTCGTGATCGGGGCCGCTGCCAACGACCTCGCGGTGATCGGCAATGCGTCGGTCGCGGAGACGGTGTCGGCGGTGCTGGGTGACGGCGAGAACTGGATGCTCGTGGCGGCCGCGTCGACCACTCCTGCGGCGATCGGTACCCTCGCCTACGCGGGCGGCAACGGCGGCGACACCGTCACGCTCATCGGCGACGTGACCATCCGTGAAGATGCCTGCATCGGCACGGGCGCACGCGGGGCGGATGAGGTCGGATTCTATCAATCCGATGCCGGCGACACCGTCAAGGTGCTCGGCGACGTGGCCGTCACCACCGGCGCGGGAAGCGACCAGGTTTCGATTTTCGCCGCCACCGTCGGTCGCATGGTCAGGATCGACACCGGGGTGGGAGATGATGCCGTCCAGATCGATGCGCTCGAGGTGAGAGGCGACCTTGTGATCCGCCTCGGCGCCGGCGACGACTCGCTCGGGGTCAAGAACCTGCGGGCGGCGACCGTCTTCCTCGACGGCGGCATCGGCACCAACTCGCTGACGATGGATGCCGCGACGCAGATCGGCGCCCGCACGCTCAAGCACCGCCGGTTTCAGGTGGTCACGCCCGGCTGACCGGACCGAGGCGCCGCCTGCCGCGACGCCAACTGCGCCGATCGCCCCACCGGCTCGCGGCGCTGGTCGCGCGCCAACTCACTCCTGGGTGCCGTCCTCGTGCCCGGGCTTGGCCCGCCGCCGCGGCCGGGGCTGGTCGTCGCGGCGGAACACCGCCACCACGTCCTCGATCGGCACCACGTAGAGGAGGTTGTCCTGCTCGAAGTCCACGGGGATCGAGTTCTTGGGATGAAAGAGCACCTTGTCGTACTTCTCGATCGGGAAGTCGGCGTCGCGCTCGACCTGCAGGCTCACCTCGACCACGCGGCCGGTGATCGTGGGGATCTCGGCCTGATCCGGCAGCACGATGCCGCCGCGGGTCGTGTGGCGGCTTTCATCCTTGCGGATCAGCACCCGCATCCCCAGCGGCTCCACGGACTCATTCACCACGTCGCTTCTCCGCACCGCATGCCCGCAATCGCCGACGGAAGCAGCTCCAACCTCCGGCCGTGATCGCCGCAC
>JBJTRH010000104.1:0-8329 GCA_046076065.1 Planctomycetaceae bacterium | reverse complement strand
CTGCCCCTTCGGCGGCTTGGCGCCGAACAGCGTCCGGCCCGTCATCGTCAGGTCGGGCCGGGCGAAGAAGAAGTTGCGGTCGATCAGGAAGTACTCCTGCTCGGGACCGGCCGACGCCGTCACCTGGCCGACGTCCTTGTGCCCGAACAGGGCCAGCACCCGGCGGGCCTGCTTGTCGACGGCCTGCATCGAGCGGAGCAGCGGCGTCTTCTTGTCGAGGGCCTCGCCCGTCCACGAGCAGAAGGCGGTCGGGATGCAGAGCGTGGTGCCGTTGGGGTTGTCGAGGATGTAGGCGGGGCTCGTCGGATCCCAGGCGGTGTAGCCGCGGGCCTCGAAGGTGGCGCGGAGGCCCCCCGACGGGAAGCTCGAGGCGTCTGGTTCGCCCTGGATCAGTTCCTTGCCGGAGAACTCGGCGATCGCGTCGCCGTCGCCGGTGGGCGTGAGAAAGCTGTCGTGCTTCTCGGCGGTGAGGCCGGTGAGCGGATAGAAGACGTGGGCGTAGTGCGTGGCCCCCTTCTCGATCGCCCAGTCCTTCATGGCGAGGGCGACCGCGTCGGCGATGCCCGGATCGATCGGCTTGCCCTGCTTGATCGTGGCCTGCAGCGCCTTGTAGACGCTCTTCGGCAGGCGGTCCTTCATCACGGCGTCGCTGAAGACGTTGGAGCCGAAGATCTCGCTGGTCGGCGTCTCGCGGAAGTTCCAGGCCTGGCCGGACGGCTTGTAGCTGTTGATCGCGGCGATGGCGCTCGAGCGGGCGTTGGTCATGGAGAATCCTTGCTTGAGGGAGGATGGATGACGGGCAGGGAGTCTGGCTGCTGGTCGGTCAGTGCCGACAAACAATAGCCGATCGGGGTCACGCGTGTCCGCTCACACGCGAGGCCACAGGGATCCGGGTCGGTCCGTCGCAGCCAGAAGAATTCAGCGTCGGACCATCGAGTTACACGGTCGTTGAGACTATCGACCCACCCCGCCTGATTCAAGCGGCCCGGGCCGGGCATCGCATCGGTGTCGCTCAACGGGCGGCCGTCGACCTGGTCGTGGGACGAGCCGGCTGCCGGGCCACGAGGCGGCGGGCGGCGTCGGTCGCGGCCGACAGGGCCGAGTCGGCCGCGGCGGGCAGCGTTATCCCGTCGGCGGGCTTCGCCACCGCGTGGACCTGCACGTCGGGATCGACACCGTGCCCGCTGTAGGGCAGGCCGCGCGGCGAGAAGAACTTCGCGGTGGTCAGCCGCATGCCCACGCCGGCCGACTCCAGGGGAAAGATGCCCTGGATCGAGCCTTTGCCATAGCTCCGCGACCCCACGATGGTGCCGCGGGCGTGATCGCGGATCGCGCCGGCGAAGATTTCGCTCGAGCTGGCCGAGTCGCCGTCGATCAGCACGACCAGCGGCACCCGCCAGGTACCGGGACGCCCCGCGGAGTAGTTGAAGTCTTCGTCGGGGCTGCGGCCCCGCGTGGCCACCACGAGGCCGCGATCGAGAAACAGGTCGGCCACGTCGACCGCCGCCGAGAGCAGTCCGCCGGGATTGCCCCGGAGGTCGATCACGAGAGCCCGCATGCCGGCCGAATCGAGCCGTCGCAGGGCGGCCTCGAGATCGGCCGCCGTGGTTTTCTGAAAGGAGGTGAGCTTCAGTCCGGCGATGCCGGCCGCGGTATCGAGCATCCTCACCTGCTCGACGCTCGGCACCTCGACGTGCTCGCGGCGGACCGTGACCGCCCGGGCGGGAGCCGGAGCCCGGAGGATGGCGAGCGTGACCAGCGATCCTTCCGGACCCTGCAGGAGGTGGGCGGCTTCGTCGACGCTCATCCCGCCGATCGGCCGACCGCCGACCCCCACGAGGTGGTCGCCGGCCCGGATGCCGGCCCGCTCCGCGGGGCTGCCCGGGATGACGTGCACCACCAGGAGCCCATCGGGCGCGGTCTTGAGCTCCACGCCGAGGCCCACGAAGTTGCCCTCGATCTGGGCGTAGAGGTCGTCGAGCTGGCCGGTGGTGAGAAACGCAGAGTATTCGTCGAGCCCGCCGACCGCGGCCGCCGCCATCTCCATCAGCGTCACCGCCGAGGGAATGCCCAGGATCGAGTCGGCCGCCCGGGCCACCCATGCGGCCATGGCCTCGGCGTCGGCTCGCGACGACACGCCGCGGCTGGTGGCGATCCGCGTGACCTGCTCGTGAAACAGCGCCCGCCGCTCGGCCGAAGCCTGCCCGCCATAGGCGGCGGCGAAGGCGGGCTCGTCGAGGGCCACGTCGATCGACCGCAGCCCACGGTCGAGAAGCCTGTGGAAATCGGGGGTGTCGACGTGGTGCGACTCGATCCGCGACAGCACCTCGGAGTACACCCGGCGGGCATCGGCCTCCGGGAGGGCGGCGATCTGGGTGCGAAACGCGGGCTCGGAGTGGCGGCGGGCGACGTCGCAGTGCAGCTTCGCGAGGTCGTACTGGTGACGGAGCGACGGTGCGAGCGTGCCCTTGCGGGCCGCGGTCTCGCATATGCCCACCACGTCGGCCCACCGCCCCTGATGAACCAGCGCCGTGGCCCGGGCGGCGAGATCCTCGTGAGGCACCGCGGCCAGCATCGCCGCATCGGGCGGTTCCGGAGCCACGGGCGCCGTGTCGGCGGCCACCGACCGAACCGCCACCGCCGCGAGGAGTCCCCACGCGGCAGCCGAGCGCAGCAGCCGGCAGACACCACGCGATGGCTGGGGGCGGGCGACTGGCACGAGGGCATCCGTTCGCAATCACCGCGAAAGGTCGCGGCAGCCGGCGGTCGATCCTTTGACCGCTCGCGATTATGGATCACGAAAACGCGCCGGGCAAAGAACCGGGCCGGCTCAAAACGGCGTTTTTTCGGCTGAAAAAGCCCCCGCAGCCGCTACGATCGTCACGACCATTCGGGCCGACACGAGGGTGACACGTTGGTAGGATGGGAGCGTGACGAGCGACCCTGCCACGACTGGCCCGGATGAACGCGGCGACGGCCTCGCGTCGATCGCCGGGTCACCCCAGGTGACGCTCGTGCTGCTCGACCGGGTTCGTGGTGGCGACGCCGATGCGATCAACCGCCTGCTGGAGCGGCATCGCACGGCGATCAGGCGGATGATCGACCACCGCATGGATCGCGTGATCGAGCGGCGGGTCGATGCCAGCGACATCGTGCAGGACGTGATGATCGAGGCCAACCGCCGGCTGGGCGACTACCTCGCCAATCCCACGATGCCATTCCGACTGTGGCTGCGGCACATGGCCCGCGACCGCCTGATCGACGCCCATCGTCGTCATCGCGTGGCAGCCAGCCGCAGCCTCGACCGCGAGGTGCCCCTGGCCACGCACGACGCGGAGTCGTCCGGGGGCGACGGCTTCGCGGCCGTGGCCGACCGCGAACTCACGCCCGCCGCCGCCGCCACCTGGCACGAGCTCGAGCGGCGGTTCGCCGCAGCGGTGGAGCGGCTCGACGACGACGACCGCCGCATCGTGCTCCTGCGGCATTTCGAGCACCTCTCCACCGCCGAGGCGGCCGAGGTGCTCGGCCTCACCAAGCCCGCCGCGGGCATGCGCTACCTGCGGGCGATGCGGCGGCTGCGAGGCCTCCTCGAGGGGGGCGCGGCCGAGGCCTGACGCCTCCCCCGACGGGGGCGCGCCTATCATTCTCCGCACCGATCGACCACCGACCCTGGCGACTTCCGCTCCTCTGCACCCATGGCGCCCCGACCGCACGCCGACGACGTTCTCGCACCCGACCGCGAGGAGACGCTCGCTCTGCTCGTCGAGCAGCTCTCCGAGTGCCCGCCGGCCGAGGCACAACGGCTGCTCGAGTCGATGATCGGCGAGCACCCCGATCTCGCCCCGCATCTCCGCGAGCTCTTCGCCACGATGTCGGTGGCCGACTTCGTGGCCGATGCCTCGACGATCATGCTGCCGCCGGATCGCGGCTCCGACCCGCGGGCCGCTCCCGACACCACCCTGCCGAGCTCGTTCGGAGCGTCGGGCTCCGTCGCTGGTCCGCCCAGACCCGGCGGGTTCATGCCCGGCGCCACGCCGCTGCCAGTCGACTTCGGCGACTACGAACTCCGCGAGGAGCTGGGTCGGGGTGGCATGGGCATCGTCTACCGGGCAGAGCAGCGGAGCCTCGGCCGCGCGGTGGCCGTGAAGATGCTGCTGCGTCGCGATCTTGCGAGCCCCGTCGACCTCGCCCGGTTCCGCAGCGAGGCGGAGGCGGCCGCCCGCCTCGATCATCCGGGGATCGTGCCGATCTTCGAGGTCGGCGAGCACGACGGGGTGCCGTACTACAGCATGCGGCTCATCGAGGGCACGACGCTCGCCAAGCGGCTCGCCCAGGGACCGCTGCCGCCCCGCGATGCGGCGGGGCTGCTCGCCAAGGTCGCCGACGCCGTCCAGGCCGCCCACTCCAGGGGCGTGCTGCACCGTGACCTGAAGCCGTCGAACATCCTCATCGGTGCCACGGGCGAGCCGCTCGTGTCCGACTTCGGGCTCGCCAAGCGTCTGGAGGATTCCGACTCGGTGACGCATACCGGCGCCATCCTGGGCACGCCCTGCTACATGTCGCCCGAGCAGGCGGCGGGGAGCCGCGGCGATGTCGGTCCCTCGAGCGACGTCTGGAGCCTGGGCGCCATCCTCTACCAGACGCTCTGCGGCCGGCCCCCGTTCCAGGCGTCGACGCCGATGGACACGCTGCTGGCGGTGCTCGAGGCCGACCCGCCGGCCCCGCGGTCGATCGCCCCCGCGGCCGATCGCGATCTCGAGATGATCGCGCTCAAGAGCCTGCAGAAGCCCCAGGATCTCCGATATGCGTCGGCAGGCGATCTCGCCGCCGACCTCCGCGCCGCGCTCGCCGGAGAGCCGATCGCGGCGCGGCGCGGCGGGCTGGCCGACGTCGTGGGCCGCCTGTTCCGCGAGACGCACCATGCGGTGGTGCTCGAGAACTGGGGCCTGCTCTGGATGTGGCACTCGGTGGTGGTGCTCGCCCTGTGCTGCATCACCGACGTGCTCGCCTGGCAGGGGGTGCAGAGCCGTGTGCCCTATCTCGTGCTCTGGGGCGGCGGACTCGCGCTCTGGGCGCCGATCTTCTGGGCCCTGCGACACCGCAATGGCCCCGTGACGACCGTCGAGCGGCAGATTGCCCACGTCTGGGGCGGGAGCATGATCGCCAGCACGTTCCTGTTCGCGATCGAGCAGCTCCTCGGCCTCGAGGTGCTCACGCTCTCGCCCGTGCTCGCCCTCTTCGCCGGCCTCGTGTTCTTCGTGAAGGCCGGCATCCTGTCGGGCATCTTCTACGTGCAGGCGGCGGCCCTGTTCGTGACGGCGCTCCTGATGTGCCTCGTGCCCGACTGGCAGCACGTGCTGTTCGGGCTCGTGAGCGGAGCCTGCTTCTTCGTGCCCGGTCTGAAATACTTCCGCCAGCGGAACCAGCCGCAGTGAACGCCCCCCAACGAGCCCGCAT
Source organism: Planctomycetaceae bacterium (assembly GCA_046076065.1). Taxonomy (GTDB): domain Bacteria; phylum Planctomycetota; class Planctomycetia; order Pirellulales; family UBA1268; genus QWPN01. The sequence continues at coordinate 2,872 of JBJTRH010000104.1, read as the reverse complement.
GGACCTCGGTGCGCGGGCTCACGTCGTGCCGATCCACCGGCTCGCTCTCCTGGCTACGGCGATGCTCACGCTCGTGCGGCTCGCACCCGCGGGCGACTGGCCGCAGATCCTCGGGCCCGCGCGGAGCGGCGTTGCTGCCGCCGACGAACGGCTCGCCGACGCCTGGCCGGCGGGGGGGCCGCGGCGGGTGTGGCGGCGGGATGTCGGCGCCGGCGTGGCCGGAGTCGCGGTCGTGGGCGATCGCGGCTTCCTGTTTCATCGTGTCGGCAACCGCGAGGTGCTCGAGGCGTTCGATACGGCGACGGGCGAGACGATCTGGCGCGACGGGCATGCCACGTCGTTCGTGCCGCAGGTCGGCGGCGGCGACGGGCCGCTGTGTACACCGGTCGTACACGAGGGGAAAGTCGTCGTCTTCGGCGCGCAGGGCATGCTCGCCTGCATCGACGCCGCCACGGGCCGGCGGCTCTGGCAGCGGCCCACGCATCGCGAGTTCGACGCCCAGGAGGGCTACTTCGGGGCCGGATCCACGCCGCTGGTGGTCGGCGGTCGGGTGATCGTGAACGTGGGCGGCCGAGAGGGAGATGCCGGGATCGTTGCCTTCGATCTCGCCGCGGGGGAGACGCTCTGGGCGAGCACGCGGGAGGGGGCGAGCTACTCGGCGCCGATCGCGGTCGACCTGGCCGGCGCCACGCGCGCCCTGGTGGTCACGCGGCTCTCGTGCCTGCTCCTCGATCCGGCGACGGGCCGTGTTGGCTGGACGTTTCCCTTCGGCCAGCGGGGCCCGACCGTCAACGCGGCCACGCCCGTGCGGCTCGCCGCGGACAGGTTTCTCGTCACCGCGGCGTACGGGATCGGGAGCGTCTGTGCGGCGTTCGACGCCGATGGGGCGAGGCCCATATGGGAGGGAGTCGATTCGCTGGCGTCGCAGTACGCCACGCCCATGCTCGTCTCGGGCAGGCTCTATGCGATCGACGGCCGCGACGATGTGCCCCCGGCTGACTTCGTCTGCCTCGATCCGGACACGGGTCGCGTGCTCTGGCGGGAAGCGGGCTTCGGGTACGGCACGCTGCTCGTCGCCGACGGGAAGATTCTCGCTGCCACGACCGACGGCGGCCTGATGCTCGTGCGGCCCGACGCCGCGCGGCTCGAGGTGCTCGCCCGGGCCCGCCCCTTCGCCGACGATCCCCGCGGCGGGCCGCTGCGGGCACTGCCCGCGCTGGCCGGCGGCCGGCTGTACCTCAGGAACGACCGCACGCTCGTCGCACTCGACGTCGGCCGCTGAAGCGGCTGACCCATGCCCCGGGTTAGCCGGCGCCGTGCGCCTTGAGCGTGTCGGCGCCGAACGGCAGCGGCAGGAAGTCGGCGAGGCGAAACGCCCCGCGACCGTCGATCACGATCACCGTGTTTGGCGTGCCGAACTCGGCGATCACCTGGAGGCACGCCCCGCAGGGGGCGATCTTGGCGACCAGTGCGGCCGACGAGTCGGTGCAGGTCAGCGCGATCCGCACGAGCCGACGGCCGCCCGCCACGACGCCCGCGAAGATCGCCGATCGCTCGCCGCAGATCGTCAGGCCGTACGAGCCGTTCTCGACGTTCGCCCCCCGGTGGATGGTGTCGCCGGTCTCGGCGAAGAGGGCCGCCGACCCCACCTTCCAGCCGGAGTAGGGCGAATGGGCGTTGGCGCCGGCAGCCCGCGCGGCGGCGAGCAGCATGTCGTCGGTAGGCAGGGCCATGGATGCCTCGGGGCGTCGGAGGGAGGCGGTTCGGATGCGCAGCCGCAGTCTACCTTCGGAGGCCGCGCGATCGTGGATTCACATTCCCGACCGCCGTCGTATGATCATGCCGCCCCCGCCGGCAGGAACAGCAGCGCCGGCAGGGAAATCGGAGGGAGCGTCGCATGTCGCGGGTCCAGGTATCGTCGCATCCCCTCGTGGCCCACCACGTCGTCGCCCTCCGCGATCCGACCACGAAGCCTCCGGAGTTTCGTCGGGCCGTCGGCCAGATCACCCGGCTGCTCGCCGTCGAGGCCACGGCGAACGTGCCTACCAGCGACGTCCGCGTGCCCACGCCGCTCGGCGAGGCGAAGGGCCGGCGGATCGCGGAGCGGATCGCGGTCGTGCCCATCCTCCGCGCAGGCCTCGGTATGGCCGACGGGCTGATCGAGCTGATTCCCGATGCCGAGGTCTGGCACATCGGCCTGTACCGTGACGAGACCACGCTCCGCCCGCAGGAGTACTACAACAAGCTGCCGGCCAACTGCGGTGCGAGCCTGGCGATCGTCGTCGATCCGATGCTCGCCACGGGCGGTTCCGCGATCCGCACCTGCGAGATTCTCAGGGCCGCCGGCATCCCGCGGCTGATCTTTCTCGCGCTCATCGCCGCGCCCGAGGGCATCCGCAAGCTCTCGGAGGCGATGCCCGACGTGGCGATCCATGTGGCGGCGCTCGACGAGGGCCTCAACGACGTGGGATTCATCGTGCCGGGGCTCGGCGACGCCGGCGACCGGCAGTTCGGCACGTCGGCCCGTCACTGACCGGCATTGTCCAGGAGCACCGCATGCGGGCCGTCGACCTGATCCGCCGGAAGCGCGACGGCGGCGAGCTGTCCGCCGACGAGATCCACTTCCTCGTCGGGGGCATCGCCACCGGCGAGGTGCCGAACTACCAGTGGTCGGCCATGACGATGGCGATCCTCTGGCGCGGCATGACGCCCCGAGAGACCGCGGCCCTCGTCGATGCCATGCTCCACTCGGGCACCGTGCTCGACCTCTCCGACATTCCCGGCCCCAAGGTCGACAAGCACTCGACCGGCGGCGTGGGCGACAAGACGAGCCTGATCCTGGCGCCGATTGCGGCCGCCTGCGGCGTGACGG
>JBJTRH010000103.1:0-2025 GCA_046076065.1 Planctomycetaceae bacterium | reverse complement strand
CTTCCCAGGTGATCGTCTGACCAACGCCGCCTGCAAGGGGCGCGACCTGGGCATTCACGAGCTTGCCCGGCACGGTGCCCGACTCCGGGGTCGGAGCGACCAGGCCGCCCAGCCTATCGATCGCCATGACAGCAAATGCCGGAGCCGTGCCGGCATCGCCACGGGCCGGCGTCCACCGAACGGTGTCCGTAAACAAGATCGTGCGGAGCGCAGAGGCCTTCTGCAGCGAGGCCGGGTCCAAGCTGGTCAGCGCCCTTGCCGGAATCGTCACCCAGTCATTCCTGGCCGCCACCCACTTCTGCAGCGTGCCCCTGTGAACCTGGGTGACGATAAAGCCCTGCGATCCCTGGCCGAGCAGATGCGACGCCTTCAGTTCGACGCTCTGCCCGCCCGAAGCATCGAGCATCACCGTCCGCAGGCCGTTGACCGTCACCTGGAAACTCGTCGCGGAACTCTGCAGCCCGGCGAAGTTTTCCGTCACCGCCGTCACGTCGTGCACGCCGTTGGCCAGATGCGGCGCCTTGAACAACCAGGCACCGGTCTTGGCATCGCTCTTGACACGACCGGCCTGCACGCCGTCGATCGAAATGTTCACGTACCGACCAGGCTGCACGATCCCGCGAAATGTGGGCGTGGCGTAGGTCGTCTTGCCATCTCCCGTCACGCCGGTGTCCGACAGCGGTCCGAGGTTGATCGTCGGCGTGGCCGGCGAGACCGTGACAAGCGTCACGTCCAGCGGCGTGGAGCGGATGCCGGCTTTGCCCGAGGCGTCGACCGGCCGAACGGCGATCGTGTGCTTGCCGGCAGGAAGGGCCGCCTCGGCTGGCACCGTGTAGTTCCAGGCCCCATTGACGACCGGCACAGTCGCCACCCGCTTGCCGTCGATGATGAGCCGTACCTCGCTCGCGGCTCCCGCCGCGCTGCCGGTCAGGGCCGGGGTCCGGTCAGAGGTCAGGTTGTCGGTGCTCGAGAAGCCGGTATCGCTCGCCTCCACGAGGTCGGGAAGCAACGCCTGCATGCCGGCATCGAGCATCGTCCGCGGTTCGAGCCGTTCTCCCAGGTAAGTCTGGCGGGCCGCCTGGCGAGGGCGGCCACGCCCCACACGCTCCGACTGCTGCCCCGCCACACCCGCCAGCCAGCTACGAACCGCGATCAGGGCCGGAGAATCGAGCGAAATCCGCATCATGGCGAGAGGTCCTTCACGTGAAAACACCGGGACGAAAGGCCTGCGCAGGCAAGTAGCCCCGCCGACTTGCCCGAAAGGGTAGCGTTCGGGAGTATCGGCCGCAAACTTTTGGTCGATGAGCGTTTCGTGAGGAAGTCTTCGTGATTCGGCTCGCCTCAGCCGCTTTCTGCGGCCCGGGCGTGTTCACAGCGGCATCGGTCATCGCCCGCGGTTCGAGCACGTTGCTCTTCGCGATCGACTGTACGGCGCGGGGCCCGCAGTATGACGGGGTGAACGCCACCGCCGCCAACGGCCTGACGTACGGCGGAGCCTTTTCGCTCGCGTGCGAAGGTTTCCTGCTCGTCGCACTGCTCGGAGGCCTTGCCGCCCCGGTGGTCGGCAAGCGACACTACGACGGATGCAGTTCGGTCCGGCCGGAACGATGTGGGCTCCCCGATGACACCTCGCGCCATCCGCCATCGCATTGAACGGATCGACGTCGACATGGCACGCGTGCTGACGGGTACCACAGAGGTCGCCCGGCTCCGGGCTGCGTTTCGGATGTGGACGGCCGCCAGAACCGTGCTGCGAGCCGCAGTGGCTGCAGATCATGCCGATTGGAGCCCCGACCGCATCGAGCGCGAAGCTGCCGTGCGCCTGAGTCATGGACTTGCCAGCCGTGTCTCAAGCTGACCTGAACCCTTCGCAGTTGATGCATCTGGTGGCTGCGTTTCTCGAGCAGCATGCCATTCGGTATCGGGTCGTCGGCTCCCTGGCGAGCATGGCCTACGGCGAACCGCGGTTCACGAACGACATCGACTTTCTCGCCGACATCGGCCTGGAGCATGCCGCCGCACTTC
>JBJTRH010000102.1:0-2003 GCA_046076065.1 Planctomycetaceae bacterium | reverse complement strand
CGCGTGCGGCGCCGCGGACCCGGGCGCCTGCGAGGTCGACGCCATCCTCGCAGAGCGGGATCGGCCCTGATGCTCTCACCGCGCGGTCGTTTCCGCCGACGACACAATCATCCCCTGGCCGCGCGATCGAACATAGCGCTTGACCGTGGAGGGCCTCGGCGTGAGTCTCGAACAAGGTGGCAATGCGGCTGGCTGCGAGCGCGAATCCGTCAGCGGTCGAGGGGGCTCACGACGCCCAACGGGCCGCGGTCGACGATGTGCGTGTAGATCATCGTCGTGCGCACGTCCTGATGGCCCAGCAGGGTCTGGATCGTGCGGAGGTCGGTGCCAGCTTCGAGCAGGTGGGTTGCGAAGGAGTGGCGGAGCGTGTGGCTCGTGGCGCGCTTCGTGACGCGGGCGGCCTTCACCGCGTCGACGACGGCCTTCTGCATGGCCGACTCGTGGAGGTGGTGGAGGACGAGACGGCCGGTCGCCGGGTCGGCGCAGGGGCGCGACGCCGGGAAGAGGTACTGCCACGCGAGGCTCGTGGCGGCGCTCGGGAGCTTCTCGCGCAGCGCGTAGGGGAGGTCGACCTCGCCGCGTCCCGCCACCAGCTCGGCCGTGTGACGGTGGGCGACGAGGGCGAGTTGGGCCTGCAGCGCCGCACGCGCGCGGGTCGGCAGGAGGGCGGGTCGGTCGCGCTCGCCCTTGCCCCGACGGACCATGATCTGACTTCGGTCGAAGTCGATGTCCTTCACGCGCAGCGAGAGCGCCTCGGAGAGGCGCAGACCCGCGCCGTAGAGCAGCTCGGCGACGAGGCGGAAGGGCGATTCGAGGCGATCGAGCAAGGTCGACACCTCCTGGCGAGAGAGCACCGCGGGCAGGTGCGTGGGGCGACGCGCACGCTCGAGCCCGACCAGCGAAGGGACTTCCATGTCGAGCACCTTGCGGTAGAGAAACACCAACGCGCAGAGCGCCTGGTTCTGCGTCGAGGCCGAGGTGCGGCGGCGAATCGCGAGGTCATTGAGGAAGGTCGTGATCTCCGGTGCGCCGAGCTCCCGCGGGTGCCGGCGGCCGTGGAAGGTTACGAAGGCGCGCGTCCACTGGACGTAGGCCTCCTCCGTGCGCTGGGCGTAGTGCAGGCGGCGAAGGGTGGTGCGGAGAGCTTCGATCAGCGTCATGGGGGGACTCCGGGGGCCGCGGGTGGTGAGGCGGCACGCGGGGTTATCGAAGCAGCGAAGGAAATGGTGCGCGGGGTAGCTGCCGGCACTGGACGGATGGCGAGGACAGAGAGGGGAGAGCACGGCGGCGTAACGCGCGAGATACGGGGATACCGCCAGAAGGCGGGCGGCGTAACGCGCGAGATACGGGGATACGGGGATGATTGGCGGCCGAATGAGAGGTTAGACAACGAACCGTCCAGCAACGGGGCGGAGGCCGGATAGGCGAAGCTGGACGGCGAACTACGGTCGATGGACAGGCGATAACAGCAGGCAAGGGGATCATCATGGAAAACGGACTGTGCAAAGGTTGCAAGAAGGCCCACGCTCTGCTTACTCAGCAGTGCAAGAACTGCAAGGATAAGTTTTGCCCTGCATGCGTCAACAAGGCGCAAACGGGGAAGGGATGCCCGTCTTGCGGCAAGACCGGAACGCTTCGAGCTAACCCGGATGCCTGACGGGATGGCGGCTTGGGGGAATCGAACAACGAGCACCGGGAGATGGGCAGCAGGATGCGAGCGGTGAGCGGTGAGCGGTGAGCGACGGCCCATGGGCGACGACCGATTTACTGCGGGCGTTGCGTGGCTGGATGTCGCGCAAGCGTTGGATGTCGATCTCAGAGCGTGGGGCGACCGAGCGCCCGACGACAAGCGACGGGCGACTCGTGGCGAGCTCCGATCGTGGATTGTCGAGCGTCGGGCCGTGGACAACGAGCAATGGGCCGTAGACAACGAGCAGCGAAGCAGCAAGACTCGCGACACACGCCTTGCCGGGTCTAACAAGCCGATGGTGCCGACCGCCCCC
>JBJTRH010000101.1:0-18220 GCA_046076065.1 Planctomycetaceae bacterium | reverse complement strand
CCCGCGTGCCGCAGCTTGCCGATCGCCAGTTGGCCGCGGACGATCGGATCGGCCTGGCGATCCTCCGGCGGCACGACGCCGAAGAAGGCATCCTTGCTCTTGAGCTCGCGGTTGGTGGCGTAGGCGAGCACGTTGGTGCCGATGGCGAGGGCCGCCTCGACCTCGCGGGCGACGGCGGGAGGCAGCGTGCTCCGCGACCGGCCGCCGAGCTCCCAGAGGCAGGAGAGGCTCGGCATCGCGGCACCGGGATCGGCAAGGTCGGTGGGGGGCGCGTAGATCAGGCAGGTGCGGCAGCCGTAGTCGACGCCCATCAGCGGTCGATGCAGCTCCGGTGGCACGATCTGCTCCGCGTGCCAGGCGGGATGCTCGGGGGGCAGGAGATGGAGGCGGTATTCGGGCTCCGGGAAGATCTCGCCGACGAGCTGACGCAGCCGCCGGTCGAAGCCCTCGCTCTGCGGGCAGCAGGCCTCGGCGAACACGAACCCGCCGTTGTCGAGATAGCGGCGGATCCGGCCGCCGGCGTCGGGGCCGAGGTCGAACTCGGATTTCCCAGAGATCCAGAGCACGGGAGCCTGCTGCAGATCGTCCTGGCCGGCCGCGGGCGTGTCGATCACGTGCCAGGAGAGGCCGGCCGGGTAGTCCTTCTTCCAGCGAGCCTCCACGTAGTCGACGAGGTGGGCGACGTCGTGGCCGTGGCGGTTCCAGTCGGTGTCCGGGGCATGGCTGCTCTTGGCCACGATCACCGGCCGCCGGCCCTTCGCCAGGAAGAGCAGGGCGAAGCTCGTGGCCACGATCGAATCCTCGATCCGGTTGGCGACGAACTTTCCCGAGAGGCGGTCCTGGGTGGCGGTGAACATCTTCGCCCCCTCGAGATACCAGTCGTGCTCGCCGATGTAGCGCCGGGCCGTGAAGCGGCCCACCCGTTCCAGCCCGTAGAGGTAGTAGTAGAGCCAGGTCTCGCCGCCGGTGCCGGCGTTCTGCGTCACCGTGAACCGCTTGCCGAGCCACGTGAGGCCCTTCTCGAGCACGCGCGGCGTCGAGCCGCCGCCGCAGCAGGCCACGCTGTCGCGGACGGCGCGGGCGTCGGGCGTGCCGATGTGCTCCGAGGTGATCCAGATGCTGGCGATGCCGGCGCAGGTCATGCTCCCCGACCCGCCGGCGTTGCCGAGCGTGTAGCCCCATGAGCCGTCGGCATTGTGGCAGGCGACCCAGTACTGCTGGGCGCGGATCCAGGTGTCGTCGCGGACCAGGATGCCCGCCCGCGACGCCTCGTGGAGGGCGAGCACGGCGAACTGGGAGTTGGAGTTGTCGCCCATGCCCGCGCCGTTGCTCTGGCCGTACGTCCAGGAGCCGGCACCTGGCCCCTGCTTGATCTGCGCCCGCTCCAGCCACTCCACGTTGCGTTCGAGGATCACGCGGTCGGCCTCGGGAGCCAGCATCGCGAGGATCATCGTTTGCAGGGCGACGGAGTACGTCTCGTCCGGATTCTGCTGCCGCAGCCAGGCGAGTGCCCGCCGCATCGCCGGCTGCTCGGCCGGCACCCCCGCGTTGGCCAAGGCCAGCATCACCAGGGCGGTGGCTCCCGACCGCTTGTCGGTCGACCGCATCGCCTCCCAGGAGCCGTCGTCGCGCTGCTGGGTGAGCAGGTAGTCGCGGGCCTTCTCGACCGCCGTCTGAATGTCGCGGGGCCCGGGAGGCGGGGCGGCCGTGGCCGCCCGCCAGCCGACGGCGGCCAGCAGGAGGGCCGCTGCGATCCAGGGGCCGCGCCGGCCGGCGCCGATGAAAGACGATAGGGCCACGCCGCGGGATCCGGTGGGCGCCATGGCGACTCCGCACGACCGCGTGCGGCGCCGGTGGCACGACCGCTCATCCTAGCAGGTCGGTCGCTGCGGCAGGATGGGCCGCCTGCGTCACCGCCGCGAAGCCCGACGGTCGATTGCCGTGCCGACGGGCACACCCGATACTGAACCGCACCGTCGCCCACCGCTCTCCGCCGAAGGATCGCCGCGTGTCCACTGCTTCGAAGTCCAAGACGCTCGACGAGATTCTCGTGGAGTTCGCGCAGCACCGCCGGCTGATGCAGGAGGAGCTGCAGAAGGTGATCGTCGGGCAGCACGAGGTGATCGAGCAGCTGTTCGCGGCGATCTTCACCCGCGGCCACTGCCTGCTGGAGGGCGTGCCCGGGCTCGCGAAGACCCTGATGGTCTCGACGCTCGCCCGGATCCTCGACGTCGGCTTCAAGCGGGTGCAGTTCACGCCCGACCTGATGCCTTCCGACATCACCGGCACCAACGTGCTGGAGGAGGACGAGGCCGGCCGCCGCCGCTTCCGGTTCGTCGAGGGCCCGATCTTCACCAACATCCTGCTCGCCGACGAGATCAACCGCACGCCCCCCAAGACCCAGGCGGCGCTGCTTCAGGCGATGCAGGAGCGGGAGGTGTCGGTGGGGCAGGACACCCACGTGCTGCCCGACCCCTTCTTCAACATCGCCACGCAGAATCCGATCGAGCAGGAAGGCACCTACCCGCTGCCGGAGGCCCAGCTCGACCGGTTCATGTTCAACATCAAGGTCGGCTACCCGACGGCCTCCGAGGAGGAGCAGATCCTCATGGCCACCACGCGGTCGGAGAAACCGGAGGTCCGCAAGGTGCTCTCCGGCCGGGCGATCAGCAACATCCAGAAGCTGGTCGCGGGCGTGGCCGTCAACGAGTACGTGGTGAAGTACGTCGCCCGGCTGGTGCGGGCCACCCGCCCCAAGGATCCGCAGGCCCCGAAGTACGTCGCCGAGCTGGTCGACTGGGGCGCCGGGCCGCGGGCCGGGCAGTTCCTCATCCAGGGCGGCAAGGCGATGGCGGCCATGGACGGCCGCTTCAGCGTGTCGCTCGACGACGTCCGCCGGGTGGCCGTGCCGGTGCTTCGGCACCGGATCGCCACCAACTTCCAGGCCCAGGCCGAGGGGCTCACCAGCGAGTCGATCATCGAGCGGCTGCTCCGCGAGACCCCCGAGCCGGAGATCCCGAAGCTCGTGAAGTGACGGCTGCGAGGAGGCTCGGCGGATGGCCCGCGCGGTCGAGGAATACCTGAAGCCCGAGGTCGTGCGGCAGATCGCGCGGCTTGATCTCCGCGCGCAGTTCATCGTCAAGGGCTTCCTTCAGGGGCTGCACGCCAGCCCCTATCAGGGCTTTTCCGTCGAGTTCAGCGAGCATCGGAAATACGCCCCCGGCGACGATCCCAAGGACATCGACTGGCTGGTCTACGCGAAGACCGACAAGCACTACGTCAAGAAGTTCGAGGCCGAGACCAACATCACCGGCTACCTCGTGGTCGACACGAGCGCCTCGATGGCCTACACCTACCGGCAGCAGCTCACCAAGCTCGACTATGCGATCTCGCTGGCGGCCGCCCTCTGCTGGCTGATGGTGCACCAGCAGGACCCCTGCGGGCTGATGGTGTTCGACGACCGGCTGCACGCCTCGCTGCCGGCCCGGTCGCGGCGGTCGCAGATCGCACAGGTGCTCTCGGTGCTCGCGAAGATCCAGCCGTCGGGCACCACCGACATCGCCCGCAGCCTCGTGCAGGTGGCCGCGATGCTCCGGCACCGGTCGCTGGTGATGGTGTTCAGCGATCTGCTCGCCGACCCGGGGCCGGTGCGGGAGGCGCTGCTGCGGCTGCGGCACCGGGGCCACGACGTGATCCTGTTCCACATCCTCGACGAGGCGGAGGTGCGGTTCCCCTTCGAGGGCACGGTCGAGCTCACCGAGCCCGAGGCCGGCGATCGGATGGTGATCGACGCCGAGGCGGCGCGGCGCGACTACGTGGCCGGCGTCGAGGCCTTCCGGGAGGAGTATCGGGCCACGTGCTTTCGCGCCGGCATCGACTACGTGCCCCTCGACACGAGCATGCAGTTCGACCGGGCGTTGATGGAATACCTCGTCAGCCGCCGCAACAGGTTCTGAGCCATGGGCCTGTCCTTCATCACCCCGTTGCTGCTCGGTGGGGCGTCGCTGGTGGCGATCCCGATCGTGCTCCACATGGTGATGCGGCGGAAGCCCGTGCCCCATCTGTTTCCGGCGCTACGGTTTCTCCGCGAGCGGGCGGTGGTGAACCGCCGGCGGCTGCGGCTCACGCACCTCCTGCTTTTGGCGCTCCGCATGGCCGCGGTGGCGCTTGTGGCGCTGGCACTGGCGCGGCCGGTGGTCCGCGGGGCCGGCTGGATCGGCGACCGCGAGGGGCCGGTGGCGGCGGCGTTCGTGTTCGACACGGCGCCGCGGATGGGCGTTCGCGAGGCGAACACGACGCGGCTCGCAAAGGCCGCCACGCTCGCCCGCACGCTGTTCGGCAAGCTGCCCGACGCGAGCCGGGTGGCTGTGGTCGACACCGGCGTCGGTACGGCGGCATTCCTGCCGTCGCCCGCGGCCGCCGCCGCACGGATCGACCGGCTCGCGCCGGGGCCGCAGGCCGTTTCCCTGCCCACTGCGATCGCGTCGGCCCGGCGGCTGCTCGCCGAGTCGCCGCTGGCGCGGCGGGAGCTCTACGTGTTCACCGACTGCTCGCACGGTGCCTGGGACAACGCGACGCCGCAGCCGGAGTCGGGCACCGACGGCATCACGCCGCTGTTCGTGGACGTGTCGGCGGAGTCCGTCGACGACTGCGCGATCGCGGCGCTCGGCCTGTCGGCCGACAGGGTCGTGGCCGGGGCGTCGCTCGCGGTGAGCGTGACGGCGAATCGCGTCGGGCCCGACACGACGCGGCCCGTGGCCATCGAGGTGCTCGGTCGTGACGGCACGTACGTGCGCCGGGGCGTGAAGCCCGTGGCCTGGACGGCGTCGGCGCCGGCGGCGGTCGAGTTCGAAATCGCCGGCCTGGAGCCGGGCACGAGGCAGGGCCGGGTGATCATCGACGGCGCCGACGACTTCGAGGCCGACGACTCGCGCTGCTTCACGGTGGAGGTCGGGGCGGCGACGCGGGTGCTCGTCGCCGCGGCTCCGCCCGCGGCGCAGAAGGCGGGGCTGTTCGTGCGGGCCATCGCCCCGCAGGCGCTCGTCAAGTCGGGCAAGGCGCGGTTCATGCCCGAGGCGATCGACGTGGGGGCGCTGGGCACCGCGTCGTGGGACGGCGCGGCCGGCATGGTGCTGCTCGATCCGCCGCCGCTGCCGGAGGCCACCTGGGAGGCGCTCGATCGCTGGGTGGCGGGCGGTCGCGGCCTGGTGGTGTGGCTGGGGCCCCGGGCCGGAGCGGCGGAGGGCTTCAACTCGTCCGCCTCGCGCCGCGTGCTCGGCGGCGACCTCGTGCGGGTGTGGCGGAACCGCGAGGGCAACAGCCTCGCCCCGGTGGCCCTCGATCATCCGATTCTGGCGGCGTTTCGCAGGGTTGGCGACGCGGTGCCATGGCAGGACTATCCCGTGTTCAGGCATTGGGAGGTGCGGCCCGAGGCCGTCGCCGAGGGCGCGGCCGCGGTGCCGGTGGCGGCGTATCGCGACGGCCTGCCCGCCGTGCTCGAGCACCGGCTTGGGGCGGGGACGGTCGTGGTGGTGACGACGCCGGTGGCGGAGTCGGCCGCCGATCCCGATGCCTGGAACATGCTCGCGACGGGCTTCGAGCCGTGGCCGTTCGTGATCCTCGCGAACGAATCCCTCGCCCATGCGATCGACACGGCCGACGACCGCAACGTGACCGCCGGGGCCACGGCCGTGCTCCACCTCGACCGCCGCGATCTCGCCTCGGCGTCGGTCCGCACGCCCGCCGGCGACGACTTTCCGGCCGCCGTCGATCCGGTGCGCGGCACGATCACCGTGACCGACACCCGCGTGCCGGGCAACTATCGCATCCGCGCCGGCGGCGAGGAGGGCGGCGTCTCGAAGGGCTTCAGCGTGAACCTCGGCCCCGCCGAGCTCGACTTCCAGCGGCTTTCGCCCGATGCGCTCGCCGCGGTGCTCGGCCCCGGCCATCGCATCGCCCGCACGGAGGCCGAACTCGTCCGCGACGTGAACCTCGAGCGGATCGGCGCCGAGCTGTTTCCCTGGCTGATCCTGCTCGCCGCGATCGCGATGGCGGCCGACTGGGTCGTGGCCAACCGGTTCTATGCGGCGCGGGAGGGGGTCGAGGAGCAGCAGGGCGCCGCGGTCGCCTTCGCCGAGGAATCGGCGGACACCGCGGCAGCCGCCGTCGACCCCACATCGGGCGTGGTTCCCGGACCGCCGGCTCCTCCGCGACCGCGTGGATCTCCTCCGCCCCTGCCGCCGGGAGCCGGCCGGCCGCCGCCCCCCTCGTCTCCGCCAACGGTGCCGGCATGACGGCAGCGGGAACCATCGAGGAACTGTCGCTGCAGTGGGACCCGATCTGGTCGTGGGTCTTCGTGACCCTCGTCGCGATCGCCCTGCTCGCCGTAATCATCGCGGTGCCGCCCGACCGGTCGCGGCTGTCGCGCTCGGGGCGGCTCGTCCTCTCGGCGCTGCGGTTCGCCGCGTTTCTGGCGGTCGTCGCCTGCATGCTCCGGCCCACCCTCGTTGCCACGAGCCGGGCCCGTCAGGAAGGCACGGTCGTGGTGCTCGCCGATGCGTCGCGGAGCATGACCGTGCCGGACGGGGCCGCGGGAAGGACGCGGTGGGACGAGATGGTGGAGGCTCTCGCCGCAGCCCGGCCGGCCGCCCGCCGGCTCACGCAGGGCGGCGGCTTCGAGGTGGCCGTCTGGGAGTTCGACCGCGAGGCCAGGCAGCTGGCGGCCCGCGACGGCGAGCCGTTTCCGCTGGCCGCCTGGCGGCCGGCGGCCACCGCCGATGAGACGGCGATCGGCGCGGCCATCGAGGATGCGGTGAAGGCGGCGGGAGGCCGCACGCTCGCCGGGGTCGTCGTGCTCAGCGACGGCGGTCAGCACGCCCACGTGCCCCGCGATGCATCGCCCCAGTCGGCCGCGCGGAAGGTGGCCGATGCGGGCGTGCCGGTGTGGAGCATCACGTTCGGCCGCCAGCGGGGCGAAGGCGAGGGCCGCGACGCGGCCGTCACGAACCTCTCGGTCGCCGAGACCGGATATTTCGGCAACCTGCTCGAGGTGGCGGGCCGCGTTCGCATGGAAGGCCTGGCTGGCCGGGACGTGGCGGTGGTCCTCGAGGCCGAGGGCGACGGGGGCGCGATGTCGGAGGTGGCGCGCACGGTGCTGCGGCCGGAAGCCGAGCAGGTGGAGCGGCCGGTGCGGCTCGACTGGACGCCGAAGGCCTTGGGGGAGCGGAAGGTGACGCTCCGGGTGGAGCCCCAGGAGGGCGAGACCGTGATTGCCAACAACGAACTGTCGACCTTCGTGGAGATCATCGACGGCGGCCTCAAGGTGCTGTACCTCGAGGGTGCGCTGCGGGTCGAGCAGCGATTCCTGCGGCGGGTCCTGGCGGCGAGTCCCGACATCCAGGTCGACTTCGAGTGGATCGACTCCAACCGCCGTGATCGCTGGCCGGTCGACATTTCGCGGCGGCTCGGCGGCAGGCACGACGTGTTCCTGATCGGCGACCTCGACTCCTCTGCCCTCCGTCGGGAGGATCTCGCAACGATGCTCGGCCGCGTGGAGGCGGGTGCCGGGCTCGGATTGCTCGGCGGCTTTCATGCCTTCGAGGCCGGCGGCTGGGCGGGATCGGCCCTGGGGCCGGCGCTGCCGTTCGCCGAGGATCGGCTCTCCCGCCAGTCGTTCGACGAGCCGGTGCGTCCCGGCCTCCACGTCGACGGCCGGTTGCGGCTCGTGCCCGACCAGCGGTTCGGGGGCATCTCGATCCTGCGGCTGAGCGGCATTGACGCCGACAGTCGTGCGGCCTGGGAGGCGATGCCGCCACTGGAGGGCGCCACCCGGCTGGGCAAGCTTCGGCCGACGACGAAGACCCTCGCCGCGACCGCCGACGGGGTTCCGCTGCTCGTCGGCAGCGAGTATGGCGAGGGCCGCGTGCTCGCCTTTGCCGCCGATTCGACCTGGCGTTGGGCGATGCAGGGCGCCGGCGATCAGCATCGCCGGTTCTGGCGGCAGTTCGTGCTCTGGCTGGCACGCCGTGATGCGCCCGAGGAGGGCAGCCTGTGGGTGCGGCTCGCCCAGCGACGGATCGCGCCCGGCACGCCGCTGTCGTTCGACACGGGACTGATGGGGCCCGACGGCGATCCGGCGAAGGATGCCGTGTTCGAGGCCGCGGTGGTCGATCCGTCCGGCCGCCGTCGCGCCGTGCGCGTCGGCCGGCAGGGCGACACCTTCTCCGGCACGATCGAGTCGGCGGTCGAGCCCGGCGACTGGACGCTCGTGGTCACCTCGTCCCGGCCGGGTGAGCCCCAGCCCCGCGAGCGCGCCGCGAGGTTCACCGTGTTTCGTCAGGACCTCGAGATGGCCAACCCCCGCGCCAACCCGCTGCTGATGCGTCAGCTCGCCGAGTCCGGCGCCGGCGGCGTGCGGCTGCCGGAGGATCTGCCCGGCATCTTCGAGGAGATCGCGGCCCGGCCCGCCACCTTCGACTCGCAGGAGCAGTGGTCGATGTCGCCGTGGGACACCTGGCCGATGCTGCTGCTCCTCGCGGCGTGCATGTCGGCGGAATGGTATCTCCGGAAGCGTTGGGGGCTGGTGTAGCGGGCGTTTTTCGGCTTTCTGAGGGCCCGGCGCCCTGCTACCCTCCCCAGCCCCCGCAGCCCCCCGGCGGGGCCTGGGCGCGAGCCCGCCCGGTGCCCGACAGGGAGACATCGACGTGGCCCGACGCCGCGCCATCCGCGAGAAACTGCTGCTCGGCGCCCTGCTCGTGGGCGTGATGGTGATGGTGTTGTCGGCGAGCAGCTTTCTCGGCATCTACTCCTACCGCAGGCTCGTGCGGGCCCTGTCGTGCCGGGCGGCCGAACTGCCCAGGGCGAGCGAACTCGGCGAGTGCGTGGGGCTCCTGCGGCTCTCGCACGCGCGGGCGCTCGCGGCGGACGAGTCGGAGGTCGCCGTGTTCCTCGCCGACCTGAGGGCCACGGAAGCGGCGCTCGAGGCCTATCGCCAGGAGCTCGCCGCCTTCGAGCTCGACGACATCCGGCTCGCCGACCGTTCCCGCGAGGCGGTCACGTCGCAGCGAATCTCCGACTGTCTCGCGACGATCGACACGCTGACCGGGCTCTCCGCCGACGTGCCGGCCGAGTCGCCGGCGGAACGCCGCGGGATGCTGCTCGCGGTGGCGCCGCACCTCGAGGCTCTCGCGGCCCTCTCCGCGGAGCTGCCGTCGTTTCTCCAGGAGCGGCTCCACGACCTGTCGAGTGAGGTGCGAACACGCTACCGCACGCTGATCGTGACCACCTGGACGGCGGCCGTGGCCGCCGCAGGCCTGCTGACGGCGATCGGGGTGCTCACCTACCGCTGGGTCTTCCGGCCCCTGCGGCTGCTCGGGCACGGGTCGCGGCGGGTCGCGGCCGGCGATTTCGCCTATCGCATCCGGCTCGACACCGACGACGAGATGGCCGAGCTCGCCGAGGCCCTCAACGACATGACCGAGCGGTTTCAGGAGATTCGGGACGACCTCGACCGGCAGGTCCAGGAGCGGACCCGCGAGGTGATTCGCGGCGAGCAGCTGGCGAGCGTCGGGTTTCTCGCCGCCGGGGTGGCCCACGAGATCAACAATCCGCTGGCCTCGATCGCGATGTGCGCCGAGTCGCTCGAGGGGCGGGTCGGCGCGATCACCAGCGCTCCCGACGACGAGGAAGTGGTTCGCCGGTACCTAGCACTCATCCAGAGCGAGGCCTTTCGCTGCAAGGGGATCACCGAGAAGCTGCTCGACTTCTCCCGCCTCGGGGAGGTGCGCCGGCAGCCGACGGCGCTCGTGGGCCTGGTCGCCGACGTGGCCGAGATGCTGAGGCACGTCGGCCGATTCGCAAGCCGCACGATCGAGATCGAGGACGGCCCCGACGTGCTCGTGATGGCGAATCCGCAGGAGATCAAGCAGGTGGTGCTCAACCTGCTCGTCAACGCGCTCGACTCGATCGAGGAATCGGGCACCGTCCGCGTGTCGGCCCGACGGACCGGTGGCGAGGCGGTGCTCACCCTCGCCGACGACGGCTGCGGCATGTCGGACGAGGTGCTCGAGCACCTGTTTGAGCCATTCTTCACGCGGCGGAAGTCTGGCCAGGGCACCGGCCTCGGCCTCTCGATCGCGCACCGGATCGTCACCGACCACGGCGGTCGGCTCCAGGCGGCCAGCGACGGCCCCGGCACAGGCTCGACGTTTCGCGTCACCCTCCCGCTCGCCCTGGTCGGCGCATCCGACCAGGCAGGCCGCGCCGCCTGAGCCCCAGTTCCCCGCAGCACGTCCTCCAAGGAACCACCCAGCGTGAAGAGCCCCGCCCGCCCGATGCGCATCCTGTTCGCCGACGACGAGCCTGCGCTGCAGGAGCTGATGCGGATCGAGCTGCCGCGGCTTGGTCACGAGGCGACGGTCTGCCCCGACGGCCGCACGGCCCTCGCCGCGCTCGATCGCACCGCCTACGACTGCGTGATCGTCGATCTCGACATGCCGGGCGTCGGTGGCCTGGAGGTGATCGCCCGGGTTCG
The DNA here is from genome assembly GCA_046076065.1 of Planctomycetaceae bacterium. Taxonomy (GTDB): domain Bacteria; phylum Planctomycetota; class Planctomycetia; order Pirellulales; family UBA1268; genus QWPN01. The sequence continues at coordinate 7,689 of JBJTRH010000101.1, read as the reverse complement.
GGAGACGTCGCCCGACACCGAGACGGTGATCATCACCGGGAAGTCGTCGGTGGAGAGCGCGGTGGCCGCCGTGCGGCAGGGCGTGTTCGACTACCTCACCAAGCCCTGCAAGCTTGCCGACATCCAGGCGGTGCTCGAGCGGGTGCGGAAGAAGCGGGAGCTCACCACGAGGCTGCGCGCCCTGGAGCGCCGGGTGCGGCGGGCCGAGGGAGCCACGCAGCTGGTCGGCACGTCGACCGGCCTCGACCAGGTGCGTCGCCTGATCGCACGGGTTGCCGCCAGCGAGGCCACCGTGCTGGTGCGGGGCGAAACGGGCACCGGCAAGGAGCTCGTGGCCCGCGCGATCCACGAGGGGAGCCCGCGTGCCGACGGCCCGCTGGTGGCCGTGAACTGCGGCGCGCTGCCGGAGCACCTCGTCGAGAGCGAGCTCTTCGGCCACCGCCGTGGCGCCTTCACCGGTGCCGACGAGCACCGGGCCGGACTCTTCGAAGTGGCCGACGGCGGCACGCTGTTCCTGGACGAGGTGGGGGAACTGCCCAAGGCGCTGCAGTCGCGGCTCCTGCGGGCGCTCGAGAGCGGCGAGATCCGTCGGGTGGGCGACAACCATCCGATCACGGTCGACGTGAGGGTCGTCTGCGCGACCCATCGTTCGCTGGAGGAAATGGTCAGGGCCGGCGACTTCCGGGAAGACCTCCTCTTTCGAATCAACACCTTCGAGATCTCGATTCCGCCCCTGCGGGAGCGGCGGGACGACATTCCCGTCCTCGTCGAGCACTTCGTCCGCCGGGCGCGGCCCCAGGCGGCGACCAATGTGCCCGTTGCCGACGAGCAGGCGCTGGCCGCGCTTGCGGCGCATGCCTGGCCCGGCAACATCCGCGAGCTCGCCAACGTCGTCGAGCATGCGCTCGTGCTCTGCGACGACCTGCCCATGGCGATCGACCACCTGCCCGCCCGGTTCGGCGGCCTGCGGCCGAACCCGGCACCGGAACCAGATCGGGGGCCGCCTGCAGCCGTTCGGCCGGAGAGCCTGCGGGAACTGGAGATGCGTGCGATCCTCGCCGGGCTCGAACGCAACAAGGGCAACAAGGTGCGCACCGCCGAAGAGCTCGGCATCAGCCTGAAGACGCTCTACAACAAACTGCACCAGCTCAACGACGGCACGCTCGACCGAACGGGCTGATCATTTACGTTCGGCGGACCACGCCGACGAGCACTCCCAGCACGCGGGCATTTCGCACATAGATCGGCTTCATCGAGGCGTTGGCGGGCTGCAGTCGGATGCGATCCCGCTCGGGGAACCACTGCTTGAGCGTGGCTTCGCCGTCTTCCGTCTGAGCCACGACGATGTCGCCCGCGTGGGCCGTGTGCTTCTTCTGGATGATCACCCAGTCGCCGTCGGCGATCTGGGCATCGATCATCGACTCCCCCATCACCTTCAGGACGAAATGGTTGTCGCGGTTGAAGAGCGACTCGAAGTCGATCCGCTCGCTCTGTTCCTCGGCGGGCCGCAGCGATCCCGCGGCGACCCATCCCGCCATCGGCAGGCCCCGCAGGTGGGCCGGCTCGTTCACGAGCTCGATCGCCCGGGCAATGTTCTTGCCGCGGGTGATCAGGCCCTTGCGCTCGAGCGCCTTGAGGTGGCAGACGACGCCGTTGGGAGAGCGAATCTTGAATGCCTGCCCGATCTCACGGACTGTCGGCCCATATCCCCGCGAGTGGATCTTGTCGCGGATGAAGGCGTAGATCTCCATCTGCCGCTCCGTCGGAGCGTCGCCCGCATCCTCGTCGGACTTCTGCGGCAGATTCAGCGGGTTGCCGCGGACGGCGGCCACGGCGGCAGCCACGCGGCGGCGCTTGGGCTTCTCGTTGGTTGCGGGCCGATGAGGCTGGAGCTTGCGCTTCGACATGGCGGGGGTGGCGGCAGCGCCGCCGTCCTTCGGGGTGGAGCGGATGATGAACGGATATCGACCGTACGTCCGTGTGGACGCCAGTATCTTACTATACGGCCGTTCATTTTCAAGAGGGCCGTGTCCACGGCCCCGTGGCCGGCGTCAGTTCCAGGTGACGACGGTCCGATCGCGGCGATTGCCGATCTTCGACCACACCGCCGGGTCGATGTCATACCCGACCATCCGCACGGACCCATCGCAGGCGGCGGCCGGGAACGTCGTCTGGTGGGGACCGCCGAAGTGGTTGGAGACGCCGCTCGTCGGATAGTCGGGCTGGTCGCCGCGCGGCACGACGGCGGTGGTCCGCACGGTGTCCCAGTCGAGCCCCTTGTAGAGGTCGCCGTTGTCGGCGCCGTCGCTGCCGGTGGTGTAGCGGTCGGTCCGCAGGTACTTCTCCGCGAACAGCAGGGTGTTGCTCATGCCGTCGGGCACGTGGGCCGGCGTGTACTCGCTCCGCTGGGCGATCACGCCCGGCACGAGCGGCTGGTCGACGGAGTCCCACGAGCAGGCGGGATACGTGGTCAGGCAGTCGATCGAAGGACCCGGGCTGTAGGTCGTGACGTTGGCGTCGCCGCCGTTGGCGGCGTAGTCCGACTTCGCGTAGCCGCCGGCCGGCGCCGGGCAGTTCACGGGCACGTGGGCGCCGACGCTCGGGATCGGCTGCGGCGCGCGCCTCGACGGGCAGATGAACAGCGGCAGGGCGATCGAGAGCCGCTTGGAGAGCTCGGCCTGCTTGGCCGCGCCCGTGAGGCCGGTTCCCATTCGGTGCAGCGCGGACTGCTCGACGCAGGGCAGGATGCTGTAGGCCCAGCCGCCCGGCTGCTTCGCGCCGAACCCCTGGTCGGGTTCGCCGGTCCAGCGGTAGCCCCAGCCGCCGCTCGGGAAATGCCCCTGCGCCTGCAGGTGCTGCTGCACGCCGAGCGCGAGCTGCTTGAGGTTGTTGCTGCACTGGGTGCGTCGGCCGCTCTCGCGTGCGGCCTGCACGGCCGGGAGCAGGAGGCCGATCAGGATCGCGATGATCGCGATCACGACAAGCAGTTCCACGAGAGTAAATGCCCGTCGCGACCTGACGATCACCGGAGCACTCCTCGAACCCGACGAGGTGATGCCGCCTCAGGAGCGGCGCGAACGCATGGCCGCGACCGCCGCGGCGAGGCCCAGAGCAGCGGTCGAGAGCAGCGAGGTGGGCTCGGGCACGACCACGAGGCTCAGGCCGGCTGTGAGGTCGAAGTAGGCACTGCGGCCGGCCCCGAGGTTGTAGGCGTTTCCAGCCCCGACATTGCCGAGGTTCGCCGGGTTGATGGTGGCGAGGCCATCGATCAGCGGGTAGGTGCCGTCCGAGACGAGGGACGAGAACCCGGCGAGGTCGGTCACGCTGAAGCCGCCGAAGGAGACCGATGCACCGTTCACGGTGAGGGTCTTCGTCGCATCGAAGAGGAAATCCGCGCCGCTCGTGAACGACAGGCTGCCGTTGATCGAGCCGTCACCGCCGAGCACGCTCGTGGGTCCGACCGTGACGCCGCTGCCGAGCGTGCCGCCGACGAGCAGGGTGAGCGTGTCCTGGAGCGTGATCGCGTCGGCGAGGGCGGACCCGTCACCATTGACGGCAAGCGAGCCCGTGCCGCCGAGCGTGATGCCCGTGGCCGATCCGCCACCGCTCGTGGGACCGATGATGCCGGCGAGCGTGGTGGCGTTGTTCACGTCGACGCGGAGCTCGCCGGAGGTGGCGGTGCCGCGGAAGAAGCTCGTCGAGCCGGAGAACGTCATCGCGTTCGTGCCACCGAGGACGGCGACCGCCCCTGCTCGTCCCCCGAACGACAGGCCGTTGGCGAACGTGAACGGACCCGTGGCCTGGAGCGTGCCATAGTTGCACTGCAGCTGGCCGGTGCCGCTCGCGGCGGCCGAAGCCAGGATCAGCGTGCCGCCGTTGGTGGGCGATGCACCGCTGACGCCGAGGCGATAGCCACTCGTGGAGTTGGAGCCTGAGGCGACGAGCGTGCCCGCACCGGTCTTCGCGATCCGGCCCGTCGTGCCGGCGATGTCGCCGTTGAGCGCGAGGGTGCCGCCTGAGCCGACATCGACCGTCTTGTCGCCGTTGCTCGTGAAGGTGATCGCGGGGTTCACGACCGCCGAGCCCGTCGTGACGGCGGTGGCCGTGATGCCGGCCACGGAGATCGCCCCCGAGCCATTCACGACGGCCGCGGTGCCGAATGTGAGCGTGCCGACCGACCGCGTGGCCCCTTGCAGGTCGAGCGTGCCCGAGTTCGAGAGCGTGACGGACGACATGCCAAACGAGCCGCTCGACGTGAGCGTGGTGCCCGGGGCGATGTCGAGCGAGGCGCCGCCCGACACGGCCCGGCCGCTGCCGAGCGATACGTTGGCGGTGGTCTTGAGCGTGCCGTTGAGCGAGACGGCGCCGGCCGCGTCGCCGAGATTGCCGTCGGACGAGATCTGCAGCGTGCCCGAGGAGAGCGTGAGGCCGCCGGTAAACGTGTTGGCCCCACCGAGAACGAGTGTGCCTTGGCCCATCTTCATCATGCCGGCCGAACCGGCCAGGGCGGAGTTGACCGTGGTGGTCACCGTCCCGTCGGAGCCAGTCGTGATCGTGTTCAGACCGCTCGACGCGGCGGCGAGCGTGATCGTGCCACCCGTGAGCGTGTAGCCGGTGGTCGTGAACGCGAGGCCGTTGGAGGCCGTGACGACCGCGGCGGTCACGGTACCTGCGGTGCCACCGAAGTTCGCCCGTTGCGAGGCGTCCCATGAGCCGGAGCCGTTTGCCCACGAACCGCTGCCGCCGGCACCGGGTGCGGTGGCGTTCCAGCCGGCACCTCCGGCCCAGTAGAGGTCGGTGCTCCCGCTGCCACTCGTCGTGAGGTTCATCGTGAAGTCGTCGAGTCCGACGCCCTGGGCGTTCGACCAGCTGCCCGTCGTCACCCAGCTCCAGCGGAGGTAATAGTTCGAGCCGTTCGAGATGCTCAGGCTGGGAATGGAGAGAGCCTGGGCGGTCTGCTGCGGCGGGCTGTGGATCGTCGAATTGCTCACGCCCGTGAAGGTCAGATTGCCTGAGGTGCCGGAGGTCCACGAGGAGCCATCAGCCGACGAATAGAACTCAAACGTCTGAGTCCGCGCTCCTTCCCGATACCGCTCGTAGTTCCAACCCAGATCGAGGTTTGTGATCGTGGCTCCGGTCGTGTTCGTGAACCCAAAGAGGATCGCGATCTGCGAACCGGCGGGACTGAAGGCGGTGGCCGGACCGGGATAGCTCGCGCTTGTGAGGTAGCCGATCGACTTGTCCGTGCCCGAAGCGGTGGGGGCCCAGAGGTAGGCTCCGCCAGTCGTTGGGGTGCCGCTCAAATAAAGTTGGTTGACGGCGGTGCTATTCGAGCCCGACGAATACGTGAGCGGCGTCGTGGATGTGCCGCTTCTGAATAACGACCAGCCGTTGGGCAGCGCAGCCGAGGCACTGTTCGTCATCGAGTCGAAGGTCTGCGTGTACGACGTGCCGCTCACGCTCACGGCCGTCGCCTGCGCGAAGCCGTCGGTTGTCAGCCCCAAGGCCAGGAGGGTTGCAACAGCGAGTGTTTGGAGGGCGGTTGCAGCGTCGCGGGAAAGCGGACTGAACACTCGGCAGTGAGAACGCATGAAAAAAGTTCCTTACCCAAAAGGGATAGATCAATCCGTCGCGGGGCAATGCACGCGGCCTTCATGACGCGTCAACGAGCGACGAGGGAAATGTGACGAATCGGGCGCCGGTAGGGACGAATCGGGCGCGCCGCTCACAAAGCAAGGCCGCCGGCGGGGTGTGATGCCGTGACCGTGACCGACGACGCGTTCAGCGAGGCGCTGCCCTTGACCCGCTCGCAAGGCATGAACTCAGCGAGGGGCTGCCCGTGCCCTGGAGCCGGCGTATGCCGCCAAGCGCAGCCAGGATGGCGGAGCGAAGGCGGCATCCGAGTGAGCCGAGGCCACGAAGGCCGAGGTGAACGTCCGGCGACGGGGCACGGGTAGCCCCGAGCCGACTCGGCGTGTTGGCCGTACCGCTCACGCGGTTACGCTTCCAGAAGCGGCGTCGCAGGAGGCGACCTCAAAAGCAAACGGGCACTGGCCATGGAAGGCAGTGCCCGTGTGAAGCCGGCATTTCGCCTGGTCTCACCAGGCGAAATGCGCGAAGGCCTTATTCGCATCCGCCATGCGGTGCACGTTGTCGCGCTTCGTGACCGCGGCACCCTCGCGCTTGTAGGCGGCGATGATCTCCTCGGCGAGCTTCTCGTACGTGCCGCGGCCCTTCTTCTCGCGAACGGCCTGCAGGATCCATCGGATCGCCAGCGACTGCTGCCGGTTGCGATTGACCTGCATCGGCACCTGGTAGGCGGCACCGCCCACGCGCTTCGAGCGGACCTCGACGGCGGGCTTGACGTTCTCGAGAGCCCGGTTGAACACCTCGATCGGCTCGGCGTCGGTGATCTTCTTCGCGACGATGTCCATCGCCTTGTAGAAGACGTTCTGCGCGACGCTCTTCTTGCCGTCTTCCATCAGGCAGTTGATGAACTTACTGGCGAGGAGCGAGCCGAACTTCGGGTCGGGGCGGAGCTGCTCGCGGCTGGCGGTGATGTTTCCCATGGTCAGTGTCTTTCCTGGTTAGCCCTTCTGGTTTAGCCCTTCTTCGCGCCGTAGAGGCTGCGAGACTGCTTGCGGCCCTGCACGCCGAGCGTGTCGAGGGCGCCGCGGATGATGTGGTAGCGAACACCCGGGAGGTCGCGGACACGGCCGCCGCGAACGAGCACGATCGAGTGCTCCTGCAGGTTGTGGCCTTCGCCCGGGATGTAGACGGTGACTTCCTTCTGGTTCGAGAGCCGCACGCGGGCGATCTTCCGCAGCGCCGAGTTGGGCTTCTTCGGCGTCATCGTCCGGACCTGCAGGCACACTCCCCGCTTCTGCGGGCAGCGGTCGAGCACGGGCGACTTGGAGAACTTCCGCTTCGGACGGCGGCGGCTGCGGACGAGTTGACTGATCGTGGGCATGAGTGGCTGCGGAGGGCGGGAATTCGAGAGCCCCAGAGCATAGCCCAGGGCCCGGGCGGGCGGAAGCGGCCTCGGGCAAAAGGCCGTTTTCCGGCGGCCCGTGCCGATGGCTCCCCTGGCATTCCTACTCCGGCCCGACATCACTCCGGCCCGACGTCACTCCGGCCCGGCATCACTCCGGATGGAAGAGCTCGCCGCGACCGCCGGCGAGCGGGTCGCCATGCCACTGCCGCCACGGGCCGCCGGAGGCGGCGCGCGCGGGAGCGAAGCCGGCCCGGTCGAGGCGCCGCAGCACGAGCGCGAGCAGCGGCGGCGACCAGCGGGCACCCCGGGCGAAGGTGGCGGGCGGCACGGGGGCCGGGCCGAGGGCGACGATCGTGCCGCGCCGCATGCCGAGCCCGGGCTGCGGGCCGAGCGGGCCGGCGATCACGACCGTGCCGGCCCGCATCTCGAAGCCCGCCGCCGCGCCGCAGCCGCCGCCGATCGCCACCAGGCCACGTCGCATGCGGGCGGCGGCCAGGTCGCCCACGTCACCGCCCACGAGCACCACGCCCCCCCGCAGGCCCGCTTCGACGCCGGCCCGCGCCCCGGCCAGATGGTCGCCAGCGGAGCCGGCCACGCGGACCGCGCCGCCGGCCATCCCTGCCGCCAGCCAGTCGCCCGCTTCGCCGGCAACGTCGAGCGTGCCGCAGGTCATATGCTCGCCTGCGTGCCGGCCC
>JBJTRH010000100.1:0-2179 GCA_046076065.1 Planctomycetaceae bacterium | reverse complement strand
ATCGGGATGGACGACAACAAATCAAGCCAACCCCATGTGACGAGATACTTCCAGCGGTCTTTCGATGTTGCGAGCGTTACGATGAAATCCATGAGAAACAGACTACATACCAATAAGTCGGCATATTCGAGGAACGTGTGTGTGCGCCCACCACAGCCAGTCTTGACGTGCCGGATAGCCTCGCGGGTTGACGTTGTTCAACTCGTATCGAAGGAGGCTGGCGATGGCTCGGCGGGACGATCGGCGGAAGTTGGCGGAATGGCAGCAGCGGCTGCGGCGTTTTGAGAAGGCTGGCCTGACGGTGGCCCGGTTCTGCGCGCGTGAGCGGGTGGCGGTGCCGACGTTCTGGTACTGGCGGCGAAAGTGTGCGGGCGAGACCCCGGCCCCACGGGCCGCTCCGGCCGTGTTCTCTCCGGTCGAGGTCGTCGGCAGCGGGACGGTGACGCTGCGGTTCGTGACGGGGGCGGTGATGGAACTGCCTGACGACCGGCTTGATCTCGTCCGAGCCGTAGTCGAGGCTGCAGCCGGAGCATCGAAGCCATGCTGAGCATCGCGCCGCCGCCCACGATCTACCTGCACTCCGGCACCACGGACATGCGGAAGAGCTTCGACGGGCTCTCTGGGATCATCCGGGGCACGTTCGGCGGCGACCCAGCCGATGGCAGCCTGTTCCTGTTCGTGAACAAGCGACGCGACCGGATCAAGGCGCTGTGGTGGGACGGCGACGGGTATGTGCTCTGGTACAAGCGGCTGGAGGGGGGCACGTTCGAGACCGTGCCGTCGCCTGCCGGGGAGCAGCGGGTGCGGATCGATCCGACCCAGTTGGCGATGATCCTGGGCGGCGTGCGACTGGCGACGGCGCGGAGGCGGAAGCGATACCACCGGGTCCTTGCCTGAAAAAACTCTGGCCTGCTGAAGAAATCGCTTGCGCGCAGAATCCGCTGCGTGTATGGTGCGGGCATGACGAAGGAAGTCGTGCTGCCGAACGATCTTGCTGCGTGCCACGCGATCATTCGCGACATCACCGCGCAGATGGCACAGCTGACCAAGGAGCGTGATGCCGCCCTGCAGTTGGCCTTCCGCAAGAAGATCGAGCGGTATCTGGCCGATCCCAAGCAGTTCGTCCTCGACTTCGGCGACTCGCCGGAAGTCGTCGATGCCGCCGAAGGGATCGCCGACGCCGCGTCGGAGACGGTTGCTGGCTACGAGCGACGGAAGCAGGCAGTAGAAAAGTCCCGTAGCGAGCAGCTTCCGGCCCACCTTCCGCGGTACGAGGTGAAGCTCGACGTGCCGGAGAGTCAAAAAACCTGTGCCACGCACGGCGAGCGGCAGGTGATTGGCTACGACTGGCAGGAGACGCTCGAGGTTGTACCGCCGAAGCTCGTGGTGCGTCGGACCGGCATCCCCAAGCTTGCCTGCCCAAAGGCCCCCGAGTGCGGCGTGGTCGAGGCTCCCAGGCCAGTGGGCCTGGTCGAAGGCAACCGGTACGACACGAGCGTGGCGGCCGAGATCATGGTCGCGAAGTACGCCTACCACCTTCCCGTCTACCGCCAGCAGGACTTGTTCGCGTCGTGCGGCTGGACGCCCGCCAGAAGCACGCTCCTGAACGTCCTGGAAGCGGCCGCCCATCTCATCCGCCCCTTGGTCGCGCACCTCCGGGAGGTGGTGCGGGCGGGGCCGATCATCGGCACCGACGACACGACGGTGACACTCGTCGTGAAGGACACTCCACCACCACTCGATCCCGATGACCCGAAAGCCGCTCGCGCCCGCGAAGTGATCGCGGATGCGCAGGCGAAGCTCCAGGGCAGCATCACGTCACGGATGTGGGTGTATCGCAGCATCACGGCACCGATCAACGTGTTCGACTTCACGGTCAGCCGCCATCGGGATGGCCCGGAGCTGTTCCTGGACGGCTTCGCGGGCAGCCTGATGGCCGATTGCTACTCCGGCTACGAGGCCGTGCGCACGAGGAGCGACGGGAAGATCATCCGTGCTGCCTGCGTGGCGCATGCCAGGCGCAAGGTCTTCAATGCGCGGGATAACCATCCTGCCCATGCCGCCATGCTGCTGGGGATATTCCAGAAGCTCTACGACCTTGAGGATCAGGCGAAGTCGCTCGCATCATCGGATCGCCAGCGGCTTCGCCAGGCCGAGGCCCGGCCGATCTGGGATCGCA
>JBJTRH010000099.1:0-3719 GCA_046076065.1 Planctomycetaceae bacterium | reverse complement strand
GGTGCGCGACCTCGTGCAGCGCGAAGCCGCAATGCTTCGCGCGACCGGGTCCCTCTCTCCCGACGCCGATGCCTTGCTCCAACGCCTCGGGCGCATTGATCAAATCGTCGAGTCAGTCGACGAGCGGGTGGCAGGACTCGTCGACCAGAGGGTGCGGTCCATCCTCACGCGCGTTCAGGAGGAGGAGGGGCGCGTCGCGGGATACCGCAATCGCCTCGCCGCACTTGAGGCCGAGGCTGCCACGGTGGTGGGCAACCTCATCCTCCGGCAGTTCCGAAACGTGCAGGTGCAACTCTACCAGATCGTCATGCGCGCCGACCTCGGGCTGGTCGACGTTGCCTGGGAGATGCGGGAGGAGCACAACAATCGCGCGCGCTTCCTCGCTGAGGAGCAGAACCGCGAGATCTCACAAATCAACGATGAGTTCTCCGAGGTCACCGAAGGCGCGTCCCCCGAGGACGCGCAGCGACTCAACGGTGGCGGGGCCAACGCCAACGGCGGTACCGCACCGGCGACTTCCCCGCCCGCCCCTTCGCCCGACGCCACGACCCCGAGTGCGCAGGGACAGAACCAATGACTACCGTCTTCCGCTGGCGTTCGCTGCCCCTGCTCGTTCTCCTCGCGTTGCTGTTCCAGCCTCTGGCGCGTGCGCAAAACGCCTCGCCCGATGCGGCGGTGACAGGCGCACTCGCGTCTCCTTCGACCGGAGGTGATGGTGGCCTGATCCTCTCGAGCGGAGCTTCCTCTCCCGACGCTTCGCTCCAGCCCGCTGCCCCGTCGCAGGATCCTGCGAACGCGGCTTTGTTCGGGCAGGGGCCGCCCCAGCAGGCCGTCGTACCGCGTCGCGATCCAACGGCAGGTGAACTCGACGCGCTGCGCACACTCGAGGCCGAAGTGAACGGTTTCCTCGAGCGAGGCGGCGGGTTTCGCCGCAGCGTCAACGGGCTGCTCGCCCGTGAACATGATCGCCAACTCGACCGCGTCCGTCAGTCATTCGATCGGCAGATTCAGGCCGAGCGGGCGGCCGAAGGCGAAGCGCGACGGCACGCCATTCAGGTCTTCGAGCGATTTCTGGAGGTCTATCCCGAGGATGCGGAGCGCACGCAGGACGTGATGTTCCGGCTCGCGGAACTGTACTTTGACGAGGCCGCCTACGCCAAACTCGACGCAGACGAGCGCATGGACCGACTCGTCGCCGAGCGGCGCGCTCAGGGCGTCGGAGCAGACGACCTCGTCTCCGCCCCGGTGGATTACCGCTGCTCTGTGCTGCTCTACCGGCACATCATCGCCCGCTTCCCTGCCTTCCGCCTGCGTGACGCGACGCACTATCTTCTGGGCTGGGTGGTCAAGGAGATGAGCCACGAGGACGAGGCGATCAGCTCCTACAAGGGTCTGGTCTGCCCTTCGCGGTTTCACTACGAAGTCGAGCGAGGCTTCGACCTGATGGCACCGCTGCAACCGGCAGACTCGCCGATTGCGTGCGGCCGCCTGTTTGACGTCCTTCGCCCGCGCGCGCCCGAGTTGATTTCCCCCCCAGCATCATCCGCCCTCGCGGCGGACGGCGGCGCAGTCGACGGGTCCGCGGTCGATCCGCAGGTTGCCGCCGCGCTCGCCGCTCCGGCAGATCCCACCGCGCTCGCACCGATCCCTCGGGATTACTCTGACTGCGAGCCAATCCGCGGCGCGAACAACCAGCCCTCCCGATACGCCGGAGAGACCTGGTATTACATCGGCGACTACCACTTCGACACGGCCCGAGACGATCAAGGCAACGCCCTCGCGATTGCGGCGTATCAAGCCTCGATGCGCGCGAGCGAGCGTCGTCGCGCCGTCGCCGCTCGGTCAGACCAACCTGCCGCGGGAATCCAAGGTGCCAACGACACAGCCAATCAGGTGAGAACCTCGGCGGCTGCCCGCGCGCAGTTCGATCCACAGACCGAGTACGGTTCATTCTGGTCGAAGTCTCTTTACAAGGTCGGCTGGGCCTACTTCCGCATGCAGAACGGCTACCCGCAAGCGCTGCGGTCCTTCGCCTACCTCCTCGACTACTACGATTTCGTCGGCGCGGAGGCGGCTGCACAGGGAAACCGCAGCGACACGATCAAATGGATCGGTGTGATTTTCTCCGAGAGCGAATGGGGTCTCGGCGTGTCTGCCGACGACACGCAGCGGTGCCAACAGTTGGTCGAGACCGTCGCCCGACCGCCGACCGACGCGACGCGACCCTTTGATTGCGCCGGCATCATGCGCATCGCGTCTCCGCTCGACGCCGCGCAGGTGATGGCGCGACGCAGTTCCTCGCCCAACGATCGGCCCCAGCCGGTTCCGGGCCGCCCTTCCTACATCCCACAAGACCGGGCGTGGACTCCCGAGGCCTACCTCGAGCTTGCGAACGACTACTTCCAACAGACGAAGTACTACGAGGCGATCACGCTCTACCGGATGTTCCTGGAGTTGTACCCACTGCATTTCCAGGCACCGCGGGTGGCGGAGAGCATTGCGATCGCGTACGAGCGGCAGCGCCAGTTCGATGCTGCGATCGCTGCGCGTGGTCGGCTCGCGCAGTACATCGAGGGTACCGCCTGGTGGGCGGCCAACCCCGATCATCCCGATGCCCAGCGGTATGCCGAGCAGGTCGCCCGCAACTCGCTGCACGACACCGCGATTCAGCACCATCAGAGCGCCGGGCGTTTGCGGCAGGAGGCCCTCAACCTCGTGAGTCAGGCGCGGCGGGCGACCGGCGCCCAGCAGGCCGAGTTGCAGGGCCGTGCGGTCGACGCTCTCCGACGCGCGGACGCGGAGTACGCCGCGGCGGTGCAGGCATACACGCAGTTCATTGACAACTACCCCAACGACGAGGCTGCGTACGAGTTCCGCTACAATCGCGGCGACGCGCTCTTCTGGTCCAAGAACTACCTCGAGGCCGCGCGGGCTTACGCTGTCGTGCGCGATTCCAACGAGAACGACCAGTACCTGGTTGCCTCAGCCTACATGGTGGTGAAGTCCCTCGAATTGCATCTTCGGGCGCAGGCGCAGGCGCGGCAGTTGGATCCCTGTAATGCGATTCGGGCCGGCATTCGCCGCGACGAGCTGGTCGACGATGCAGGGAACCCCCTGCTTCCCGAGGCGCAAGCCACGGCGTGCACGCAACCGCCTGCGACCGGCACTACCATTAACGAACAGGCGATACCCGACGTTGCCCGCCAGCTCATGGAAGCGCGGATCACGTACGCCAATCGCGTACCGGACAACCTCGACAACGAGACTGCCCTTCGCGACGTAGTGCAGATCGATACCGAGCATCCGGAGAACAGCCCGCCGTACCGCGCGAAGTTTGCCTACCTCAACGCGCGAACGCTCCTGCGATTCGGTCACGCCCGCGAGGCCGAGGCCCTTCTGCGTGGCATTCTGCAGAGGTACTGCAACGACCCCACCGTTGCCTCTGCGGCGGTCGCCGATCTCAACAACCTTCTCGTGTTGCAGGGGCGGCAAGACGAACTCGAGCAGCTCGCCGAGCAGCAGCTCCAGCAGACCTGCGCGGGCGTCCGCACGGATACCTTCCAAGAGATTCGCATCGGCGGGGTGTTCCGTCGAGCCTTGGAGATCTATCGCCGTGCCGAGCGTGCCCCGGCCGCCGAGTCCGGCGCGCTCTACGAGCAGTCGGCGCGGGAGATGGAAGCCGCGGTGCGACAGAACCGCAACCACGATCAGGCACCGCT
>JBJTRH010000098.1:0-2904 GCA_046076065.1 Planctomycetaceae bacterium | reverse complement strand
ACACCGAGCAGCTGATGAAGCAGGTGGCGATTGGGCGCAAGAACTGGCTTTTCATCGGCAGCATCGATGCGGGGTACCGTGCGGCCGACATGATGACGCTGGTCAGCAGCGCCGTGCGAAACGATCTCGACGTCTTCGTCTACGTGAAGGACGTCCTCGACACGCTGCTCGGCGGAAGCCGCGACTACGAAGCGCTGCGCCCCGATGTCTGGAAGCTCGCGCATCCGGAGGCGGTGCGGATCTATCGCCAGGACGAGCGGCGACACCGTGCCGAGGTCGAGTCTGCGAAGCGGGCCAGGCGCCGCGGCGGCCGCCGGTAGGCCGCCTCACGGCGGCCTCGCTCATGGGCCGACCAGGCCCGTCGCCCGCCAGCGGGGGATGGCGGTGGTGGGCGCTCACGGTGGGGCGGCGCCGTCGGGCGTTAGAACCCCAACTGCCAGCCGACCTTGAACGGAAAGCGGCGGGCGGCGGTTCCCCGTTCCATGGCGCGTATCTCGTATGCGCCCCCCCCGAAAGCCCAGCGTGCCGGCCGCCGCGACATTGACCACTGGCAGCGACGCGCGGCAGGCTCTTGAACTCCCGCCCCGCTGCTCCAACGAAGGTTACGGATCGTGCCTCGCTACCCCGGCAACAGATTTGGGGCGAAGGTTTCCAAGGAGTCGCTGATCGAAGCGACGCTGCGGGATCGGCCGCCCGTCGTGCGCAACTACCATGACGACGCTGCGATGTTCGGGCTGCTGCAACGGCTGCAGGCCGCCGAGGAATGGGCGCAGGGGCTGAATGCAGCGCCCGAGGTGGCGATGCTGGTGGCGGCGTCACTCGAACCGCGTAACGTGGCGTACGTGTTCGATGACCTTGGGGCTGCGTGCCATGAGGCCGCACCGCCAAACCAAGAGCAACCAGCGCCCCCCGACAGGGTCAGAGCGTGGCTTGCCGAACCGCCATCGCACCACAAGGCACTCGATCGAATCGTGCACGCGACGTTCTGTTTGGGGGAACACTTGGGTGGCTCTTGGACATGGGAGCCACCGCACCACGCGATCAATCCCGACGGCAGCCTTGACGACGCCATCCCCTGGGAATTGGAGTACGTCCCTCCGCCCGACAACATAGCCGAGTTGATCTCAGTGCTCGGGCTGGTGCGAGCGGATGAGGACTCTTAGACTCTGTTCAAAGATGATGCGGTACGCGCCTACGGCAAGTTGCGGCCTATGGCCTTGAGCGCCGTGGCCGACGCAAGGCACGGAATGGCCGGCGTCATGGCCCAGGGCGACGAAGTAGGCGCCGAAGGACCGCCGGCGCCCAACAGCGAACGCGCAATGGCAAGACACGATCGGCTCGTGGCCTTGATCAACGAGATCGGCACCGGGGCGGAAGGCGACGCCGAGCTTGCGACCAGTTGGTGGCGGCAGATACGCGACCAACTCGGCGAGGAGTTCGGGGCTTGGATGGCGGAGGTGCCTCCCGCGCTCCCCGTCGGGAACGTAAACCGCCAGTCCATCAAGAAGAAGGCCCGCAACTGGGTTGGATACGTCCTGCAATACGCGGGCCTGCTGACGGGGAATGCCGCAGCCTTCGAGCTTGTGCGAATGACGAGACACCTCGTCGGCATCTGCGCGAGAATGAGAAAGACCCTCAAGGCGATAGGCGTCACTGCCCCGCGCTCGCAGCAAGTCTGCGATGAAGTGCGGGCTGCCTACTGCCGTGCCATGGTATCGGCGAGCGTCGAGGACCGTTGGCGGCGGCGGATGGGCGAGGATGCGGGAAAAGTCGGACAGATGATCATCGAGATCGTCGGCCCAAGGGGGCAGGTCGAGTCACTCCAAAAAGAGGCGCTCGTGAATGCGGCGGCAGATGCGCGCCTCCTGACGGCGACCGAGAGAAAGTCACGAGAGGAGGCCGTCGATGCCTTGCTCGTACGGATGCAGGGGTGCGGGTTGGCGGCGCGGGTGCCCGTGACCGCGTTCCGAAGGATCGACCGCAATACTCCTCGCAACAACATGAAGGCGCGCAAGTCGGCCCATGCCGCCCGTGACTGGTGGTTCAACCCTCTCGGCGCGGTGCTTGCCTTGCCACCGCGGTAATCAGGACTAACGAGTGGGTTCTCTCGAGCATCGTTGATCCGCACGGCGATGCGGGCAGGTCACGGAGTCATGCGCATATTTCTTGCGCGCACACGCAGGCGACTTGAGCACCGCGGTTGCTCCTACATTTCGCGTGACGTGCGGCCGTCATATATGGCCGCACTTTCTCCACGAAATGAGAGGACTGCTAATGACTCCTGAACGACTGAACCCCCACCAGGTCGACTCGTTATGCGACTTCATCGGGCGAGGGATCCGTGCCGGACTTGCGTTGCACCCGATTGCGCCGGACGGATCGAAGGCGGCGATCGGCAAGTGGGGAAGAATCTCCAGGGGCGAGCAGCCTCCGCAGAGCACTGAGGACCTAGTGATGCTGGTCCGAAGCGGAGCGTGCGATGGAGTCGCTGTCCTGGCCGGTCGGGCCAGTGGCAACATCGAGATGCTGGAGGTCGAGGGGCGTTGCGTCGAACGCCTCGACGAGTTGGCCCGGATTGCCGAGGACACCGGCATCCGCGATCTCTTTCAGTGCATGACCAACGGCTGGAGCGAGTTGACCCCGTCGGCGGGCGTCCACTTCTACTACCGGGTCAGCGATGGGCCTGTGGCCGGAAACACCGTTCTCGCCCAGCGACCTAAGACGGATGGTACGCCGGAGGTTCTCGCCGAGACACGGGGGCAGGGCGGCTACTCGATCTGTGCGCCCAGCGGCGGCCGGACCCATGAGACCGGATTCTCCTACGAGTTCCTTAACGGCGGCCCGGAGAACGTCCCCACCTTCACCGCCGCCGAGGGCGAGGAGCTCCACCGGCTGTTCCGGCTC
>JBJTRH010000097.1:0-5505 GCA_046076065.1 Planctomycetaceae bacterium | reverse complement strand
GCCTCGCCCTAACCCGCAGAGTCACCTACGTCGCAGCCGCCGCCATTGTTCGCGCGGGCAAACCGGATATCGAGCGTCCGCAGGTAGGTGTGCAGCCCCGCATCCTGGATCGGGAGGATGTGGGCGGGGTGGCCCGACTCGTTGTGGTGCGAGTGCCAGAGGCCCGGCGGCGTGACGAACACCGAGTGGGGATGCCAGTCGAACCGCTGGCCGTCGGCCACCCGCCCCTCCTTGTCGAGGCTCCGGCCCACCATCGTGTAGCAGCCGGGCTTGCAGTCCACCACGAGGTCGACCGCGACCGACTGGTGGCGGTGCGGGGCCTGCACGGCGCCCACCGGAAGCAGGCCGAACATCGCCCACATCACGTGCGTGATCGTCATGGTCTGCGGGAAGAGGCGACTGCCCAAGAGCACGCTCAGGCGATTGGCCCCGGCACTCGACGGATCGTGCACCACGGCGTCGAGGGCCTGGTGGATCGCGGCCCGGCGGTAGACGGTCGGCGAGAACCGCGGCTGCCGCGGCGCGGCACCGAGGTACCGGAGCAGAGGCTCGTCGTGCACCCAGTAGAGCGCCGCATCCTCGGCGGCATCGTGCACGGCCGGGCCGCCGGCCGGCAGCGTGAACAGGTCGCCGGCATGCCAGGAAAACTCCGTGCCGTCGGCGAGCCGCGTCGTGCCGCTACCCCGCATCACGAAGAACAGGTGCGTAGTCGCGGCCGCCTCCGTGGCGATCGCCTCGCTCGGCCGCACGTGCACGAAGTTGGCGCAGAGCCCGGGCGTGGTCGCAGGGCCCACCACTCCAAGGGCGGCGCTCGAGTCGAGCGGCAGGATCCGCGTCACGCCGCGTTCGTGCAGCTCAGCCCCCCACTTCGCCCCCGGCACCCCGCCGAGCGTGCCGTCGGCGATGGGGTTCGATGCGTAGCGGTAATCGTGAAATCGCGCCGATTCGGTGAGCAGGTCTTCGGGTGACGTGGCCATGTGCAACTCCTGATGTGAAGTCCTCCAGCGAAGCCGCCGCTACTGCAGGTCGGCGGGCTTCACGCCCTTTTTGAATCCGTTGGGCTTGAAGGGCGAGGGCTCGAACTCACCCACGATCGCCACGTCGGCCTTGTCGGGCACGCGGTCGTCGAGGCCGGCAGCCCAGTAGCACGCGTTGACCAGAAGCCGCCGAAACCCCTCGGAAAGCAGGTCCTGCGAGGCGCCCATCGTGGTCGTGAACACGCGGCCCGCGGGGCCGCCGTCGATGGAATAGGTCTTCGTCCAGGCGATGGGCATCAGCGGATCATTCTTCGCGCCCTCGACCGGCGGCGTGTCGGGGGCGAGGCCGGTGAGCACCTGCCCGAGGAGCAGGGCCTGCGAGTCGCCCGGCAGCGGGAGCCGCACGCCGTAGACGTCGGTGGGGCCGAACACGTCCCCGTCGGCGATGCCCCGCAGGATGGGATGCCCTGCGGCCCCCGGAGCGACGAGCCCCTTCGTGCCCTCCGTGCCGTGCTTGCCGTGGTGGTTGATCCAGGTCTCACCGAGCACCTGCCGGCCGAAGCCCTCCTTGAAGGTCTCGTCGCCGTTGCGCCAGTGGTAGCGATTGAACGTGCCCCCCTCGGGATAGTCGAACCCGTGGGTGGCCGTCCGCAGCCCGATCACCGGCTTGCCGCGGCGGAGGTAGGCATCGACCTCCTTCATCTGCTCGTCGGGTAGCGTGCGGAACCTCGTGGCAATCACCATCACGTCGGCATCGCGGAGCGCCTCGAGGCCCGGGATGTTCTTCCGCTGGTTGGGGTCGATCGTGCCGGTGTCCGGGTCGATCGCGTAGACGACGCGGCAGCCGAACCCGTGGCGGGCCGAGAGGATCTTGGCGAGCTGGGTGAGGGCCTCCTCGCTGCGATACTCCTCGTCGCCGCTGACGAGCACCACCCGCTTGCACGTGCCGACACCGTCGCCGCCGGGAAGGTCGAGCCATAGATCGGCAGCGCGGGCGGGGGATCCGACGGACAGCGACGCGACGACCACGATCAGGAGAAACGACGCAAGCGACCGCGGCATGGAGGGGCTCCCGGGGGGTGGCCCGTCATCCTACTCAGGCGAGGATCCCCCTGACCACGTGGCCGTGCACGTCGGTGAGGCGGAAGTCGCGGCCCTGGTGGCGGTAGGTGAGCCGCTCGTGGTCGAGCCCGAGGCAGTGGAGGATCGTCGCCTGGAGATCGTGCACGTGGACCTCGTCGCGGGCCACGTGGAAGCCCAGTTCGTCGGTCTCGCCGTACGTGACACCGCCGCGGATGCCCCCACCGGCCAGCCACATCGTGAACGCGTTAGGGTGGTGGTCGCGGCCCTTCGACCGGCCGAGCACGGCGCTGGCCTCCACCATCGGCGTGCGGCCGAACTCGCCCCCCCAGACCACGAGCGTGCTGTCGAGCAGCCCGCGCCGCTTGAGGTCGGCCACGAGGCCGGCGCTGGCCCGGTCGGTGGCCGCGCAGTTTTTCTTGAGGTTGCCCGCCACGTCGGAGTGCGCGTCCCAGCCCTCGTGGTAGATCGTTACGAACCGCACGCCCCGCTCCACGAGCCGCCGGGCCACCAGGCACGCCCGCGCGAAGCTCGCCTCGCCGGGGGCGCAGCCATAGAGGGCGAGGGTCTCTGCGGTCTCGTCGGCGAGGTTCATCAGCTCCGGAGCCGACGTCTGCAGCCGGTGCGCCATCTCGTAGCTGGCGATCCGCGTCGCGATCTCCGGATCACCGTCGAGCGAGAGTCGCCGACGGTTGAGCGATGACACCACGCCGAGCGTGTCGGCCGCGAGCCGCGGGTCGGCCCCCGCGGGCGAATCGACGTTGAGGATCGGCGCTCCCTTGGTGCGGAACCGCGTGCCGGTGAACACGCTCGGCAGGAACCCGCTCGACCAGCAGGCGCTGCCTCCGCTGATGCCCGATCCCGTGCTCATCACCACGAACGCGGGCAGGTCGCGGCTCTCGCTGCCGAGGCCATAGGTGGCCCACGACCCCATGCTCGGCCGGCCCGGCTGCGCGAAGCCGCAGTTCATGAAGATCTGTGCCGGCGCGTGGTTGAACTGGTCGGTCCGGCAGCTCTTCACGATCGCGATGTCGTCGACCACCGTCGCCAGGTGCGGGAGCATCTCCGAGAGCTCCGCGCCGCTCTGACCGTGCCGGGCGAAGCGATACTGCGGCCCGAGCACGGCGGCGTCGGGCCGAATGAAGGCATATCGCTGGCCGCCGATCACCTCCGGTGGAATCGGCCTGCCCTCGATCGCGGCGAGCTTCGGCTTGTGGTCGAAGAGGTCGAGCTGACTCGGGGCGCCGGCCATGAAGAGCTGGATCACGGCGCGGGCCTTCCCCGGCACGTGCGGCGGCCGCGGATCGAGCGGCCCACGCGGTGCGTCGCCCGCGGCGCGGCCGGCGAGCGACTCGGCGAGCAGCCCGGCCAGCGCGATCTTGCCGACCCCGATCCCGCAGTCGTGGAAGAAGTGCCGCCGCGTGACGTCGAGCCCGTGCATGGTGGTTCTCATCGCTTCACGATCGCCTCGTCGAGGTTCATCGCCGCCCGGGCCACGAGCATCCAGGCGGCCCGCTCCACGGCGGCCGACTCCTCGTCGCCCACGAGCTGCGGCGCGTCGAGCTCCCCGGCCTCGAGCCGCTGGCGGCAGGTGGCGAGAAACGCGGCGAGCGCCGCCCGTTCCTCCGCGTCGAAGGGGCGTGAGAGGAGCCGTCGGCCGAGGGCGGCGAGCCGCGTGTCGTCGGAGGATCCCGCCCGCATCACGGCCTCCCCGAGCGCCCGGGCCACTTCCACGAACATCGGGTCGTTGAGCAGGGTGAGGGCCTGGAGCGGCGAGTTGGAGACGTCGCGGCGGACCACGCACGACTCGCCGGTGGGCCCGTCGAACGTGATCGTCATCGCGAAGGGAGCCGTCCGCTTCTGGAAGGTGTAGATGCTCCGCCGGTGGCGATCCTCGCCGGAGCTCGCCGACCACTTCGGATTGCCGTAGGCCACCTCCGTCACGCCCTCGGGCTGCGGCGGCCGCACGCCGGGCCCTCCCATCTTCGTCGAGAGGATGCCTGCGGCGGCGAGCATCGAATCGCGGATCACCTCGGCCTCGAGGCGAACCCGCGGCCCCCGCGCGAGCAGCACGTTGGCTGGATCGCTGGTTGCGAGATCGGCCGTGGCGGCTGACGACTGGCGATAGGTAGCGCTGGTCACGATCAGCCGGTGGAGCTTCTTCACCGACCAATCGAGATCGTGCATGAACGCCACCGCCAGCCAGTCGAGCAGGTCCGGATGGCTCGGCGGCTCGCTCTGGTGGCCGAAGTCCTCGAGCGTGGCCACGAGCCCACGGCCGAAGAAGGCCTGCCAATGCCGGTTCACGGTGACGCGGGCCGTGAGCGGGTTGTCAGCCGAGACGAGCCACCGCGCCAGGGCGAGGCGGTCGGACGGCACCCCGGCCGGCAGGCTCGGCAGGAAGGCCGGCGCCGCAGCAGCCACGGGCTCGAGCGGCTGCGTGAACTCGCCGCGGTGCCGGCGGTGCGTGACGCGACGGTGCTCGGCCGGCCGCTCCTGAAGCACGAGCGTGGTCGTGCCGTCGCGGAGATCATTCTCGAGGCGACGGATCTCCTTCATGGAATCCGCCGCCTCGGGGGCCCGTTCGAAGAACCGCTTCCAGAGCAGGTCCTGATCGCCGGTCGAGCGTCCGTCTCGCGGCACCGCGAGGATCGCCTCGACGGCGGCCGTGTGCCCGAGGGCCTCGGCATCGCCCCGGTCCGACACCGAGAGCCGAAAGCGGCCGAGGGCGCAGGCATAGTGCCGCTCGCTCCGCAGCGTGACCGAGATCGGCGTTCCCGCCGGCACGGGCTCGGCGAGCGAGTAGACCGCGGCTTCGGCCCGTCCCTGGCGGCCGTCGATGCCCCAGCCGCTCGACATGTCGCCGTCGACCGTCTTGGCGGCGGAACTCTCGTCGCGGCTGCTCGACGGCTTGCCCGCGAACGACTCGCTGGCCTTCGCCACCGCGATCCGCCGGCCGCCCGCCATGACTTCGAACTCCGACAGGAAGAAGTCGCCCTTCGCGCCCTCGTACCAGATCATGCCGGGGCCGTGTTCCGGCAGGCTCTCGTCGGGCAGCACCTCGAGCCGCATCGACCGTGTCTCCACGTCGCACGGGGCGAGCGTGACCTCGTAGACGGTGCTCTTGGTGACGTCGCCCCCGGCGAGCACGGATCCGTCGTCCCGCACCGTCAGATGCGGCAGGCTCGAGGTGACCGCCTCGGGCCTGGCCACCCGCCAGACCACCGCCCGCCGCGCGGCCTCCGCCTCCCAGGCATCGAAGGCCTCTTGAAACTCCGCCTGCCGCGCGAGGATCGCGGCCCAGGCTGCGTCGATCCGCCGCCGGATCTCGGCCAGCCGGCGATCGCGGTCTGCCGAGGGAATCGTCCACTCGGGCTCGTCGGCGTTGTCCAGGAGCGCCATCAGCGCGAAGTAGTCGGTGTGCGTGAGCGGGTCGAACTTGTGCGTG
>JBJTRH010000096.1:0-13549 GCA_046076065.1 Planctomycetaceae bacterium | reverse complement strand
CGGCTACCCCGACCGCGTGATCGCCGCCGGCATCGACCTCGAGATCGAGCACGGCTCGCGGGCGGCGATCGTCGGCGACAACGGCCAGGGCAAGACCACGTTTCTCCGCACGCTCGTCGGGTCGCTCGCGCCGCTCGCCGGAGAGGCGCGGTGGGGCTACGGCTGCGAGCTCGGGGTCTATGCGCAGCACGTCTACACGAGCATCCGCGAGGACCAGACGGTGCTCGAGCACCTCGAACGGGCCGCGGCGATCGGCACCAAGCAGCAGCGGATCCTCGACGTGGCCGGGGCGATGCTGTTTCGCGGCTCGGGCGTGGAGAAGAAGGTGAAGGTGCTGTCTGGCGGCGAGCGGGCCCGGCTCTGCCTCGCCGGGCTCCTGCTCGGCAGCTTCAACGTGCTCGTGCTCGACGAGCCCGGCAACCACCTCGACGTGGAGACGGTCGACGCCCTCGCCGAGGCGCTCGTCGCCTACGAGGGCACGGTGGTGTTCACCAGCCACGATCGCTCCTTCATGCAGGCGGTGGCCACGACCGTGATCGAAGTGAAGGACGGCCGGGTGGTGAACACGCTCGGCACCTACGCGACCTACCTCGCCGCCGTGTCGAAGGAGATCGACGACGCCGAGGCGGCCGCGGGCCGCGGCGGTCGGGTCGCGCCGCCGCGGGGCGGCGACGGCGGTCGCTCGGCACCGAGGCCGGCCGCCCGCAACGACCGGGAGATCCGCAAGGAGGTGGCCACGCTCGAAAAAACGATCGCCCGGCTCGACGCGGAGAAGCGGCAGGCCAACGCGGCGCTGCTCGCGACCTCCGATGCCGACGAGGCCGTGCGGCTGCACGCGGCGGTGACCGCCGCGGCGGAGAAGCTCGCGGCCGCCGAGGAGCGCTGGCTGGTGCTGCAGGAGGAGCTCGCGGCGGGCGGCTGAGCCGCGCGGCGTCGCTATCGCCGCGGCAGGGCCGGCCCCCAGGCACGACGCCAGCGGGCGAGCGGGCAGTAGCGGTTCCACGACACCCCTGCCCCGCGGTCGAAATCGGTTCGCTGCGAGACGACCGCGATCGCCCGCGTGGGGATGCCGCGGGCAGCGAGGTGGTCCTGCCGGTCGGCGAGTTCTGCGGGCGACTCGTAGAAGGCCGGCATCGAGGGGATGTCGTCGTGCGGGTCGATGAGGCCGGTGTCCCGCCGCCCGGCGAGCTGGTAGAGCAGTGCCCAGCCGTAGATCTCGACGGCCGGCACCGGTGACCGCCCGCGGAGCGCTGGCTGGAGGAGCGGGCCCACCGTCGGCACGTCGCTCGGCTCGAGCAGCGCGGCTCCAAGCCGGCCGCCGTCGTCGAGCGCGGCCGCCAGGTCGGCAGCGGATCGCGGCATCACCGGCAGGAGCGATCCGTCGGCGGCGACGTCGACCCGCCACGGCTCGCCGGAGGCGAGAGGCCGCCGCATCACGGCCTGCCCCACCACCAGGAGCCGATACGGCCGACGCCGCGGGGGCCGTCCGCCGAGCGGCGGCACGGCGACGGGCAGGAGCGCGGCGGGGATTCTCGTGAGGGACGGCTGGGGCGACATCGGTGGGCCTCGCGGCGGTCAGGTGCCCGACCGGCGGCCAGACGGCGGGAGTATCGGTCGCCGCGGGACATCCGTGGTCCCGCAGCTCCACGCCCCGGGGGGCAACGGGGGCCGCGGCCGGGAGGGTATCTTCGGAGCCCGCGGGCCTCGTCGCCCGCGCTCCAGTGGAGGCGGACGTGGATTCCATCAGCCGGCACGAACAGCTGCTGCGGGTGTTTCACCTGATCGACATCCTCTTCGGCGCCCGCCAGCCGCTCTCCACCGGCGAGCTCAAGGAGCGGCTCCGGGACCGCGGTGTGATCGACGAGATGTCGGACAAGAGCATCCGCCGCGATGTCGAGTTCCTGGAGCGGTTCGGATACGCGGTCAAGGAGTCCAAGAAGCGATCCCCGCGCGGTGGCAGCGTGCAGGCCTGGTCGATCCAGCCCGGCCGCGGAGCCGCGGAGCTCGCCGCGCCGGCGATCACGCTGCCGGAGCTCCTCTCGCTGGCCGTGGCCCGCGACTTCCTCGCGCCGCTCGCGGGCACCGTCTACTGGCGGGGCATCGCGCAGGTGATCGCCAAGCTCGAGCGGATCGCCACGCCCGAACTGCTCGCCTACGTGCACGAGCACCAGGAAGGGCTCGTCGTTCACCCGCGGCCCGCCGCGGGCAAATATCGCTCGAAGACACTCAACGCGATCCATCGGGCGATCCAGGGCAGCCGCGAGCTCGAGATCCGCTACACGAGCCTCGCCGATCGAGCGCCGCGGAAGTCGGTGATCCGCCCCGAGGCGCTCGTGGTCTACGACGGCTCGATCTACGTGGCCGCCTACCGCGCCGGCGGAACGGCTCGCGGCGCCTCCGGCCGGGCGGCCGACGGGATCCGGTTCTTCAAGCTCGACCGCGTGGCGGATGCCCGGGTCAGTTCGCGGACGTTCGACCGCCGCCCGGTGCCGGTGGCCGACCTGCTCGTCGACAGCATAACGATGTTCCGCTCGCCCGAGGCGCCGCGGCGGTATCGCGTGCGGGTCGATGCGAGCCTGGCCCGGTGGGCGGTCGAGAAGCCGTTTCATCCGCGGCAGCGGGTGCGTCGCCAGCCTGACGGCGGCCTGGTGCTCGAGATCGAGCGGGCCTGGGACGACGAGATGCTGCCGCAGCTCCTGGCGCTCGGTGACGCGGTCGAGGTGCTGGAGCCGGCAGCGATGCGGAAACGGATCGCCGAAACCGCCGCGGCGATCGCGGCGCGGTATGCCGGACGTCCGCGGGCGGCCGTGTCGCGGCTACCGGCGAGCGGCTGACCGAGGAGACTGCCCCGCATGGACGATTCGCCGCCGCTCGTGCTCGGCATCGCCGTTCCGGTCGGCGACCGATCGAGGTCCGCCGTCGTCGTCGCCCCGGCCGCTGCTCCGCCCCCCGCCGGCTGGCCGCTCGTGCTCGCCTTTCACGGCGGCCAGAGCCATCCCGAGATGATGCGGCGATTCTCCGGCCTCGACACGCTCGCCGCCGCCGGCCAGGCGGTGGTGGCCTACGCCGCGGGCACGGGCTCGCGCGAGGGCCTGCTGACGTGGAACGGCGGCAACTGCTGCGGCGAGGCCCGCGAGCAGGCGTCCGACGACGTCGCCTTCGCGCGGGCCCTGGTCGGCGACCTGTGCCGGCGTCTGCAGATCGATGACTGTCGCATCCACGCCACCGGAATGTCAAACGGCGCGATGATGGCCTACCGCGTCGCGGCGGAAGCGGCCGACCTCGTGGCTTCGATCGCCCCGGTGGCCGGGCCGCTGGCGCTGGAATCGATCGCGCCCGTGCGGCCGGTGCCGGTGCTCCACTTCCACGGGTCGCTCGACCAGTTCACGCCGCTGGAAGGAGGCGTGGGCCGGCGCAGCGTGACCCGCGTCAGCCACCGGCCGGTGCTCGACGGCCTCCTCGACTGGGTGCGCGCCGACGGCTGCCCCGAGGTGCCGCAGCGTGAGCCCCTCCCCTGCCCCGATCCGGGCCTCGCGATCGAACGGCTCACCTGGGGGCCGGGCGACGCGGGCAGCGAGGTCGTGTTCTATCGCATCGAGGGGGGCGGCCACGTCTGGCCCGGCCGCACGCCCGATTCCTTCCTGCTGGGCCCCGCGGTCCCGTCGCTCGATGCGAACGAGCTCATCTGGCAGTTCTTCGAGAAGCACCCGCTGCCGTGACGACGCGGTGTCCGGCGTGGTGCTGCCCGCATCGCTCACGCGATGGCGGCTTCCAGGACGCGTCACCGCGTCAGCGGTACGGCTGCGCCACGCTCAGGCCCGCCCGCTCGCGGCGGTGAGGTCGGCCAGCCGTTGCTCGGTCGCCGGCGTGAGCTGCTCCCAGCGGAAACGCCAGGTCCAGTTGCCCCCCTCGCGGCCCGGCACGTTCATCCGCGCCTCGCTGCCGAGGCCGAGCACGTCCTGCAGGGGATAGATCGCCGTGTCGGCCGGCGACTGGAGGGCCAGGCGGATCAGGTCCCAGTGGATCTCGGAGCCGTCCGTCGAGAGCGCCACCCGCACGACATGTTGCTCCCGGGCGATCTGCTCGGCCGACCGCGTGGAGTCGCGGCCGGGCTTGCTGCGATACCAGCCCACGGTCGTGTCGTTGTCGTGCGTGCCGGTGTAGACGACGCAGTTGGCCGGATAGGTCTCCGGGCGGAACAGCGCGTTACGGGGGTCGTCGCCGAAGGCGAACTGGAGGATCCGCATCCCCGGATAGCCGAGATCGTCGCGGAGCTGATCGACGTCGGGCGTGATCACGCCGAGGTCCTCCGCGATGATCGGCCGCGGCCCGAGGGCCTGCGTGACCGCGTCGAAGAGCTTTCGGCCCGGGCCCGGCATCCAGCGGCCGTGCTCGGCGGTCGGATGGTCGGCCGGGATCTCCCAGTAGCCGGCGAAGCCCAGGAAGTGGTCGATCCGCAGCACGTCGACGAGCGTGAAGGCGTAGGCGCAGCGGGCGATCCACCAGTCGAAGCCCCGCTCCTCGTGCACGTTCCAGCGGTAGAGCGGTTTGCCCCACCGCTGGCCCGTCTGGCTGAAGTAGTCGGGCGGCACGCCCGCGACCACGGTGGGCCGGCCGGCCGCGTCGAGGTCGAAGAGATCGGGCCGGCACCATACGTCGGCGCTGTCGTGGGCCACGAAGATCGGCAGGTCGCCGATGATCAGGATCCCGAGCTCGCCGGCCCGGCGGCGGAGGCGCGTCCACTGATCGTGAAACAGGAACTGCATCACCCGGGCATGGTCGATGGGCTCGGCGAGCGTGCGGCGGGCGGCGGCGAGCGTGGCCGGGTCGCGCGTGGCCGCGTCGGCCGGCCATTCGGTCCAGGGGCGGCCGCCGAAGTGCGCCTTGAGGGAGGCGAAGAGCGTGTAGTCGTCGAGCCAGCCGCGGTTCCGTTCCGTGAACGCCTCGAGGCCCTCGCGGAGGTCGTGCGAGGCGCGGCGGTCGAAGCCGGCGGCGATCTCGTGGAGGAGGCTCGTCCGCGGGCCGATGAGGCCGCCGAAGTCGACGCGGTCGTCGGCGAGCCGCGGCAGCGAGTCGAGGCGGGCGTCGTCCACGAGGCCGGCCGCGCGGCAGTCGTCGAGCGAGATCACGAGCGGATTGCCGGCGAACGTGGAGAGCGTCTGGTAGGGGGAGTCGCCGTAGCCCGTGGGCCCCAGCGGCAGCACCTGCCAGAGCCGCTGTGACATGGCGGCGAGCCGCTCGAGCCAGCGATGGGCCTCGGGCCCGAGTTCGCCGATGCCGTGCCGCCCCGGGAGCGACGTGGGGTGCAGGAGAAGGCCGGCGGATCGGCCTCCGGGAAGTGTCGATGCGGTCACGCGCGAACGGTGCTCCGGGGGTGGGCGAGAGTGTACGCGGCCTCGGGGGCCCGCGGGGGCACACAACGCCTCACGGTCCTGGCGGGCACTGCGGGGTCTGGCCGGCCGATTCGTAGACCACGGGCACGGCCCCGCCGTCGATCGGGTTGCAGCATGGGTCGACGCCGCCGGGCATGGCCGTCATCGGGGCGGCGACCATGGCGCCGGGCGGCAGCACTGCGCCTGGCGGAAGCACTGCGCCTGGCGGAAGCACCGCCCCGGGCGGAGCCGCGGCCACCGGGGCTCCCGTCATCGGCGGTGCGGCGGCCATCGCGGCCATGGCCGGAGTGGCCGGCTGCGGCTGGGGATACACGGGGGGCGCCAGCGGCGGCGCGTAGGCGTATTGATTCTGCTGGTGGTGGGCACAGCCCAGGCCGCCGATGGCGACGACTGCCGCCAAGAACCCCGCTCGCCAGACCTGCATCGCGATCCTCCGCACCGGGCCGGATCGTCACGGCGGACGACCCTGTCGAGCGAGGACGGTAGGGGCCGGGGGGGAGCCGGGCAAGATCGGCTTTTGCCGCAGGTTTCACGCCGCGGCCGGCGGGGCCGCCGACTCAGCGCGGCTGATCGGCCGGCTCGACGAGGGCGATGCTCGCGGTGAAGCCGTGCAGGAACGTGCGGTCGCCGATGGGGCCGATCTCGCCCTGCGCGAAGAACCCTGCGGTCGGAACCGGACCGAGGCACTCCTGCACGCAGCGGGCGTCGTGGTGGGGCTCGTCGAAGAGCCGCATCCCGCGGCCGTTGCAGGTGAACACCAAGGCGCCGATGGGAGTCGTGGACCCCGCGGCGGCGAGCAGGCTGCGGAGGTCCTCGTCGGCGGTGGCGGCATCGCGCACGTGGAACTGCACGGTCTGCCCCGTGCGGACGGTGTCGCCCACGGCGACCACGCCCGACTCCGGATCCGCGCCCACGACGTTGCGCACGAGGAAGTCGCCGGGGCCGAACGTTTCGCGATACTCCGTCGCCGCGCGGCCCACGTGCAGCGACGACCGCACCAGCCGCCGGTCGGCGTCGTCGAGATCGCCGTAGATCTCGCGGAGCCGTTCGAGCGCCGGTCGGCCGCCGAGCTCCACGATCAGGTTCTCCTCCGACTTCGTCACGACCATCGGCCGGCCGATCGGGCGGCAGCCCTGCGACACCACGGGCCGGATGCGAACGCTCCCGCCCACCACCAGGCCCACGGCGCCGGAGTTCTCGGTCCGCGAGCCGGTGACGAGCGTGTTGCCGCCGGGCTCCGCCGCGCCGCTGGCCATGCCGCCGACGATCGGCACGCCCGGATGCTCCTCGGCCATCCGCGCGATGAAGGCGTCGACCGGAAACGAGAACGGGTCGGCGAGCAGGAGCAGCGTGGCGTTGGCCGGCAGATCGGCGTCGAGGTCGTCGCGCCAGCCGACGAACATGCCGCCGTCCGGCGTCTGCCGATAGTCGAGCGACACGGGCCGGATCCACGCGCCGGGGAGCCGCGCGAGCCAGACCGCCACCGCCGGCATCCGCTCGAACTCCGCGCCGTCACCGAGCACGCCTTCCGCGGTCGTGCCGATCACGGTGGCGGCCGACACCAGGTCGGCGAGCGATTCGAGCGCGGGCCGAATCGCCGGGCCGTAGGCGCCGGCCACGAACACGATCCCCACGTCGGCCGGCCCGGCGGCCTCGCCGAGGGCGGCACGGGCGGCGGCGTCGGCCTCCCGGAGGGCCACTCCCAGGTCGGGATGCGCGGACGTTCCGCAGCCGCAGCGTGGCGCCGCCGGGGTCATGTCACGATCTCGGCGAACGAGTGGATGGCCTCGTGTTCGAACACCCCGCCCGGCTCGCGATTGCCCGGGCGGATGGCGAGCGCCGTGGCCATGCCGGCGGCACGGGCGGCGTCGAGCTCGGCCCCCACGTCGCTCACGAACAGGATCCGCCGCGGGTCGAGCCCCATGTCGGCCGCGATCGCGGCGTAGCTGGCCGACTCGCGCTTCGGGCCGGTGGTGGTGTCGTAGTGACCCCGGAGGGAAGGCGTGAGGTCGCCGGCGGCGGTGTGGGCGAAGAACAGCCGCTGGGCCTCGATCGAGCCCGAGGAGTAGATCCGCACGTCGAGGCCCGAATCGGCCCAGGCGGCCAGCGCCGGGGGGACGTCGTCGAACACGTGGGCCACGATCTCGCCTGACTCGTAGCCGCCCCGCCAGATCATGCCCTGCAGGGCCTTGAGCGCGGTGTCCTTCACGTCGCGGTTCATCAGGTCGATCGCCCCGAGGGCGAGCCGCGAGATGCCGGCGTCGTCGGCGAGCAGCTCGTCCGGCAGCCCGAGGCCGCGAGCCAGGCCGAGAGCCGCGCTGCGGACGGCGGGATCGTCGCGACGGCCCGCGAGGAAGGGGGCGATGTTCCGCTTGGCATGCTCGAAGAGCACGTCGTAGACGAAGGAGATCGACGAGGTGGTGCCCTCGACGTCGAGGAGGATGCCGCCGCCGTCGAAGACGATCACGAGGCCGCCTTTCCCGCGCCGGCGACCCACGCGGGCCCGAGGCAGAGCGGCAGGTACGACTCGTGCACGCCGTCGGCCAGATAGTGCGGCGTCCAGCCGCTCATGTCCTGGAACAGGCGGATCGCACGGATGCGGCGGTCGGTGCAGAGGTCGAACCAGTGCCGAGTGCCGAGGGGCACGCTGATCAGGTCGCCCGCCCACACCTCGATTGCGAACACCGGCCGGTCCACCAGGTTGATGTGGAACACGCCCCGGCCCTGGAGGATGAAGCGGATCTCGTCCTCGGTGTGGGTGTGCTCCTTGGAGAACTTGGCGAGCATCGCATCCAGGTTCGGCGTGTCGGGATAGACGTCGACGACGTCGGCGGTGACGAAGCCGCCCCGCCGCTTGAGCTCGTCGATCTCGGGGGCGTAGGCCGCGAGGATCTCCTTCGCGGGTGCGGCCGGATCGACCCGGTCCTCCAGCGGCCAGCGGTCGTAGAGGAGGCCATGGTCGGCGAGGAAGGCCGTGATCTCCGCCGGTTCGGTGAGGCGGCGGTCCTCGGCGGGCACGGTCACGATCGCCATGGCGGTCTCCTCGTGGTCGCGGGGGCGGATTACTGTTGCTGCTGCTGCTGGGCCTGACGCTGGCCGCCGGATGCACCGCCGCGGTCGCCCGCTGGCAGCATGCGGGACCGGGCAACGCACTCGAACAGAAACTCGAAGATCTCGACGTGCCGCCGGGCCTCGGCGAGGTCGCGGCCCCACGTGTAGAGGCCGTGGCCCGAGAGCAGGAACCCGTGGAAGGGTGGCCTGCCGGCGGCAGCCCAGTCGGCGCCCGCGAAGTGACGGCGGAGGCGCACTGACAGGTCCACCATGTCCTGCGTGTTGGCGAAGATCGGCACGTCCTCGACGGTGTCGTGCGTGCCGATGCCGTCGAGGCCCTTGAGCATCTCGTACCCGGCGATCCGCAGGCTGCCGTGGGGCAGGTCGGCGGCCGAGAGGATCGTGCCCCACACGGAGTGGGTGTGGAGCACCGCGCCGACCGACGGAATCATCCCGGCGAGCGTGCAGTGGAGGAGGGTTTCGGCAGACGAGCGGCGGCCCGTCCCGTCGACCACGCGGCCCGCGGCATCGACGCGGACGAAGTCGTCCCGCGTGAGCGCCGACTTGTCCTTGCCGCTGACCGTGACGAGCAGTTCGAGCGGGTCGCGACCGACCACGACGCTGTAGTTGCTGCTCGTGCCCAGCGACCAGGAGCGGGCGTGGAACTCGCTGCCCACCGCCCGCAGGCGGTCGATGGCGTCGGCGTCGGCGGCGGCCGCGAAGGGGGCGGGATGAAGGGACATGCCCGAGACAGTATCCGGCGGGACCCGGGGCTG
This sequence comes from Planctomycetaceae bacterium, assembly GCA_046076065.1. Lineage (GTDB taxonomy): Bacteria > Planctomycetota > Planctomycetia > Pirellulales > UBA1268 > QWPN01. Next base: position 4,329 of record JBJTRH010000096.1, on the reverse strand, counting down.
GCAACGAACCCACGGCGAACGCGGGGCAAACCGCCCCCGGGCAGGCGGCCGCGCCGACCTATTTCTTCTTCCGCGGGTCGGGGCCTTCGACGGCGAAGTCCTGCGTGTTCGAGCCCGCCGTGACGGTGATCGTGTGCTGCGAGCCGCGGCCCCACGCCGCAGGCATCAGTTCTTCGGCGATCCGCGATTCGTTGCCGTAGTCATCCTTGCGGGTGCCGGCGATGACCGGCGACGAGAGTTGCACGGTCTTCTCGCCGGGCGTCACGCCGGTGACCGTATAGCGACCATCCTTGATGAGGCCGCCCGCAGGAGACCCCTTCCCGTCGGTCGGGAACAGGCTGATCGCCCCGCTGGCGACGGGCTCACCGTTGAACGTCACCGTCCCGCTGACGGTGGAACTCGTCGGGCCGCATCCCAGCATCGCTGCGAGTGCCACGCCGGCTGCCAGCCGCCGAAAGGTCGTCATCGAGTGCATGGTTGCGTCCGTGATGCCACGTGCCGGCGCTGCCGCAGGGCACGGCCTCCGAGATCAGAAATCCCCGACCTGGTCACCCTTGCGGGCGGTTCCGAGAGCCCGCCACACGCCCAGGTCGACACCGTCCGACACCGAACGAATCGAGGTGTCGCCCATCATGGCCGACACGGCGCCGCGATGCTTGCTGCGGGCGGCGCTGATCGAGCCGCTCTGCTGCGTCGAGGGCGTGCACGGCCGGTCGGGCGACGTCACGCACTCGGCGTTTTCGCAGTAATCGGGAACGGACGAGTTGGGGGTGGTGGTCGTGTGGAATCCCCAGCGTCCGTCCTTGGTGTTGAAGGCGTCGCCGCGGGCTTCGAGCGTGGGCGTCTGTCCGCCGGCGAGTTCCGGCAGCAGCACCTCCGACATCGCGAGCGTCTTACTCAAGCCGTCGGTGATGTCCTTGTCGCGAAAGGGCTGGCTGGCGACCGGATACCGATTGCTGCTGTTGCCGTAGTGAACCCGGAACATGCCGCCGTATTTGATCATCCGGGCGATGTCCTTCGCGGCCCCGGAGAGGCTCGGGTCCAGCGGCGGCGGATCCGGGTCGCTCGTGCTCTCCGGGAATCGTCCGTCGCAGACCATGTAGTTCAAGCGGCAGCGGGTGTTGCCACCTTTGTCGTCGGTGTACATCTTCCCGGGGCCGGCCGAGTTGGGGTCGGACGGGCAGTAGTACATCGGGAGGGCGGTGGAGACATACGGCAGGTTGGCCGAGTTGTTGAACGCGAGCTTGAAGTTGTAGTTGTCGGCGAGAGTCGACTGCTCGACATACGGCCAGAGTTCCGTCACCCACGTGTGGTAGAAGCCGAGGTTGCGAGCACCGTGCGGGAACGATTTCTTCACGCTGCAGAAGGTGTGCATCCCGAGCCCCCACTGCCGCATGGTGTTGCGGCACGCGGCCCCGCGAGCCGATTCGCGGGCCGACTGCACGGCCGGCAGGAGGAGCCCGATCAACACCGCGATGATCGCGATCACCACCAGCAGCTCCACCAAGGTGAAGCCGCGGGGTTGCGCGCGACGCCTCGACACGGCGAGGGGGCGGACGACGATGGTGGCCAGCGACTGCATGTTCCCTCCCGGCGGGACGAAAACTCGTAGTTGCGCGCGGATGCGTGCACGACGATTCGTACCGTGAACGTAATACTAAAAGCGCTCGATCGGCACCGCAAAAAACTTGCGCAACTAGTTCCGGCCCGTTTCCCGGTGCAGGTGCGTCAGCGGGCGGGCAGCCAGACGGTCATGTCGGTGTCGCCGCGGTTGCCCCAGGCATAGTACGGCACGAACACCACGGTGATCGGCCGCGTGGCCGTGCGGCCGGCCCGTCGATAGAGCGTGGGTTCGTCCCAGGCCGCACGCTCGAGCACGCCGCCCGGCGCCTCGATGGCCACCACCTCCCGGTCGGCGATCCGCAGGGGATGCGTGCGGACGCAATCGTCCGCAGCGGTCGCCTGCACGACCACGTCGCGGAGGGCGACACCATCGGGCAGGTCGTTCGACTCGACGCAGTACACGAGCGGGCCGCGACGCAGGGCCACCTGACCAAATGCCTCCTCGACGGCCGGATGCGCCTCGACGAACGTCGGGGGCATCTCCAGCGTGAGTGCGATGCGATCGCCGGCCGAGAATCGCCGCCGCACCGTCGCATAAGTGCCCGGCGTCGGGACGGCGATCGGCGAGTCGACGGCCGCGAGGCGGGCATCGCCCGGGCGGCACCAGCCGGGAATCCGGAGGCGGAGGTCGATCTCCTGCTCCGGCGCCTCGTCGACGACCAGCGTGATGCTTCCCGACCACGGGTAATCGGTCTCCTGCCGGAGCCGCAGCCGGCCGCCGCCAGGCCAGGCCGTGTCGAGCGTGCCGGCGCCGTAGAGATGCACCCAGACGCCGTTCGGCGAGAGCGTGTAGGCGTAGGCGGCCGACTCGGCGATCGTCCGGGCCACGTTCGGCGGGCAGCAGAACGACGATGGAATCGTGGCCATGCGCGTTCGTGACCAGCGCAGGGGCACCTGGAAATCACGGAGCTTGCGGAGCGGGTTGACGTAGAAGTAGGCCCGCCCTTCGAGGCTCACCCCCGGCAACACGCCGTTGTAGAGCGTCTCCTCGAACAGGTCGGCATCGCGGGCATCGCCCGAGATCAGCAGCATGCGCCACAGCCACATCGCGTAGCCGATCGTGGCGCAGGTCTCGTTGTAGGCGGCGAGGTTGGGCAGCTGGTAGGCACGACCGTAGGCCTGGTGCACCGTCTTGATCGAGGCATGCTGCGACGCGGGGACGCCGTCGGGGGAGGCGCCGTCGTAGAGCGCGCCCGTCATCCCGGTGACGGACCGCTTCCGCGTCTCCACGTCGCGGCCGATCGCGATCAGCGGCCCGAGCAGCGTTTGGTCGCCGTCCTCGGCCACCAGGTCGGCGACGCCCGCGTAGAGGTAGTTGGCCCGCACGGCGTGGCCCGCGGCCTCGGTCTGCTCGCGAAACGGGATCCGGTCCTGGTTCTGGTCGCCGCCCACCGCGGCCGGCACGAGGGAGCGGATCTCCACGAGCCGCTTCGCCAGGTCGAGGTAGCGCGGCTCGCGGGTGACGCGATACAGCTCCACGACCCCCATCGCGTGGCTCGGGCAGATGGCGTTGGCCGCGAGCTCCTCCGGCCGCTCGCGGGCCAGCCGGTCGAGGTAGTCGGCGGCCCTGCGGGCGGCGTCGAGCAGCGCCGTCTTGCCCGTGGCGCGGTGGTGAACGCACGCCGTCGTCATCAGGTGGCCCATGTTGTAGGTCTCGAAGTGCTCACGGTCGGCGAACTCCCGCGCGGCGCCGCCGCCCCGACGCTGGCGGACGATCGTGGGCGTGTGCAGGTAGCCGTCGTCCCGCTGCGCCTCGAGGATCACCGCCACCATCTCGTCCACGGTCGGCATGTCCACGGATGCCGCGGCAGCGGCCGTCTCGGCCGGGCTCAGGGCCTCGGCCTGCAGCAGCGCTTCGAGCCACTTGAGAAAGTCGCCGTCATTGAAGGGGGGGCCATGCGGCCGGCCGTCTCCCCTGCCCTCGCCGCGTCCGGCGGCCATGAGGAAGTTGTCCCAGGCATGGCTCGCCTGCGGATCCCGGAGGACGGTCCAGAGATACGGGATCATCGAGTCGCGGCAGGTGTCGAACCGCTCGCCGAGCAGACCGCCCGTCCAGCGGGCGTCGTCGAGCCCGACCATCCACATTGCCGCATGCGGCGATCGCGAGGTGTCGACCAGGCCGCCCTCACCGCCAGCGGCAGCCGCCGTTGTGGCGACGATGGCCATCCACAACGCGGCGATGACCGGAGCCCGCGCGATGACCGCGAGACTCGCCTCGCTCGGCCAAGGCCCGGTGTCGTCGCTGCCGGGGCTCACCGGCGTGTCGAGGCTCGGCCCCGGCGGCGCAGGACCGCCAGCCCGAGACCCGCGGCACCAAGAAGCGTCCACGACGCCGGCTCCGGCACGGCCGCCACCCCGCTCATGCCGGGCGCCGTGTTGTAGTTGCCCGCGTCGTAGAGGCCCGTGGCGAAGAAGTCGGCGGCGTCGAGGATGTCGACGATCCCGTCGTAGCTGAAGTCGCCCTCGATCCACGTGGCCGGCAGGCCGGTGTCGAACTTGCCGAGTGCCAGGAAGTTGGACGCGTCGAGGATGTCGATCGACCAGTCGATGTTGGTGTCGCCCGGGGCCGCGTAGGCCGCCGTCAGCGAGCCGTCGCCGTTGTCGACCCAGCCCACCGCGCGGGGAATGCTTGAGGCCACCTCGGCCGCGGCCACGCTCGACGTGATGCCGCTCGTGCCCGTCCACGAGCCATCGCCCCGGCCCTCG
>JBJTRH010000095.1:0-5499 GCA_046076065.1 Planctomycetaceae bacterium | reverse complement strand
TCAACAACCGCTTCTTCAAGCTCTCGTTCCGCGCCCCGGAGGGCTTCGCCGCCCTCGAGAGCCGCGTCGAAGCCATGATCCGGGAGCGGGTCCGCCGCGGAGGCGTGCAGGTGGACGTCGACCTGACGGGGCCCGCCGCGCCCGCCGGCCGGCGTCTGAACCGCGACCAGCTGCAGGCCTACCTCGACGATCTCGAGCGCTTCTGCGCCGACCGCGACCTGCCGTTGCCGCGCTCCCTCGACGGCCTGCTCGGCCTGCCGGGGCTGCTCGTCGACGTCACGCCCGATCCGGCGGCCGCCGACCGGGCCTGGCCGCTCGTGGCGCGGGCGCTCGCCGAGGCCCTCGACCGGTTCGACACCATGCGGGCCGACGAGGGCGCGGCGCTGGGGGCGGAACTCCGCGGCATCTGCGGCGAGATCTCGGCGATCGTCGCCACGATCGCCGCGCGGGTGCCCCGCCTCGTGGAGGAGCATCGGGCCCGGCTCGTGGAGCGGGTCAAGGCGGTGCTCGCCCCGCACGGCGTCGCGGTGGCGCCGGCCGACGTGCTGCGCGAGGTGGCGCTCGTGGCTGACCGGGCCGACGTGGCCGAGGAGGTGGCGCGGATCGGGAGCCACGTGGCCCAGGCCGAGCGGCTGCTCGCGAGCGAGGCCGCGGGGCGGCCGCTCGACTTCCTCGCGCAGGAGTTCGCCCGGGAGGCCAACACGATCGGGTCCAAGGTCGCCGACGCCGAGGTGGCGCACGCGGTGGTCGACCTCAAGACCCGCATCGAGCGCTTCCGCGAGCAGGTGCAGAACATCGAGTGACCGTGCGGGACCGCGGCGGCTTTCCAACCGGCCCGGTGCCGCGGTAGAACATCGGGATGGATGGCCGACCCGGCAAGCTCGTCGTCATCTCCGGACCCTCCGGCGTGGGCAAGACCACGCTCCTGCGACGGCTGCTGGCCGACCTCCCGCACGTGATCCCGAGCGTGTCGGCCACCACGCGGCCCCCGCGGGCCGGGGAGCGCGACGGCGTCGACTACCACTTCCTGTCGCTCGAGGAGTTCGAGCGACGCCGCGCCCGGGGCGAATTCCTGGAGTGCTGCCAGGTCTACGGCCGCCGCCACTGGTACGGCACGCTCGTCGACGAGGTCGATCCCCGCCTGGCCGCGGGAAAATGGGTCGTGCTGGAGATCGACGTCGAGGGTACAATCTCGATCCTCGAGCGGTTCCCCGACGCGATCACCATCTTCGTGGCGCCGTCGCATCCCGACCAGCTCCAGCGGCGGCTCCAGGGCCGCGGCACGGAGTCGCCGGAGGCGATGGCCCGCCGTCTGGAGGTAGCGAGGCGCGAACTGCACGAGGCCCATCGCTATCGGCATCGCGTCGTCAACGAGAACGTCGACGAGGCCCTCGCCGGCATCGAGCGGATCCTGGCCGCCGAAGGATTCGCCGACGCCGTCACGACCACGTCCCCAGCCACCGTCCGCACCCCCTGAGCCCGCCCCGTCCACCACCCCGACCGAGGAGACCAGCCCGTGATCGATGACCTGCGCGAGGAAGAGATCGTCAACAAGGTGGGAGGACGCTTCAAGCTGTCCACCCTGATCCAGAAGCGGCTCGTGGCGCTCAACGCTGGTGGTCGTCCGCTCGTGGACGTCGACACCGACGACAAGATGCAGATCGTGATCGAGGAGATCAAGCAGGACAAAATCTTCCTCGACACCTCGCTCAACCTCCGCATCACCGGCGAGTCCACCGAGGCGGGCGGACCGCTCGACTTTGACCCGACGATCCTGTGAACCTCGCGGGCCGCGAGATCGTGCTCGGGGTGACGGGCGGCGTGGCGGCATACAAGGCCGCCATGCTCGCCAGCCTGCTCGTGCAGCGGGGCGCCGGCGTCACTGCCGTGCTGACCCCGGCGGCCCGCCGGTTCGTGGGCGCCGCCACGTTCGCGGCGCTCACGGGGCGGCCCGTCGCCGGGCGGATGTTCGATGCGTCACGATTCCCGCTCGGGGCCCATATCGAACTGGCAGCGCGGGCCGATCTGGTGGTCGTCGCCCCGGCCACCGCGGACTTCCTGGCGCGGGTCGCCGTCGGTGCCGGCGACGACCTGCTCGCCACCCTTCTGCTCTGTGCGGAGTGCCCCGTGATCCTGGCCCCCGCCATGAATACGGCGATGTGGGAGAAGGCCGCGGTGCAGCGGAATCTGCGGCAAGTCGAGGCCGACGGGCTGACCGTGGTGCCGCCCGGAACCGGCTGGCTCTCCTGCCGCCGGCAGGGGGCTGGCCGCATGGCCGAGCCCGAGGCCATCGCGGCCATCGTCGACGAGGTCGTGGCAACGCGGCCCCGACGGGGCTGAACGGGGTCGGGGGTTCCAGTGGCAACCATCCTGCTCACCGCCGGTCCCACCCGGGCCTATCTCGACGACGTGCGGTTTCTGACCAACGCCTCGAGCGGCCGCATGGCCGCGGCACTCGCGGAGGCGGCGCTCGCGGCGGGGCACGACGTGGTGATCGTCAGCGGTCCCGTGCAACTCGCCTACCCCGCCGGTGCGCGGGTGGTGCCCGTGGTCACCACCGGCGAGATGCTCGACGCGGCGATCGCGGAACTGTCAACCGTGGACGGCGTCATCGCCACCGCGGCGCCGTGCGATTTCGAGCCTGTCCGCCGGCGCGTGGGAAAGATTCCCCGGCAGGGCGACGGGCTCGTGCTGGAACTCACGCCCACGCCCGACGTGATCGCGACGCTCGCGCACCGCGGAACGGCCGGGCAGTGGTTCGTGGCCTTCGCCCTCGAGCCCGGGGGCGACCCACGCCGCGCCTTCGAGAAGATCGAGGCCAAACGCTGCGATCTGATCGTTGTCAACGACGTGCACGCGCTCGAGGGCCCGACGACGGCGGTCACCGTGTACGATCGGCGGCGGGCGTCCGTCGGCTCGCGGGCGGGCACCAAGCGGGACGTGGCCGACTGGCTCATCGGGGTTATCACCGCCCGTTGCCTGGGGTAGCGGGCCGCCCCGTGGCCGCGCTATAAAGTCGGTCATCCCGACCTCCGCCGGAGCTATGTAATGATCACGGTCGCAGTCCTCGGCGCCACGGGCTACACCGCCGTCGAGGCGATCAAACTGCTGCTTCGGCATCCCGAGGCACGGATCGTCGCGGTTACCAGCCGCCAGGAGGGACGAACGCCCATCAGCGGTGTCCATCCGAGCCTCGTGGGCCGTCTCGAGATGCCGCTCGAGGATCTCACGCCCGAGGAGGTCGGCGAGCGGGCCGACTGCGTGTTCGGGTGCCTCCCGCACTGCGCGAGCGCCGAGATCCTGCCCAGGGTGCTCGCCGCGGGGGCCAGGGTGGTCGATTTCAGTGCGGACTACCGGCTCGACGACGCGGCCACGTATCTCGAGTGGTACGGCCACGCGCACCCCGACGCAAGCCGCCTCGGGAGCACCGTCTACGGCCTGCCGGAGTTGTTCCGCGAGCAGATCCGGGGGCAGCGGCTGGTGGCCAACCCGGGGTGCTACTCGACCTCGGCGATCCTCCCGCTCGCGCCGCTGCTGAAGAGCGGTCTGTTCGAGACCGACGACATCATCATCGACTCGAAGAGCGGAGTCAGCGGCGCGGGCCGGCAGCCCAAGCTGATGACCCACTTTCCGGAGTGCAACGAGAGCATGTCGGCCTACAACGTGGGCCGGCACCGGCACACGCCGGAGATCGAGCAGGTGATCGCCCGCCACGCGGGCGGTCGGCCGGCCGTGATTTTCACGCCCCAGCTCGCCCCGATAAACCGCGGCATCCTGTCGACGATCTACGTGCGGCCGCGGGGAGCGGTGTCCGAGGGTGACGTGATGGCGATGCTCCGCGAGGCCTATGCCGGTGAGCGGTTCGTCCGGGTGGTCGACCACCTGCCCGGCACCAAGGACACCGTCGACACCAACTTCTGCGACATCACCGCCCGCGTCGTCAGGGGTCGCGTGCTGCTGATCTCCTGCCTCGACAACCTCGTGAAGGGGGCCGCCGGCGCGGCCGTCCAGAACTTCAACGTCCTCTTCGATCTTCCCGAGACCATGGGGCTGCTCTGACCATGTCCGTCGTCGACACGCCGCTCACGTACCCGATCCCGCCCCTGCCGCGCGGCTGGCGCATGGCGGCCGTGCACGCCGGCATCAAGCGAAACGCGACCCGCGAGGACGTCACCCTCGTGGCCAGCGATCGCCCCGCCACCGCGGCCGGCGTCTACACGACCAACCTCGTGTTTGCCGCGCCGGTGGCGCTGGACCGCGGGCGTACGCCGGGCACCGGGTTTCGCGGGGTCGTCGTCAACTCCGGCAACGCCAACGCCTGCACGGGCGCTCGCGGCCTAGAGGACGCGCGGCACATGGCGGACGTCGCCGGTCGCGCGATCGGGGTTGCTGGCGAGCAGATGCTCGTGATGTCGACGGGGATCATCGGGGAGTTTGTTCCGATGCCGACCGTGGAGAAGGGCATCGCCGCGGTGGCTGCCCGCCTCGCGTCCGACGATCAGGCAACGCTCTCGGCGGCACGTGGACTGATGACGACCGACACGCGGCCGAAGATGGCCGGACGAACCTTCACGGCCGATGGCGTTGAGTGCACCCTGTTCGGCATGGCCAAGGGCGCGGCGATGATCGGTCCCCGCCTGGCCACGATGCTCGGCGTGGTGATCACCGACGCGGCGATCGCGCCGGCCGACGCGCAGGCGTTGCTCGCCGACGTGGCTGAGCAGACGTTCAACTGCGTTGCCGTCGACGGGCACATGAGCACCAACGACACGGTGCTTCTCCTCGCCAACGGAGCCGCCGGGGGGCAGCCGCTGTCGGGAGCCGGGCTGGCCGCGTTCGGCCGGTGCCTGGGCGAGGTCTGCGAGTTTCTCGCCCGGGAGATGGCCGACGACGGCGAAGGGGCGACCCACGTGATGCGGATCGAGGTCACCGGCGCCGGCAGCCGTGACGACGCCCGCCGGATCGCCCGCACCATTGCCGACAGTCCTCTCGTCAAGACGGCCGTCCACGGAGCCGATCCGAACTGGGGCCGGATCGTGTCGGCGGCCGGCTACTCGGGCGTCCGGTTCGACCCGGATCGCACCACGCTCCGGGTCAACGGCACGCTGCTGTTCGACGCGGGTGCTCCCGTGCCGTTCGACGCGGAGGCCGTGTCGGCGTCCATCCGCGACCATCGCGAGACACTGATCGAACTCGCCGTCGGAGCAGGGCCGGGCCGGATTCGCTTCTACTCCAGCGACCTGACGGCCGATTACGTCCACCTCAACGCCGATTACCACACCTGAGTGGCGGCCGGCCGTGGGCAGGTTCGGGGCCCGAGGCCACATACGCCCCGCCGCCATGGCTCGGCGTCCGGCCGTCCCGCGGAGGATCGCGTAGAATGGGCAGCCTTGACGCGGGCCCGCCGAAACGGTTTGCTCTCGGCGTCGCCCGCCGTCCCCGAGTGCCCCCCTCCGATGCTGTTTTCCACGCCGTTGTTTCCTCCCGTGCCGGGGCTCC
>JBJTRH010000094.1:0-2248 GCA_046076065.1 Planctomycetaceae bacterium | reverse complement strand
AGCCCGAAGCCGATCCGGCGATCGCGCCAGGCAGCGACTCCGCCGGCCACGGCGAGCACTACGAGGATCACCAGCGCCGCCGGAAGGGGCCGATGCCGGACCGAATAGCCGCCGTAGTCGGCGCAGAGATTCACGGGACAGACGACGAGCTGCGCGTAGAGCGCGAGGATTCGCGGCTCCACCTTCAGGGCCTCGGCGAGCGATCCGCCCGGATACTCAGGCCGCGTCTCGAAGATCCGTGACGGCGACGGCTCGAGGAGAAACCGCGCCGCCAGGAACACGACCACCGCCGCCAGCCCGCCCCCGATCGCCAGCCGCCAGAAACCGGCGTCGCGTGCCGTCGGCTCGCGACGCTGCAGGAGCCACCACCAGGCCGCGAGCACGAATGGCGCCGCAACCCCCGACTCCTTGCTCGCCACCGCGAACAGGCAGCAGGCGGCACAGCCGATCCCGCGGCGGACATCGCCACCTCGCTCCGGGACATGGCGAGCCGCGAGCACGACCGCCCCGAGCGTGAAGGCCGCCGCCAGCAGGTCCTCGCGAAAGCTCGGCTCGCAGACCGCCTCCGCGACGATCGGGTGCACCGCGAAGACCAGCGCCGCGACGATCGGCACCAGCGGATGCGGTGGCCGCTCGCCGGCGGCCTCTCCGCCGAGCAGGGCCCGCACCACGAGCCACACGAGCACGACGTTGGCCGCGTGCAGGAGGATACTCGTGAGGTGGTAGCCGAACGGATTCACGCCCCAGACTGCCGCGTCGAGCATCAGCGACGCGAGGTGCACGGGCCGGTTGAAGTCGAGCACGTCCCTGCCGAGCACGCGGAACGAGAGCACGTCCACCCAGTTCCACGGGTCGTGCAGAAAGGGATCGGTGAGAACCTGCAGCCGCGCGTCGTAGACGAAGTCGGCCGTCAGCGTGCCCGAGAACACGGCCACCGTGATCCCGGCGAGAATCGCCGCGGTCCGCAGGAGCGACCGTTCCACGGCGTCACTTTCCGGCCGCAGCGGGCCTGCCGATCCGGATGCACGTGAGGTCGCCGAGCGGGCTCTCGATCGGAGGCGCATCGAAGCCGAGTTCCGCCAGCGCGTCGATGAGCCCCCTGCCCCGGTCGGGAAAGCCGTTGCGGTTCACATAGATCGCCGCGAAGCCCAGCTTCTGGAGCTCATCGACCGCCGCATTCACATTGGCGATGTTGAATCGGATCTTCTGCGCCTGCTGATCGGGCACGGCGCCCTCGAGCATCTTGGCCTGCACGGCCTTCTGCCACTCGTCCCGTGGCCGCCCCTTCATGGAGCCGAAGGAGTAGCGGAGGCGGCTGCCGTGGAGGTAGGGCCGGAAGTGGTCGTACGACGGGATGCCGGGGGCCGGCGACTCCGGGAAGTCCATCACGGGAATCTGGAACACCATCGCATCCGCGGGGAGCATGGTCTCGAGGTCGGCCACGAAGGCCCGGTCGGCCTCCACCTGCCGCGCGATCGTCACCTGCTGCTCGGCCGTCGGCCCGCGGGGAACCTGGTCCCAGAGGATGAGGAGCGCAAGACCAATGACGGCCGTGATCGTGCCGACCCGGAGCGTGTCGGAGGCTGCCTCGGCCTCGGCGGCCTTCTGCCGGCGCGACAGCCACTCGGCCGCGTGCATCAGCGCGATCGCCAGGATCACCACGCTGTAGCGGCAGCCCGTGCGGAAGAGCGTGAACCCGAAGGCGCCGAGGATCGCGTTGAGGCCGCCGGTGGTGAACGTGAGCACGATCCAGAGCACCTGCCACGCGGCCGCGGGCATCGACCCCCGGTCGACCATGCCGCGGGCGGCGACGACGGCCAGCAACGCCAGGGCCGCGATGCCCACGAGACCGAGGTACGAGCCCTCGTCGAGCAGCGGCGCTCCCGAGCGATGGGCCGTGGCGAACGCGGCGAACCCGGCGGCGTGGTGCGTGACGGGCGGAATCACGAGGTCGACGAGCTTGAGCCCGTAGATCTCGAGCCACTTGTATTCCCGCGACAGGGCTCCGGGGTTGGGGCCGTTGGCCAACCGGTAGGTCCAGGTGTCGAGGTTCATGAGCACGAAGGGAATCGCCGCCGCCGCGACCACCGCCAGCGCCGGCTTCAGGGCCGAGAACGATCGCTTCCGCCAGGCGAGCGTCGTGCCGCCGAGCAGCGTGAGCTGGCAGAGCACGTTGGTGAAGTAGGGGCTCTGCAGCCCCGTGGCCGCCGCGATGGCGACCGCCGCCCAGAAGCGGCGGGAGCCCCAG
>JBJTRH010000093.1:0-5277 GCA_046076065.1 Planctomycetaceae bacterium | reverse complement strand
CGAGAGGCGGGGTGCCTATCCGCACCTCACCATCATCTGCCTGCCGAACGACCACACCAATGGCACCGCCGCCGGCTCGGCCACGCCCGCGGCCTGCATGGCCGACAACGACCTTGCCCTCGGCCGGATCGTCGAGGCGCTCTCGCACAGCCGGTTCTGGCCGCGGATGGCGGTGTTTGCGATCGAGGATGACCCGCAGGCCGGCTGGGACCACGTGAGCGGGTACCGCACCACGTGCTACGTCGCCAGCCCCTACGCCCGGCGGGGCGTGACGGTGAGCACGCAGTACAACACCACGAGCGTGCTGCGGACGATCGGCCAGATCCTCGGGCTGCCACCGATGAACCAGTTCGACGCCTCGACCACCCCGATGGCCGACTGCTTCACCGATGTCCCCGACCTGCGGCCCTTCGCCGTGCGGCCCGCGACCGTGCCGCTGGACCAGATGAACCCCGACCCCAAGGCGATCCTCGATCCGCTGCTCAAAGCCGGTGCCGTGCTCAGCGCCTCGATGAACTTCGCGGAGATCGACAAGGCGCCCGAGGACGAGCTCAACCGCGTGCTCTGGCATGCGATGAAGGGGAGTGCCGCCGCGTATCCAGAGTGGGCCGCCGGCGTCGAGGACGACGACTGACTCGTGAGCCGGGAGTGCTCGCGGGTGCGGCGGCGTCAGCCGCGGGCGCCGGGAATGCGCTCGAACTCGTGCACGAACAGGCCGCTGCGGAGCTTGGGCTCGAACCACGTGCTCTTCGGCGGCATGATCTCGCCCGCGTCGGCCACGGCGAGGAGCTCGTCGGGGCTCGTGGCGTGCATCGAGAAGGCGACGCCCGTGCCCGTCCGCCGCTCGAGCTCGTCGCATCCGCGGATGCCACCCACGAACTCGATCCGGGAGTCCGTCCGCGGGTCGCCGATGCCGAGGATCGGGGCGAGCACGCGGTCCTGCAGCAACGACACGTCGAGGCTCGCGATCGGATCGGTGCGGTCGATCGACGCCTCGGGGAACGTGAGCGACCACCACCGGCCGTCCACGAACACCCGCACGGTGCCCCGCTGCTCGGGCTCGCCCGCCTGGGAGGGCTTCACGTCGCCGACCGCCCGCAGCCGGTCGAGGAACTCGGCCGGCGTGAGGCCCTTGAGATCCTTGACCAGACGGTTGTAGGGCAGGATGCGGAGCTGGTCGTGCGGGAAGATCACCGCGAGGAAGCGGCCATACTCCTCGCTGCCGGTGTGCCGCGGATTCGCCTTCGCCGATGCCGTCGCCGCCCGCTCCGCGCCGGCGGAGCGATGGTGGCCGTCGGCGATGTAGAGCAGCTCGAGACCCCGGAACGCCTCCACGTAGGGCGTGGCATCGGGCACGGTCCAGCCGGTGTGCTGCACGCCGTCGGGGGCGATGAAGTCGAACGCCGGCTTGCCGGCCGCGTCGGCCTGCATGCGGGCGGCGAGCGTGGTGCCGCCGGAGGCGCGGTCACGGAAGCAGAGGAACACGGGCTCGGCGTGGCAGGCGGTGACGAGCAGGTGCCGCGTGCGATCGTCCTCCTTGTCGGGCCGGGTCTTCTCGTGCTTGCGGATCGCGCCGGAGCGGTACTGCTCCGCCTCCACGCAGCCGACGATTCCGAGCTGGGCCTGGCCGTTCCTGATCTGGCGATAGAGATACAGCCGCGGCTGCGAATCTCGCGTCAGCGTGCCGGCGGCGATCATCGCCTGGAGGTTGCGATCGGCCTGCTCGTAGACCTCCGCCGCATGGCAGTCGGTCTCCGGTGGCAGGTCGATCTCGGACCGGACCACGTGCAGGAACGACCGCGGCTTGCCGGCAGCCCGCTCCCGTGCCTCCTCGGTGGAGATAACGTCGTAGGGATCGCTGGCCACCTCGGCGGCGTGCTCGAAGGCGGGGCGAAGGGCGGCGAAAGGATGAAGATGGATCATGACCGGGCGGGCTCCTGCGGAGGGAGCCGGAAGATAGCGGTGGCCGCGCCGGCCGTGCAAACCAGCGGCGTCAGCGGACGAGCCGGTACGACTCGGCGAGGCTCGCGAACGAGGCCGCCGATGCCTCTGCATCGAAGCCGGCGCCGAGTTCCACGGCGAGAATCGCCGCCACCGGCCGGGCCGCCTCCGCCGCACGGGCGGCGTCGAGAAATAGCCACCGCGACCGCCGCGCCAGCACGTCCTCGACGGAGCGGGCGAGCTCGTGGCGGGCCGCAAACCGCACCATCGCCTCGCTCAGGCCCGGCAGCAGCCAGCGGTCGGCGCCGGGAAGTGTCGCCAGCGTCGCGGCCTCGGTGCCGTAGAGGTGCGGCCCCGGCGGCTCAGCGAGCGGCACCGTGGCCGTGCCGGCCGCGGGTGCGCCGACGAGCTGCAGGTGCCGGGTGATGCCCGCGGGCCGCTCGGGGAGCAGGCCGTGCGCGAAGCACGCCGCGAGCACGCTCTCTGCCATCGTTCGGTAGGTCGTCCACTTGCCCCCGGTCACGGTGACGAGTCCGTGCGGCGACACCTCGACCGTGTGCTCGCGAGAGATCCGCTTCGTGTCGCCGTCGCGGACCGCCGGCTTCACCAGCGGCCGGAGTCCGGCCCAGGCCGAGCGGACGTCGGACCGGGAGAGCGGCGCGGCCAGTCGTCGGCCGGCCTCGGCGAGGATGAAGTCGATCTCCTCGGGCAGCGGCCGCGGCTCGAGGGGCGTGTCGTGCCGCGGCGTGTCGGTGGTGCCGAGGATCACCTTGCCGAGCCACGGCACCGCGAAGAGCACGCGGCCGTCGGCCGTCTTCGGCACGAGCATCGCCGCCGGCGAGGGAAACAGCTCGCGATCGACCACGAGGTGCACGCCCTGGCTCGGGGCCACGAGATCGCGGGTGGCCGGCTCGTCGAGCCGCCGCAGCCTGTCGACCCACACGCCGGTGGCGTTGACGACGCAGCGGCCGCGGGCCTCGAAGCGGCCGCCCGTCTCGCGATCCTCGACGACGACGCCCGCCACGCGGCCCGCCTCGATCACGAGCCCATCCACGCGGCAGTGGTTGAGCACGGTGGCGCCCGCGCGGATCGCCGTGCGGGCGAGGGCGACGGCGAAGCGGGCGTCGTCGAACTGGCCGTCCCAGTAGCGGATCGCGCCGGCGAGCCGCTGCGGCTCGAGGCCGGGCGCGGCGGCGAGCGCGGCCGAGCGGCCGAGGAGACCGACGCGGCCAAGCCGCTCGGAGCCCGAGAGCACCTCGTAGATCGCCAGGCCGATGCCGTAGAACGGCAGGTCGAGCAGCCGGCCGGTCAGGCCGTAGGCGGGCACCAGAAACGGCAGCGGCTGGGCGAGATGCGGTGCGTTGTCGAGGAAGAGCGTGCGTTCGCGGAGGGCTTCGCGGACGAGCGACACGTTGCCCTGCGCGAGGTATCGCACGCCGCCATGCACGAGCTTCGTGGCCCGGCTCGAGGTGCCCTTCGCGAAATCCTCGGCCTCCACCAGCAGCGTCGAAAAGCCGCGGGCGGCGGCGTCGAGTGCGGTGCCGAGGCCCGTCGCCCCGCCCCCCACGACGACGAGGTCGAAGAGGGCGGTCGCCCGGGCCCGATCGAGGAGCGCCTCGCGAGACTCTGCGGCGGCATGGGGAGCGTTCATGCGGCAGGCCTCCGGCTGGACCGGCACTATAGCGAAGCGGGAGGTCTGGGCGGTCGTGGCGCCGGGGGCGGCTGTGCCGGCAAGTCCCGGGTTTTTCGGCCGGAAACCCCGCCTCTCGACCCACCCCGCGAGCCGCGATACCCTACAGGGCTCGCGAATCCATCCGACTTCCCCCGATTTTCACGGACCAGATCCATGGCCAAGGCCACCCCCGTCGCCGACTCCGCCGCCAGCATGAAGGGCGCCGCCCACGAATACGCCATCGTCGTCGATGGCGGTCGTCAGTACCGCGTGATGGAGGGTCAGGAACTCGAGATCGACTTCCGCCACCTGCCCGCGGGCAGCGAGCTGGTGTTCGACGACGTTCTTGCCGTGAGCAAGGGTGGTCAGCTCACCATCGGCAAGCCGAAGGTGAAGGGGGCGAAGGTCAAGGCCGAGGTGCTCGGGCTCGTGCAGGGCGAGAAGAGCTACGTGCAGAAGTTCGCCCGCCGCAAGAACTACCGCCGCCGCACCGGTCATCGCTCGATCTCGACCAAGGTCCGGATCGCCTCGATCTCGGCTTGAGTTCCGCCCGAGGTCAGAGGCCCAGGCCGGCGAGCGGTCCGCCCCGACGGCACAGCGCATCCACGGCTGCCGTCACGGCAGGATCCTCCTCGACGGGCGGCGCATGATGCGGCTTGAGCCGCGCGTCGATCATGAGCGGCCCCGTGCAGCCCCAGTGCTTGTGCGTGGTGAAGCTGCCGACGCCGTGCACGTCGGCCGCGGGGTTCGACCGCGTGAACGTGAGCCAGAGGAAGTTGGCCAGCGATGCGGCGGCGAAGCCTGAGTCGTCGACGATCACCACCATGGCCAGCTCACGGAGCGGATGGTCGGGGCCGATCGTCGCCGCGAACCGCTCCACGTCGGCCGACCACGGGCTCGTGCGGGCCGCGTTCCAGATCGCCGCGTCGTTCTCGGCCTCCAGTCGCGGCCGAGGTTCGATCCGTGGCCCCTCGACGGCCACGACGCCGGGCAGGCAGATCCGTGGATTCGTGAAGCCCTCGGGCAGGGACATCCCCGCGGGCAGCTCGCGGGCAAGGGTCCGCCGCTCGGGGCCGCGTGCCGCCACGACGAGCTTTGAGCCGGCGTTGAACCCGCTCCCCGAGTAGTCGAGCGTGTCGATCGTGGTCTCGGTGTGGAAGTGGCAGTCGCGGGTCCAGTCGACGCGGGCGAGCAGGTGGGCGAGGAAGGGCTCGACGTCGTGCGCATCGAGCCCGGGCGCTTCGGCCCCGTTCACGATGAACAGGTACTTGGCGAGCGAGAGCTGGCCCTGCCCGAGGATCGCCGAAGCCTGCGTGAGCAGCTCGGCCGGCCGGTCCGACCGCTTCCAGGGGAGATAACGCTCGCTGCCCACCGCCAGGAGCAGCGGGTGCACGCCCGAGGCATCGACCGCATGCACGCTCGAGACGCCGGGGAGCACCGTGGGGATCACCGGCCCGGTGAGCTCGTGGACGAGCCAGCCGAAGAGGGTGTCTTCCTGCGGTGGCCGGCCGACCACGGTGACCGGCCAGATCGCCCCCTCGCGATGCCAGACGTGCTCGACGCGGAGGAGCGGAAACTCGTGTCGCCGGGCGTAGTAGCCGAGGTGGTCCCCGAACGGGCCTTCGGGCTTCGTGGCCCCGGGGTTGAGCGTTCCCTCGATCACG
>JBJTRH010000092.1:0-14450 GCA_046076065.1 Planctomycetaceae bacterium | reverse complement strand
TCGATGCGCGTGGTGATCGGGATCGAGTCCTCGAGGGTGGCGCTCGGCAGCCGCACCACCTCCACGAGGAGATCCCCCTCGTCGAGCCGCGGCATGAACTCCGCCCCCAGCCGGAGCGCCACGGGCACGCTGGTCGCCACGAGCATCGCCGCCGCCAGCGAGATCACCACAGGGTGGTGCACCGCCAGCGCCGCCAGCGGCCGGTAGAGCCGGTGGAACACCCGCATGATCAGCGGCTCGTGCTCCTCCTCGCGGGAGAGAACCGTCGCCGCGAGCACCGGCATCAGCGTCAGCGAGATCACGAGCGATCCCAGAAGCGCGAACAGCACCGTGAGCGCCATCGGGCGGAACAGTTTGCCCTCGGTGTCCTCGAGGAACAGGATCGGCAGGTAGACGATCGCGATGATCAGCTCGCCGAACATCGTGGGGCCGCGAACCTCGATCGCCGCGTCGCGGACGACGTCGATCCGCGAGGCCGACGGCGGCGCGAGGCCCAGGCGGCGGACGCAGTTCTCGACCATGATCACCGAGCTGTCGACCACGAGGCCGAAGTCGATGGCCCCGAGGCTCATCAGGCTGGCGGGGATGCCGACCGCCCACATGAGGTTCGCCGCGAACAGCATGGAGAGCGGGATGGCCAGCGACACAATCAGCCCGGCCCGCACGTTGCCCAGGAGCACGAGCAGCACCGCGATCACGAGCAACCCGCCCTCGGCGAGGTTGTGGAGCACGGTGTCGAGGGTCCGGGCGATCAGGTCGGAGCGGTCGTAGAGGATCTCGAGCTCGACGCCCGGGGGAAGCGACCGGCGCACCTCCTCGAGCTTCTCCTTCGCCGCGGTCACCACGCGGCGGCTGTTCTCGCCGCGGACCATCATCACCATGCCCGTGACGGCCTCGCCTCGGCCGTCGCGGGTGGCCGCACCCTGCCGGGGCAGGGCGCCGATCCGCACGGTGCCCACGTCGCGGATCAGCACGGGCACGCCGCCGGCGGGGCTCCGCACGATCACCCGCTCGATGTCGGCGATGTCGCGGAGCAGGGCCTCGCCGCGGATGAAACGCTGCTCGCCGTTGCGGACGATGTAGCCACCTCCGGTGCTGGCGTTGTTCCTCTCGAGGGCATCAAGCACCTCGGCCAGCGAGATGCCGTGCGATGACAGTCGGTCGGGGTCGACCTGGACCTCGTAGGCCTTGGCGTAGCCGCCATGGGAGTTGATGTCGGTCACGCCGGGGACCGTCCGCATCACGGGGGCGATGTCCCACTCGAGGATGCTGCGGAGATCCATCAGGCTCCGCTCCGGCCCCCGCAGCTCGAACTGCAGGACCTCGCCCAGTGCGGTCGAAAGGGTGCCGAGCTCCGGCTCGGCGTCGGGAAGCGAGATGCCCCCGCGGGCCGCCGGTAGCCGCTCGGCGACCAGCTGCCGTGCCCGGAGGATGTCGGTGCCCTCGGCGAACACGATCGTCACCAGCGAGATCCCGAGCCGCGAGACGCTGCGGAGCTCCTCGACGCCCGGCAGCCCGCTCATCGCGAGCTCGACGGGATAGGTGATCAGTCGCTCGACCTCGAGCGGCGGCAGCGTGCCCGCCTCCGTGACCACCTGGACCTGCACGTTGACGAGATCCGGAACCGCGTCCACCGGAATCCTGGTCGCGGCATACAGGCCGCCGAGCGCCATCAGCACGAACAGCGCGATCACGAGCGCCCGATTCGACAACGACCACTCGATCACACCGGACAGCACGCCGTATCCTCCATGTCGGTCGCTCGGACGCCCGCGTCAGCCCTCGTCCTCGAGCAGCAGCTCGCTCTTGAGCAGGAAGGCACCGCGGTCCACCACCTGCTGCCCTGCCTTCAGGCCGCGGGTCACCTCCACGAAGTCGTCGCTCTCGATCCCGGTGTCGATGTCGACCCGGCGGAACCCGTCGGCCTCGGGCACGAACACGAACGCCCGCCCCTCGTGACGCATCACGGCGGCCACCGGCACCGCGAGCACGTCGCGGGCCTCGCCCTGCGGCAGCTCGACCCAGACGAACATCCCCGGCTTGTAGTGGGCGTCGTCGTTGGTGAGGTCGGCCACGATCGGCACGCTTCGCGACGCGGGGTCGACGGTGGCCGCGACGTGGTTGATGGTGGCCCGGGTGCGATGCTCCTCGGCGCCCGGCACGGCCACGCGGATCTCCTGGCCCACCGCCACGTCGGCCGTCGTCCACTGCTTCTCGTGCACCTGCGCCCGCACCCAGAGCCGCGACGTGTCGGCCACGACGAACATCCGCTCGCCGCTGGCGACGCGCTCGCCGCGGCTCACGAAGATCTCCTCCACGACACCGGCCAGCGGTGTCCGCAGGGCGATCTCGCTGAGGCTCGAGCCGCCCGGCGCGGCCTCGTCGGCAGGCGTGGATGCACCGGGATCCGCGGCGGAATCGTCGAGCCTGCTGCCGACGAGCGTGCGGAGGTTCTCGCGGGCGACCTGCAGCAGCCGCTCGGCCTGTTCGAGATCGGCCGTCGCCTTGGCCCGCTCCTGGGCCGTGTCGAAGCGGGCGCTCTCGCAGGCCGCCACGAAACTCGCCCGGGCGACCTCGAGATTGCTCGTTCGCTCCTCCACGATGCGGCCCGACAGCACCCCTCCCTCGCCGAGCTGCCGCGTGCCGGCATCGACCTTCTCGACGAGCAGCAGCTTCGAGTAGGCGCCCAGGATTTTCTCGCGGTAGTCGCCGAGCGTCCGGCCCTCGAAGCCCCGCTCCACCTCGTCGAGCCGCGGATGGGAGGCCAGGGCGGCGAGCATCGACTGGACGTTGTCGGCGATCGTCGAGCCCCACTCGGCGGCCCGGCGGGCGATCTCGCGCTCGGCCTGGCGCTTGGCCACTTCGTCGCGGGCGAGACCGACCTCGGGGCTGGAGATCTCCGCCAGGGAATCGCCCCGGTCGACCCGCTGCCGCGGCTCGACGCAGAGCCGCGACACGATGCCCGCCACCGGCGACGCGTAGTCGATGCGGCTGCGGGCGTCGTAGTCGAGCCGGCCCGGCACCGTGAGCCGAGGCCGCAGCGGACGAGATGCGATGGTCGCGAGGCCGATGGCGTCGCGGGCCGCGCTGTCCGGGATCCTGACGATGGCCGGACCGGTGGCCGCCGTATCGCTGCCCTCGGCGGGCGCGGCATGGTCGCCACCCCCGGTGAAGTGGTGCGTGGCGAGCCACCACCAGGCGAGCCCGCCGAGCAGGAGGACGACGGTGCCCGGCAGGCCACGCAGCACGCTTGTCAGCAGCCGCGGCCGCGGGCCGGCGGGATGCCGGTGGACGGGCTGCTCGGGCACGGGCGGGGGGGCGTCTGTCATGCGGACCTCGTCATCGAACCCATGCTACCGGCGTGGAAGCGGCGGGGCGAACCGGCCGCCACTGGTGCGGCTTCATCAGCGCACATGCGAACCTCACGGGGCGGGCAGCGGAACCGGCATGGGCCGCGGCACGGGCTCGGCCGCCGCCGGCGCGCCGGCATTCGGATCGCGGGGCCGCATCGCCTCCGGGCCGCCCTGCGGAGGCGGCACGACGGCGGGCGCGGCGTCGGTCGGCGGGAACTCCTCGAGCTGGAGCAGGTCGGCGATCGTGACCGCGCCGCTCCAGCGGTCGGCCTGCGCCTCGACGAACGCCAGTTCGGTCTCGGTGAGGATTCGCTGGGCCTGCAGCAGGCTCAGAAACGTCACCTCGCCCCGCGCGTAGAGCTGCTGCGTGAGCTGCACCGTCTCCCGGGCCTTTGGCAGGATCGACTGTTCGTACCAGTCGGCCTGCCGCTGCGCCGTGCGGTAGGTCGCCACCGCCTGCGCCGCCTGCGTGGCGAGATTCAGCTCGATCGTCCGCAGGTCGGCTCGCGACGTGGCGATGTCGGCCCGGGCGGAACGAATGTTGCCCTGGTTGCGGTCGAAGAGCGGCACCTCCATCATCACCTGCATCAGCGCCTGCTGCTGGGCGGGCCCCACCTGCCGCTGGTAGCCGCCGAGCACGTTGATGTTCGGGATCGGCTCGACCGCGGCCCGCTCCAGCGCCCACTGCGCCTGGGCGATCTGCGCCTCCGCGGCCCGGGGCTTGGCGTTGGCGCGGACGATCTCCTCCTGCAGGACCTTGAGGTCGAACCACGGGATCGCGCGGAACAGGTCGGCCTCGATCGGGCCCACGTCGGCGCGGGGCAGACCGACCGCGGCCGCGAGTTCCCGCCGGCCCGTTTCGACGAACACCGACGCATTGGCCAGACGCACCTCGGCGCGGTCGCGCTCGATGCTCCAGAACAGCACGTCGGCCTTCGTGCCCTCGCCGGCCTCCGCGAGCGCGGTGCCGATGTCGTATGACCTCGTGGCGATGTCGAGCAGAAGCCGGTAGATCTCCACCCGTCGCTGGGCGACCAGCAGCGAATAGAAGCTCTGCCGCACGTCGCGCAGCACGTCGAATCGCGCCCGGATGAGGTCGTACTCCGCCTTCTGGACGTCGCGCAGCGCCGCCTGCTGCGCGAGCCGCAGCTTGCCCGCCGTAACCACGTCCTGGACAGCGTAGTAGTCCCACTGGCTCTCGGGCCCCGCGATCTGCGGCGAGCCCATCGCGATGCTCGGGTTGGGATAGAGCCGCACCTGCACGGCCTGTCCGCGGGCGGCTTCCACGGCGGCCAAGGCGGCGCGGAGTCGCGGATGGCTCCGCTCGGCGAGCATCACGAACTCGTCCAGCGTCGTCGGTGCCGGTCGCAGGTCGGACGCGACCACGGCTGCGCGGACCCGCGCGTCGAGGTCGACTCCCGGGTCGGCCACCTCGAGCGCCGCGGGCGCGGTCGGGGGCCAGGGGGCGGCCCGCGGCGGCTGGCCCCGGCACGGCGACGGCAGGGCGGTCGCCACGACGATGAGCACGGCGCAGAACTTGTGGGAGCGCGGCATGGTCGTGCGGGAGGGGGGCGTGCGCCTGAAAAGGAGATCGACGCCACCCGTCGCGGGCGTTGAGGTTGGAAAGCGTTTTCCGTGGGGTGCATCCCAGCCGTGCGAAGATGGCGGAGAGCGGCGACCGCGGGGGCGGCGGACTGCGTCGCAGGCGTTGACCACGGAGACTGGGGCGTGCGGCGGATCGGACATCGCGGGCGAAGGCTGGGCAGCGGGGGCCGCTCCGCGGTCGGGGTGCTGGCAACTACACTGCACGAGCATGAACCTCCTCGCCGCCCCTGCCCGCCGATGCGCCGCCCGGGTGATGCTCACGATCGCCGTCGTCATGATCGCCATCGTCGGGGCGTCGGCCGCGCTGGCTGCCGAACGGCCGCTGTCGTTCAACCGCGACGTGCGGCCGATCCTGTCGGACAGATGCTTCGGCTGCCACGGTCCCGACTCCGGCAACCGGCAGGCGGGCCTGCGGCTCGACGTCCGCGACCAGGCCGTGGCAGAACTCGAGACGGGCACCCGGGCGATCGTGCCCGGCGATACGGACTCGAGCGAGCTCCTCGGCCGGGTCGCGAGCGACGACCCCGATCTCGTGATGCCGCCGCCGGAGGCGAAACTCGGGCGGCTGTCGACGGACGAGATCACGGTCTTGCGGCGCTGGATTGCGGAGGGGGCGGCCTACGAACCCCACTGGGCGTTCGTCCCGCCACGCAAGCCCGCCGCACTCGCGGTCGACGGGAGCGTGAGCCTGATCGACCGGCTCGTGGAAGCCCAGCTCGCCACCCGCGGCCTGGCGCTCCAGACCGAGGCCGATCGCATCACGCTCATCCGCCGCGCGTCGTTCGACATCACCGGCCTGCCCCCGACCTCGGACGAGGTGGCCGCCTTCCTTGGCGACGACTCCCCCGACGCCTACGCGACCCTGCTCGACCGCCTCCTCGCCAGCCCCCGCTACGGCGAGCGGATGGCGGCCGACTGGCTCGACGTGGCCCGCTACGCCGACAGCCACGGCTTCCAGGTGGATCGCGAGCGGCCCATGTGGTGGTGGCGCGACTGGGTGGTGGATGCGTTCAATCGCAACCTGCCGTGGGACCAGTTCGTGACGTGGCAGCTGGCCGGCGACCTGCTGCCCGAGGCCACCGATGAGCAGGTGCTCGCCACCGCCTTCAACCGGCTTCACCAGCAGGAGAGCGAGGGTGGCTCGGTCGAGGAGGAGTATCGGGTCGCGTCGGTGAACGACCGGACGACCACGTTCGGCACGGCCTTCCTGGGCCTGACTCTCGAGTGTGCCCGCTGCCACGACCACAAGTTCGACCCGCTGCCGCAGCGCGAGTACTACCAGCTGTTTGCCTTCTTCGACGACGTCGACGAGGCGGGGCTCTACTCCTACTTCACGCCCGCCACGCCCACGCCCAAGCTCCGGCTGCTCGACGCCGCCGCTCGCGATCGGCTGGCCAAGGCCGACGAGGCCTGCGGCGAGGCGGCCGCGACCGTCGGGCGGCTCGAGGCCGCGGCCCGCGACCGCGTGGCGGCGTGGATCGCCGGCGGGCCCGAGCCCGATCCCGCCGTGACGGCGCTGGACGACGCCGGCCGGCTGCCGGGCCAGCTCGTCCACTACACGTTCGACGACCGCGACGGCGACGGGCGGTTTTCGACGATCGACGAGTCGCCCGCGGCAGAGGCGCCGGCGGACGACGTGGCACCGCCCGAGAAGCCCGCGGACCTGCGGGCCCGCTCGCCGGTCGACAACACGCTCGTCGAGGGGCATGCGGGGCGGGCGATCCGGCTCACGGGCGACCATCCCGTGGAGACGCCGGTGGGCAGCTTTCGCCGCAGCCATCCCTTCACGGTCGCCGCGTGGATCAGATCGCCGGCCGCCTTTGAGCGGGCCGTGGTGTTCCATCGTTCCCGCGCCTGGACCGACGCCGCGAGCCGCGGCTACGAGCTGCTCGTTGACCGGGGCCACCTCCGCTGGTCGCTGATCCACTTCTGGCCGGGCGATGCGGCGAGCGTGCGGTGTGTGGAGTCGTTGCCGGTCGACCGCTGGGTGCACGTCGCGGTCACGAGCGACGGCTCGGGCAGGGCCGCCGGGCTACGGGTGTTCATCGACGGCCGTCCCGCGGCCGTCGAGGTGGTGAAGGATTCGCTGACCCGCGAGATCACCGGAGGCGGTGGCGACACGATCACCATCGGCGAGCGGTTTCGCGACCACGGATTCAAGGGGGGCACCGTCGACGAGTTTCGCGTGTTCGACAGGGCGCTGGCGCCGCTGGAGGTTCGCGAGCTGGTCGAGCCGGGGACGATCGCCCGGTGCCTCACGGGACGCACGGAGGGCGATGCCGTCGCCGAGTGGATGGCGATCACCGTCGACCCCGCGGCGGCCGCCGCGAGAAAGGCACTCGAGACCGCCCGCCGGCATCGCGACGAGCTGGCGGAGAAGCCCGCGGAAGTGATGGTGATGCGGGACCTGCCGGAGCCGAAGACCGCCTACGTGCTCGAGCGCGGCGACTACGACAAGCGCCGCGACGCCGTGGAGCCGGGCACGCCCGCGAGCCTGCCGCCATTCCCCGCCGACCAGCCCCGCAACCGCCTCGGCCTGGCCCGCTGGCTCCTGGCCCCTGACCACCCGCTGCTCGCCCGGGTCACCGTGAATCGTCTCTGGCAGTCATTGTTCGGAGTCGGCCTCGTGCCCACGTCGGAGGATCTCGGCAGCCAGTCGGCCCGGCCCGAGCATCCCGAGGTGCTCGACCTGCTCGCCTGGAGGTTCTCCCATCCGGTGTCGGAGGGAGGCATCGGCTGGGACATGAAGCGGCTCGTGCGGGAGATCATGCTCTCCCGCGTGTATCGGCAACGGAGCATCGCGGCGCCGTCCACGATGGCCGACGATCCGCAGAACCTCTGGCTGGCCCGCGGGCCGCGGCATCGGCTTCCCGCGGAGATGATCCGCGATGGGCTCCTCGCCGCGAGCGGACTGCTCGTCGAGACCAGGGGAGGGCCGCCGGTCAAAACCTACGACATCCCGGAGTCGTTCAAACCCGCCGCCGCCGACACGGGAGACGCCCTCTACCGCCGCAGCCTCTACACCTTCTGGCGGCGGACCGGCCCCGGCCCGGTGCTCGAGACCTTCGACGTGCCCAAGCGGGTGGTCTGCGTGGCCCGACGCGACGTGACCAACACGCCGCTGCACGCCTTCGTGCTGCTCAACGTGCCGCAGTTCGTGGAGGCATCGCGGGTGCTCGCCGAACGGCTCCTCGTCGAGCACGAGGGCCGCGGCGACGACGCCGTGGCGGCCGCGTTCGAGCGGCTCACGAACCGTGCTCCCGACTCTGCCGAGCGGGCGATCCTCGGCCGAATGCTTGCGGAGCAGGCCGACTGGTATCGGGGTCGTCCCGACGACGCCGTGCGGCTGGTGGCCGTCGGGCAGACGCCGCCCCGCGAGGGCCTCGCGGCGGCCGACGTCGCCGCCGCGGCCGGGGTCGTGAACGCATTGATGAGCTACGATGGCTGTGTGGTGAAGCGATGAATGCCCCCCAGAACCGCCGCACGTGGCTCGGCTCCTTCGGCCTCGGCTTCGGCGGCCTGGCCCTTGCCGACCTGCTGACCCGCGACGCCCATGCGGGAAGCCGCCCCGGCCTGCCGCTCCCCGCCGACTCGCACGGCGGCGTGCTCGAAGGCTTCCACGTGCCGCCGCGGGCGAAGCGGGTGATCTACCTGTTCCAGTCGGGAGGCCCGTCGCAGCTCGACCTCTTCGACCACAAGCCGCTGCTGAGGGACAAGGACGGCGAGCAGCTGCCCGACAGCGTCCGCGGCGGCCAGCGGCTCACCGGCATGTCGGGCAACCAGAGCTCCATCCCGCTCGTCGCCTCGCCCTACGCATTCGCCCGCCACGGTGCGAGCGGCGCCTGGATGAGCGAGCTTCTGCCGCACACGGCGGAGATCGCCGACCGGCTGTGCATCGTGCGCTCGATGCACACCGAGAGCATCAATCACGGCCCGGGCGTGACGTTCATGCAGAGCGGGTCGCAGATCCCCGGGCGGCCGAGCATCGGGGCCTGGCTCGACTACGGCCTCGGCAGCGTGCAGGACGACCTGCCCTCGTTCGTGGTGCTGATCACGAAGAACAAGGGCGGGCAGCCGCTGATGAGCCACCTCTGGGGCGCCGGATTCCTCCCCACGCGGCACCAGGCGGTGCGGTTCCGCTCCGGTGCCGATCCCGTGCTCTACGTGACGAACCCACCCGGTGTGTCGACGGAGAACCGCCGTCGGGTCCTTGACGGGCTGCGGGATCTCCACGAGCACGAGCTCGCCGCCTTGCCCGATGCGGAGATCGCGGCCCGGATCGCAAACTACGAGATGGCCTTCCGCATGCAGGCGAGCGTGCCCGAGGTGACGAACCTGGCCGACGAGCCGGCGCACGTGCTCGACATGTACGGGCCCGACGCGAAGGAGCCGGGCACGTTCGCGGCGAACTGCCTGCTCGCCCGCCGGCTCGCCGAGCGGGGAGTGCGGTTCATCCAGCTCTACCACCAGGACTGGGACCATCACTGCGGGCTCAAGAAGGGCATCGCCGCCGAGTGCCGCCAGACCGACCAGCCGGCCGCCGCGCTCGTGAAGGATCTGGCAGCCCGCGGCATGCTCGACGAGACCCTCGTGATCTGGGGCGGCGAGTTCGGCCGCACCAACTACTGCCAGGGACTCTACAAGCCCGGCCAGGACTTCGGCCGCGACCACCATCCCCGCTGCTTCACGATGTGGCTCGCCGGCGGCGGCGTGCGGGCCGGCACCACGCACGGCGAGACCTGCGAGTTCGGCTACAACGTGGTTCGCGACGGCGTGCATGTGCACGACTTCCACGCCACGATGCTCCACCTGCTGGGCATCGACCACGAGCGGCTGACCTACCGGTTTCAGGGCCGCCGCTACCGGCTCACCGACGTCCACGGCAGGGTCGTGCGGGACATCCTCGCCTGACGTGCACCGCCGCTGCCGGCGGTGTCAGTGTGCCGTCGGCGCGAAGCCCCGCTTCCGCATCAGCGCGTCGATGGTCGCGTCGCGGCCGCGGAAGGCGCGGTAGCCATCTTCGGGCGGAATGGTGTTGCCGGCCGAGAACACGTGCCGCCGGAGCCGCTCCGCCACGGCCTCGTCCCACGGACCGCCGGCCTCGGTGAACGCCTCCCAGGCGTCGGCCGTCAGTGTGTCGGCCCACAGGTAGCTGTAGTAGCCCGCGGAGTAGCCGTCGTCGGCGAAGATGTGGCTGAAGTGCGGGATCCGGTGCCGCATCACGATCTCCTCGGGCATGCCGATCGACTCGAGCGTCGACCGCTCGAACGCGGCTGGGTCGATCGGCTCGTCGCCGGTGAGATGGAGCCGCATGTCGACGATGGCGCTCGCGAGAAACTCGACGGTCCGAAAGCCCGCGTTGAAGGTTTCCGCCCGACGGATGCGGTCGACGAGGTCGGCGGGGATCGGCTCCCCGGTGCGGCAGTGCACCGCGAATCGCCCCAGCACCTCGGGTGTCGACAGCCAGTGCTCGAGCAGCTGCGAGGGAAGTTCGACGTAGTCGCGGGCGACCCGCGTGCCGGCCAGCGACGGCACCGAGACGTCGGAGCACAGCCCGTGGAGGGCATGGCCAAACTCGTGGAACAGCGTCGTGGCGTCGTCCCAGCTGAGCAGGGCGGGCTCGCCGGGAGCCGGCTTCACGAAGTTGCAGTTGTTGGAGACGATCGGGATCACGGCACCGTCGAGCCGCTCCTGCGGGCGATAGTCGCTCATCCACGCCCCGGACTTCTTCCCGGCCCGCGCGAAGGGATCGAAGTACCACAGGCCCACGGTGCGGCCGTCGCGGCTCCGCACCTCCCAGACGCGCACGTCGGGATGAAAGACGGGCACGCTCCCGTCCGCCACGGGCACGAAGGAGAGGCCGAACAGCCGCTCGGCCACGAAGAACATCCCCTCGCGGAGCCGGTCGAGCTGGAGGTAGGGCGTGACTTCCGCCTCGTCGAGGTCGTAGCGGGCCTTGCGGACCTTCTCCGCGTAGAAGCGGTAGTCCCAGGGGGCGATCCGGATGCCGGCGCGTTCGGCGTCGGCGATGGTCTGCATGTCGGCCACCTCCTCGCGGACGCGGGCCACGGCCGGCCGCCAGACCGCCTCCATGAGCTCGATCGCCCGCTCCGGCGTCTTCGCCATCGAGTCCTCGAGCCGCCAGTGGGCGTGCGAGGGGAAGCCGAGCAGCCCGGCCCGGCGGCCGCGCAGGGCCAGGATCTTCGTGACGACGTCCTTGGTGTCGGTGGCATTGCCGCGGTCACCGCGGCCCACGAACATCCTCCAGACTCGCTCCCGGAGGTCGCGGCGGTCGGAGAACGTCAGAAACGGCTCGACGCTCGATCGGGTGTTCGGGATCGCCCAGCTGCCTGCCCGCCCCCG
Source organism: Planctomycetaceae bacterium (assembly GCA_046076065.1). Lineage (GTDB taxonomy): Bacteria > Planctomycetota > Planctomycetia > Pirellulales > UBA1268 > QWPN01. The sequence continues at coordinate 3,129 of JBJTRH010000092.1, read as the reverse complement.
CTCCTCGGCGGCCTCGGCCGCAGCCCGACGGGCCGCCTCGGGAAGCCCAGCGAGATCGGCCTCGTCGTCGAGAAACACCGCCGACGCGTTCTCCTCGGCGAGCACATGCTGGGCGAAGGTGGTGTGGAGGCTGGCGAGTTGCTCGTTGATCGATGCCAGCTCCGCCTGCTGCTCCGGGGTGAGCCGCGCGCCGGCGAGCACGAGGTTCGTGAACAGCACCTTCGCCGCCCGTCGCTCCTCGGCCGTGAGTCCGGCCTTCTGTGCAGACTCATGAATCGCGGCCACGCGGCGGAAGAAGCCCGCGTTTTGCACGATGCGATCCTGGAACGCGGCCAGCTTGGGGGCCAGGTCGCGCTCCACCGCCTGCAGCGGTTCGTCGCTCAGGCTGCTGCAGAACACACCGTAGACCGTCAGCACGCGGTCCAGCGGACGGCCCGCCCGCTCGTAGGCGGCCACCGTATTGTCGAAGGAGGGGGACGTCGGATCGGCGACGATGCGGTCGATCGCCGCCAATTGCTCGGCCATCGCCAGTTCGACCGCGGGAGCGAAGTCGGCGACCCGGGCCCGGTCGAAGGGGGGCACGCCACCGTACGGTCCATCCCAGGGAGGATTCAGCGGGGTGGCGGCAGCCGCAGGGTGGAGGGTCATGGCGAGGAGAATGCTTCCGAGGATGGCGAGGGCGGCGCAGGCGAGGGGCGGGTGGCGGGCGGAGTTGGAGGTCATGGATCGACCCTACCACCGGCGGTTTCGGCCGGTCAAACCACGGCGGCCCGCGGTGGCCGCCATCGACTGCGATGTCGACATGGTCCGCGCATGAAACACCCCGGCCCTCGCGGGTGCGAGGGCCGGGGCTCGTTTCGACTCGGGCGTGTGCCGCGACCGGGCTCAGGCCTCGATGCGGGCGACGGGCTTCTTCTTCCGCCGCTTCATCCAGTCGAGGCCGGCGAGGCCGGCGATGCCGACCCCGGCCAGGGCGATCGTGGCCGGCTCGGGCACCGCGGCGACGCGGAAGCCGACCTGGCTGGTCGCGGTGGTCGAGTTGCGGAAGATCCCCGCGGCAGTCGCGTTCCAGGTGCTGGCGTCGCGCAGAGCCACCGCCCAGCTGCCGGAGAAGATCTGCGGGCGACCGGCACTGCCGCCGGTGCCGGCGGTGTCGGTGTACTCCGTCGCGTTGCCCATCATGTCGTAGACACCGTAGGGCGAGGCGGTGTTGATGTAGGAGCCGACGGCGATCGGGTTGGTCGTCGGGGTGGAGCTGAACCCGTAGTTCGCGGCGTTGGCGAGCGTCAGGTTGGTGATGGTGTTGGTGGGCTGCGTGTTGCTGTTGGTCGCCCAGGTCTTGTACGAGCTGCCGTCGTAGAAGGCAGACTTGTACCACTCGTCACGGCTGGGGAGCACGGTGGTGGCACCAGCATTGCGGGCCACGATCGGTCCCGAGGTCTGGTTGTTGAGCGTGTACGCACCGGTCTCCATCGAGGCGGCGCTGGCCTGCTGGCCGTTCTGCAGCCAGTTGGCGAACCGGGCCGCGGAGAACCAGGTCGTGAACAGCACCGGCATGTTGGTGTAGGCCACGCCGCTCGGGGCGGTGCCGGCCTTCACCGAGTACTTCGCACCCGCGGAGGCTCCGGTGTTGAACGAGATGCCGCCGAGGGCGTCGCTCCCCATCGACGCGTTGTAGACGCCGTTGGGGTTGGTGCCCGCGGAGTCGACCGCGTTGAGGAACTCCACGTACTGCGTGTTGGTCGTCTCGTACTTCGAGATCTTGAACACGTCCGACACCGCACCCCACCCGTTGGTGTTGACCGCGTTGCCAGGGTTGCCGACGGTGGCGTAATCGATGGTCACGCCGAAGGCGGCGGCCGCGAGGCTCGCCACGGCGAACGCCATGCTGCCCGCGAAGGATCGCATGTTGAGCATCCGGGCACCCCGCCCGCTGCCCCAGGTCCACCGCTTGTTGCGGCGGCAGTGCATGCCGCTCACCCGCGCCGGGGCGTTGCCCTTGCGGCGATATTCGGGGAATCGGCTCCGCTTCTGGACCGGCTCGCGATCCCGACCGAAGTCGACCGCATAGCTCACGTCCATGTCCTCACGATACGTACCCATGACTTCGCTCATGACACTGCTCCTTCGCTACTGGGTCACCGGCACGACATGGCACGGCGACGGGTGTTGGTTGCTCGAAACAAAAAACCGTTAACTGACTGACCGACTGATTCGTCTCGTCCGCCGGCCGCACGGCCGGATTCGGACGCTCCATCCATCGCTCGCTCGATCACCGACCCGGGACCGTCCGCGGCGCGGGGCCGCGGAGCGGGCCTCAGGCCATCTGGAACACGCCGCGCCGGTCGGAGATCCGACGGGCCTCGGCGAACAGGCTCATCAGGGCGTCGCCGTTCGACACGCCGGGCAGATACACCCAGGCACCGAGCTGACGGGCCCACAGCTCCTCGTCGACGCTGTCGTCGGAGCCGCACACCACCAGGAGCGTCCCGGGACGGCCCGCGAACTCCTCGGCGATCTCCACCGTGTCGTTGACGCGGTCACCCACCGGGCGGGCGATGTCGACGATCACGAGCTGGTAGTCGCCATCGACGGCCGAGCGGAGGTCCATGGCGTCGGCCGGCGTCTCGCAGCCGACGAAGCCACCGAGCTCCGACATCGTCGACAGGCGGCCTCGCAGCCCCTCGTCGCCCGAAACGACCAAGCACTTCAGACCCGGGAGACGCCCCGCGCGGACGGCCGGAGCCTGGCTGGCCAGCGACCGCACTTCATCGGACGTGATCCCAACTGCGACGACCATCATTGGCCACCTCCTTCGAGTTCCGGCGACGCTCTCGGCCACGGAGGGCCTCGCGATGCGTCGCGACGAAGGGAGGAAATGCACGACGCGTGCCAACTCGCCGCGCGGTGTCGTGACGGGGGCCTGCGGCGGGCCAAACGCCCTGGAAATCCCGCGGCAAACACACCGAAAAAAATCCACGCGGCGGTGAAACCGGCCTCAGGGCCGAATCACCATCCCGGTGGGCCGAATCGGGCCAAAACCCCCAGAAACCCGCCGAAAACCCCGGAAATCACCGGGTCAAACGCCCGCCTCACCGCCCCGGTGACCGCCTCACCGACCCGGTGGGC
>JBJTRH010000091.1:0-16201 GCA_046076065.1 Planctomycetaceae bacterium | reverse complement strand
AGGCCGCCCCGGCCCCGCGGCAGCGTGATGCCCGCCCGGTCGGCGAGCTGCTCGAGCGCCTCGCGGAACTCCACCTTCTCCATCCGCATCACGAAGCTGAACACGTCGCCGCCGACGTCGCACACCCAGCAGCGGTAGGTCTGCCGATCCGGGTTGATCTGCAGGCTCGGCCGCGAGTCTTCGTGCCACGGGCAGAGGCCCGTCATGACCTTGCCCTGGCGACGGAGCGAGATGTACGACCCCGCCACGTCGACGATGTCGATCGCCTCGCGGACCCGCTCCTTGACGTCGTCCCGCGGCATCGGAGCGTGGGGCTGGGAGGGCACGGGGACGACCTCGAGGCGTGGCGAACACCCGGTGGCTCCAGGTGACCGTCGCAATCTATGCCTCGCAAAAAAGCGGGTCAACGCCAGGAATCGCCTGCGTAGACGCCCCAGCTTGCCGTGCCCCCGGGGCATGCCGCAAGGAATGGGCCGTCAGGGCTTCTTCACGGCTCGGCGGAACCGAGGATCCTTCTTCTTGTCGCGGGCGAGCACATAGGCCACGAGGTCGAGGACCTCGTCCTCGTTGAGCTGGTCGAGCAGGCCGGCCGGCATCAGCGACGTGGGCGACGCGGTCACGGCCTCGATGTCGGAGCGGGCGATCTCGACGACCTTGGTGGCGTCTTCGGGGTCGGTCACCACCGTGATCGCGGCGGGCGACTCGGCAACGATGCGTCCGGTGACCACGCGGCCGTCGGTTGTCTGCACGATGCTCGCCCGGTACTGATCCGAGACCACGCGACTCGGTTCGATGATGGCCTCGACGAGGTCACGCACCTGGAACCGCCCACCTGCCTGCGTCAGGTCCGGGCCGGTCGAGCCGCCGTCGCCCCCGTAGCGGTGGCAGACGATGCACCGCGCCGCGGCGAAGGTCCGCCGGCCGCGGTCGAAGTCGCGGCTGCCGGGTGACAGCCCGCGATCGGTGGCGGCGACGACGTCGGCCACCGTCCAGACGCGGCCGGGGCCCTCCGGCTTGGGAAGCGGTGGCGGTACGTAGGCCTTGCGGACGCCCGTCGCCTCGAGCGCGAGCCTCTCGGTGTCGCTGAGGCCGTCGAGGCTTTCCGTCTCGATGTTCGTGAGAAACTTCTGGAAGCTGTTGCCGCCGCCCCATTTGCGGGCCCGCGAAAACCAGTCGAGGTAGGCCTTGCGATCGGCGGGCGTCCACGCCTCCTTCTCCTTGACGGTCCGCAACGCGTAGGCGTAGTGCACCTGGATCAGGTCGGACCTCCGCTCGAGCGACGAGCGCACGGCCGATCCATACTGGGTGTTGCGCTCCGCGAGCCGACGCAGGTCGTCCTCGTCGGGGGCCAGATTCGTGCGACCGGCGGTGGCTGTCGGCGCGGACAGAAGCGCCACGAGCTTCGGCACGATGCCCGGCGCCCGCACCGCGACGAGCAGGCTCGCGAGTTCGCGGTCGAGGTCGAACGACCCAGAGGGAAAGAACGGAGCGATGCGATCCGCGATCGCCGCCTTGACCTCGGCCGGCGGATCACCGAGGCGGACGATCGCCAGCTCGCACGCCCTGGCGAGGTCGATCCGGCCGGCCTCATCGAGGGCGTGGGCGTCGACGCCGTCGAGCGCCGCGAAGATGGCGGCCTGATCGGCGGGTTCGCCCTGGCGGGCCACGGCCACGGCGGCGGTGATGCGGCCCCGGGGATCGGCGACCGCGAGTGCCGCGTCTTTCCAGAGGGCGATCGGCTGGTGCTCGAGCGCCACCCGGGCGGCATGGCGGATGAAGCGGTCCGGGTGGGCGAGGTGGGGCAGGGCGGCCGCCACTGCCGCGGCGGGATCGTCGCTCTCGCGATGAAACGCCTCGAGTTCCCGCCGCAGCCGCCGCTCCGTGCTGCCCGCGGTGTCGCGGGGGTCGACGGCGGCCGTGGCCTCGGTGCCCACGTAGCGGACCCGCAGGAGCTCGCTCTGGCCGCCGCGCCCGCCGATCGTGAAGTACATCGCGCCGTCGCGGCCCACGACCACGTCGGTGAGCGGCAGCGGCGTCCGCGCGAGAAACTCCTCCGTCCTCGCGGCATACGTCGCCCCGCGAGGCTCGAGGTGGATCGCGTACATCGTGCCGAACGTCCAATCGCACGCGTAGAGCGCCCGCTGGTATCGCTCCGGGAACCCCGAGCCGTAGCCGAACGTCACGCCCACCGGCGATCCGGGGCCGATGTCGACGGTGGCGGGCAGGCTGTCGGGAAACGCGGGCGACCACTTGCCGCTTCCGCTCCGCCACCCGAGGTCGCTGCCACTGATGGCGTGGTTCACGCGGGTGGGGCGATACCAGGGCGTGCCGAAGTCCCACTCCATGTCGGCGTCGTAGACGAACAGCTCGCCGTCGGCGTTAAAGGCCATGTCGTAGGGATTGCGGTAGCCCGCGGTCCAGATCTCGCAGCTGGCACCGTCACGGTCGGTGCTCGCGACGTAGCCGCCGGGAGCGAGGATGCCCACGGCGTGGCCGTTTGCGTCCCACATTCGCGGAATCACCTGATCTTCGTCCCAGTTGGCAGGCAGGCGGCTCGCCGCGTCGGCAGGAAGCGAGGTCCGCCGCTGCTCGGTCCGAATGCCCCCCATGACGAGCGGCGGAGTGATGTCGGTCACGGCGAAGGGGAGCTTGGTGTGGTTGCCGCAGATGACGAACAGCCGCGTGCCGTCGGGCGAGAGATGGATGGCGTGGGGGCCGTGCTCCCCGCCCCCGTCGAGGTCGCGCAGCTTCTCCACGTGATTCGGGAGGTCGTCGCCATCGGGATCGGTCACGCGGTAGAGCCCGCTCCCGGGGCCGCCGTTGCACACGACGTACAGCGCGTCGAACGCCCAGAGCAGGCCCTGGGCCGACGTGATCGCTGCCGGGAGTCGCTCGACGACCGTGGGCGCCGATCCGTCGAGCGGTGCGGGGGTGATCCGCACCAGGCCCTTGTCGCCCTGGTCACTGGCGATGATCCGACCTCGCGGATCGGTGGCGAGGCACACCCACGAGCCGAGCTCGTCCTTGGGCACCACGAACAGCCGCTCCACCGCGAACCCGGCCGGCACGGAGAACGCCGCGCCGAGAGCAGGGTCGTCGGCCGGAGGGGTCTCACCGGGCCGTACCGTGGGCATCGCGACCGCGGGCTGCCGCCACGTGGGCGGCGACTCCGCGGAGGCGACAGCCGCGAGCGAAACCATCACGGCGAGCGCCACGAAACGTTCAGGCATGGCTCGGCACTGCGACGACCTCACGACAGGAGACGATCGACGCTCTCGAGGAGGCGGTCCATCGCGAACGGCTTGCGGATGTAGTCGTCCACGCCGAGCATCTCCGCGTAGGCCTTGTGGCGGCTGCCCTCGTTGGCGGTGATCATGATCACCCGCATCGGGTTTGGCCGGCTTCGCCGGAGCTTCTCCAGCACGAGAAACCCGCTCCGCTTCGGCATCATCATGTCGAGGACGACGAGGTCCGGCTCCTCCGACTCGGCCAGGGCCAGCCCCTGGTTGCCGTCCCGGGCGACGAGGATCGTGTAGCCCCGCGATTCGAGAACCGTCCGCATCGACTCCACGATCTCGGGATCGTCGTCGACGAGGAGGATCCGCTGCCCGCCGCCGGCCGCCGAGCGATCCGCGGTGGCACTCGGCGACGCGTCACGGTCCGATGTCGCAGCCCGCGTTGCCTTCTTTGCCGCCCTCTTGACCGCCATAGATCCCTCCAGTCGCTGTCGCCTGTCGACGCTCGCGTGCCGACGAAGCGATGGTATCACGCGGTGTCGCCCCGGGCTACGCCGTGCCCGTGGGGGCGCGGACCGCCGAGGCAGCAGGCGGCTGCAATCAGGCCCACCGCGGCACCGAAGGCGACATCGCTCGGGTAGTGGGCGGAGGTGATCACGCGGTGGAAGCCGGTCGCGGCGGCCAGCGCAACAAACAGCGGCCAGCCATGCGGATACCGCCAGGCAAGCGCCGCCGCGAGGCCGGCGGCGACCGCGGAATGTCCGGATGGAAAACTGCGGAGCACGGCTTCGCCCGTGGCCGCGGCGCTCCGCGCGCCGCTGCCGAACGTCTCGCCCCAGGCCCCGACGTTGGCGAGGTCGCAAGCCTGCGGTCGAACCCGCGGCACGGTGACCTTGATCACGTCAACCACCAGTCCGCCGAGATACGTCGCCGCGATCATGCGAAGGAACGCCTGCATGCCGCCGGCGACAGGCCAGGAAAGCGGCACGCGCAGCCCGCGGTCGAGCGTCACCGCCGCGATCAGAATGACCGCCGCCCCGCCTGAGTTGCCGCTGATCTCGAGGAGGTTGACGAAGCGGCCCACATCACCCCGCAGCCGCCCGGCTTTGCACCACGTGGCAACAGGCAGGTCGATCGAGAAGGCCACCATGCCCACCACGAGGAGCGCCGTGGCGATCGCGAGCAGCCGTGCTTGGTACGGCGTGACCCGCCTTGCGAGCGCGGGGGCGTTGCGGGATCCAATCATGCCGGCAGTGTGGCAGACGAGCGTCGCGACAGTCGAGAGGTTTTCTGCCGCGGGCCCGCCAGCTGCTCGGTCGGGTCCGTTCCGCCGCCATCACTGCCAGAGACTGCGGTCGAGGAGCCGATAGTTGATCGCCTCGCTCACATGAGCGCAGGAGATCAGATCCGCCGCATCGAGGTCAGCCACGGTGCGGGCGACCCGCAGGACCTTGTCGTGCGCCCGTGCGGAAAGGCCGAGATCGGCGACGGCCGCACGGAGGAGCTCCGTCGCGGCGGGCTCGGTGCGGCAATGCTCGCGGATTTCGCGGCTCGACATCCGCGCGTTGCATCGCGTGCCGCGACCACCTGCCTCGCCGAACCGGGACGCCTCCCCAAACCGCGATCCCTGGCGGATCCGCGCCGCCAGCACGGCTTCCCGCAGCTGCCCGCTCGACGTGCCCGGCCTCGATGCCGAGAGCTCGCGAAAGGGAACCGCTGGCACCTCCAGGTGGATATCGATGCGGTCGAGGAGCGGCCCCGAGATCTTGCCCATGTACTTCTCCACCGCCGGCCCCGTGCACTGGCAGGCTCGCCGCGGGTCGCCGCGGTAGCCGCACGGGCATGGGTTCAAGGCGGCCACAAGCATGAAGTCGGCCGGAAAGCGGGTGGTCGACTTGGCGCGGCTGATCGTCACCGCGCCGTCCTCGAGGGGCTGCCGCATCACCTCGAGGGTGCGCCGCTGAAACTCGGGAAGCTCGTCCAGGAACAAGACACCGTTGTGAGCAAGCGAGATTTCGCCCGGCATCGGGATCGACCGCCCACCGACGAGGCCGGCCTCCGAGATCGTGTGGTGCGGGGCACGGAACGGCCGCGTGGCCAGGAGCGGCTGGCCCGGCTGCATGAGCCCCAGCGCGCTGTAGATGCGCGTGGTTTCGATCGACTCCTGGGCCGACAGCGGCGGCAGGATCGTCGGGATCCGCTTCGCGAGCATCGTTTTGCCGCCACCGGGCGGCCCGACCATCGCGATGTTGTGACCGCCGGCCGCCGCAACGCAGATCGCCCGCTTGGCGGCTTCCTGGCCGCGAACGTCGGCGAAGTCGACGTCGTAGGCGGCGAAGCGGTCGAACCACTCGCTGACCCGCGGCGGCGCGGGCGGGATGTGCAGCTCGCCGGCGAAGAACTGCACGGCCTCCGTCAGGGAGGCCACGGGAATCACGTCGATGTCCTCGACAACGGCCGCTTCAGTGGCGCTCGCGGTTGGGACCACGATGCCCTTGAGCCGGCGGCCCTGCGGGTCGCGGTTCTGGCGGGCTGCCGCCATGGCGATGGAGAGGGTGCCCCGTGCCGGCCGCGTCGATCCCTCCAGCGACAGTTCGCCGACGACGGCATAGTCGGCCAGCCTGTCGGTGGACACCTGCCCGCTGCCGGCCAGGATGCCGAGCGTGATCGGCAGGTCGAATGTGGCCGCCTGCTTCGGGAGCTCGGCCGGGGCGAGGTTGACGACGATCCGGTCATTGGGACGGTTGAATCCCGAGTTGACCATCGCCCGGCCCACCCGGTGCGTGCTCTCGCGAATCGCCGTGTCGGCCATGCCCACCAGCACGGTCGCGGGAAGCGCGCCTCCGGACACGTCGACTTCCACGTCGACAGGAACGGCCTCGATCCAGAACAATGAGAAGGTCTGTAAGCGGGCCAGCATGGGTCACCTCCAGCGGAGACGTCGAGCGACATGAGTCAAAATGTACAGGCGTACAGTATTGTGTCAAGGCCCGCGCGGGGGGCATCGGTGCGATGCGTGGTGGCGGTGCTGACGCTGGTCGCCGGTCGGGTGACGGTCGCCGCGGAGGGCATGTGGCTCTTTACAGCGCCGCCGGTGGAGCGAATCGAGCGGGAGCACGGCGTCCGGCTCACGGCCGAGTGGCTCCGGCACCTGCAGCTGGCGAGCGTCCGCTTCAGCTCGGGGGGCTCGGGCGCGTTCGTCTCGGCCCGGGGGCTCGTGCTCACCAACCACCACGTGGCCGCGGACGCGATCGCCCAGCTCGGCGATGCCACGCACGACTACCTCCGCGAGGGATTTGCCGCTGCCACGCCCGCCGATGAGATGCGCTGCCACGACCTCGAACTCAACGTGCTCGTGTCGATCGAGGATGTCACCGCGAGCGTCCAACACGCGGTGCCCGAGGGTCTTTCGGCGGGTGATGCCGCCGCGGCCCGTCGCAGGGCCCTGGCCGCAATCGAGCAGGAGTCGCTCGCGGCCACAGGGCTCCGCAGCGACGTGGTCACGCTCTGGCAGGGCGGCGGGTACCACCTCTACCGGTTCAAGCGATACACCGACGTGCGGCTGGTCTTCGCACCCGAACAGCAGATCGCCTTTTTCGGGGGAGACGCCGACAACTTCGAGTTCCCACGCTACGACCTCGACATCTGCGTGTTTCGCGCCTACGAGAACGGCCAGCCCGCCGAGGTCGAGCATCACCTCGCGTGGGCGGCGGCCCCACCGCGGCAGGGCGATGTGGTGTTCGTCTCCGGGCATCCCGGGCACACCGACCGTGCGGCGACCGTGGCCGAACTGGAATCGCTCCGCGACCGCAGGCTCCCGCTCGACCTGCGAATCCTGCACCGCCTCGAGGCGATGGTGGGGGCATTCGCGGCCCGCGGCCCGGAGGAGCTGCGGCAGGCAACGCCCGACCTGCGGGGCGTGGAGAATGGCCGCAAGGCGCGTGCGGGGGTGCTGGCCGGCCTGCTCGATCCAAGGGTGATGGAGGCGAAGCGGCAGGCCGAGGCGCGGCAGCGGGCCGAGATCGAGGCCGGCCTGCAGGGACGCGAGTCGCCGTTCGCCCGCATCGAGGCCGCCCAGCGAAGCCTCGACGCCATCGCCGAGCGGCATCGGCTGCTCGAGGGGGCGGCCGGCTTCAACAGCGAGTTTTTTCGCACCGCGCGGACGATCCTGCGAGCCGTCGCCGAGCGGACCAAGCCCAACGGCGAGCGGCTGCGGGAGTATCGCGACTCGAATCGCGAGTCGCTGGAACTGCAGCTCTTCTCCAACGAGTCGCTCTACGACTTATTCGAGACGGTCAAGCTCGCCGACTCCCTCACCTCTCTCGCGACGTCGCTGGGGGGCGACGACCCGCTCGTCGCGCGGATTCTCGACGGCCTCCCGCCCGGCGAGCGGGCCGCGCGGCTCGTCGCTGGCACCGAACTCGGGCGGCGGCCTGCCGCATCACCGCGTCGTGACACGCGGCGCGAGCTCTACGATGGCGGCCCGCAGGCCGTCGCCGCGTCGCGCGACCCGATGCTCGCGCTGGCGGCCAGCGTCGACGAGGAGGCCCGCCGGCTCCGCGCGCTGGCCGAGGCGGCCGATGAGATCAAGAAGCAGGCCCACGAGGAGATCACCCGCGAGCGGTTCGCTCGCGAGGGCACGGCGCTCTATCCCGATGCCACGTTCACGCTGCGGCTGGCGTACGGCGTGGTGACGGGGGGCACGCAGGGCGGCGTCGCCTATCCTCCCTTCACGACGTTTGGCGGACTGTTCGCACGAGCCGCCGAGAAGCGGGAGTCACCGCCCTTCGATCTCCCGCCGCGGTGGCAGGAGGCGCGGTCGCGGCTGGCCGACGGCGCCGGCTTTCTCGCCACGCCGTTCAACGTCGCCAGCACGGCCGACATCATCGGCGGCAACTCCGGCAGCCCCGTCGTCAACGCGGCGGGCGAGATGGTGGGTGTGATCTTCGACGGCAACATCGACTCGCTCGTGCTCGACGTCGCCTACGACGACCAGCGGGCGCGAGCCGTGTCGGTGGCGTCCACAGCGATTCTCGCCGCGCTCGACCGCGTCTACGGGGCGACACACCTGCTCGAGGAGCTGCTGACAGGCCCTCCGCATGATCGCTAGACTCCGGAGACGCTGCGTGCCCGTCAGGCTTCCGCCTGTCGCCCTGCCATCCTTCGTGAGGTTCCGCGCGTGAGAGTCGTTCGTGCCGTGTGCGTCGGTGCCGTGCTGACCGCCTGCCTTCTGACGTGGTCTCGGAGCGCCACGGCTGCGGACGACAACGCCGCCGAGATCGGCATCGCAGGCCTCCGCCTGGGGCAGCGTGTGGCGGGGCCGGAGGTGTCGACCGAGTCGCTCGCGCACCGAGTCGTCGTGCTCGAGTTCTGGGGTGTGAACTGCCCGCCCTGCATCCGCAGCATTCCGGCCCTCGAGCAGTTGCACCGCGAGCATGCGGCCGCGGGCCTGGTGGTGATCGGCGCACACGCCCAGCAGGCGTCGCCGGAGGAGATCCGGCAGGTCGTCGAGCAGCTGGGCGTGACGTTTCCGATCGTGGAGACGGCGACGGTGGAGGGCGGGATGGACTTCTCGGGGATCCCGCATTGCATGGTGTTCGACCATACCGGGGCGTGCGTCTACCGCGGGCATCCAACCCGCGCGCACGACCTGATCGTGGCGACGGTGCGGTCGTCCCCGGCCGCGGTGCTGGAGGGCCGCGAGCTCGTGAAGCTGGCCCCGCTCGCTGCGCAGCTCCGCGACGAGGCGGCGTTCGGCGGCGTCCTGCGGCGGGCACAGGGGCAGACCAGCTCCAAGAACCGGGACGTCGCGGAGGAGGCGGCCTACCTGGTGGACAAGCTCGAGGCCCACGCCCAGCGACTCCTCGACGGGGCCGAGGCCGCGAAGACCGAGGATCCGGTGCGGGCCCTCCATTACGTGCAGCGGTGTGCGACGGCCTACCGTGGCACCGACCTGGGCCGGCAGGCGGCGACGGTGGCCGCCGGGTGGAAGAAAGACGCTGCCTTTCAGGACGGCCTCGAGGCCGCGCGGCAGTGCCGCACGCTGGAGGTGGCCCGGGCCCGGATCGCGAAGTCGCTCGGCGATCCGGAGGAGATCACGCCCGAGATGGCCGACCGGATTCCGGAGACGGTGCGGCGGCAGCTCACAGCCACGGCCGCCAGCGTGCAGCGGCTCGGCCCGGGCTCCGAGAGCGCCGCGCGGGCCGAGGCGATCGCTGACGAGCTGGGCCTCGGGAGCGTACGCTAGCACCGGGAGACCGACCGCCGAGCAGCCGCGAGGAGCACACGATGACCCGACACGACATCCTGACGAGTCACCCCGTTTGGAAATCGGTGCTTGCGTGCCTCGTGGTCACCGCCACGGCCGTCGCGGCGGACCCCGGCTGGGAGCCGCTCTTCGACGGACGCGCCCTCGGCGAGTGGAAGGCGACCCCGTTCGGCGGCGGTGCGGAGCCGACGGTGGTCGATGGCGCAATCCGCATCGAGCCGGGTGTCGACCTCAACGGAGTCACGTGGCAGGGCGATTTTCCCCGGACGGGCTACGAGCTGGCCCTCGAGGCCCGCCGCGTGGACGGCAATGACTTCTTCTGCGGGCTCACCTTTCCCGTCGGGGAAGACTGCTGCAGCCTGATCCTCGGCGGGTGGGGCGGCTCGGTCACGGGCCTCTCGTGCATCGACGGCCGCGACGCCGGCGACAACGAGACCACCGATGCCATGACGTTCGAGAAGGGACGGTGGTACGACGTCCGCGTGCGGGTCACGCCGGGACGGATCGAATGCCTCGTCGACGGCGAGGTGATCGTCGATCAGGAGATCGAGAATCGGCGTGTCGACGTCAGGGCCGAGGTGATCGCCAGCCAGCCCCTCGGCATCGCCACGTATGCCACCACCGGCGAGGCGCGGCGGATCCGCTGGAGGCCGGCGGCAGCGCCATGACGTCGTCGGCATCCAACCCGGGCGGTGATGCGCCGGATCCCCCAGCGGAGCCTCGCGACCGGCTGCGGCAGCGGATCGCCGAGGAAGCGGCGAGGTCCGTGGCCCGCGGCAGCGATGCCCGTCGGGCGACGTTCCGGGCTGCCCGCCGGGTCGCGAGGGCCTGGGTGCCCGACGACCAGCTGCCGCGGCCCGATGAGGTGTGCGACGAGGTGCGTCGGGAGCTCGACGCGACGGCATCGCTCCAGCCGCTCATCGGCGATCGGTTCGACGCGATCGCCGCCATCGTCGCGGTGCTCGCTACGGTGCGGCAGGATCCGGTCCGCTGCCCGGAGGGCGACGCGCTCGAGCACTCGCTGCAGGTGTTCGACCGGGTGCACCGGGAGCGGCCGTTCGACGAGGAACTGCTCACCGCGGCGCTCGTGCACGACGTGGGGCGGGCCATCGACCGCGGCGATCCCGTGGCCGCGACGATCGCCGCCGTGGGCGACCTGATCACGCCGCGGACGCGGTGGCTCGTCGAGAGCCTGCCGGCTGCGCGGGCGCACGTGGAACAAACGCTCGGCCATCGGGCCCGGCGGCGGCTCGAAGCGCATCCCGACTTCCTCGACGTGCTCGTGCTGGCGGAGGCCGATCGCCTGGGGCACGCCCGCGGCTATCCCGCCCCGACCCTCGACGAGGCCGTCGCGATCCTCCGCGATCTCGAGCAGGAGGGCTGAGCCCGAGTCATTCGGGCGACTGCCCGTCGAGCGCGGATCGCACCGCCTCGCGGGCCTCGCGCCAGCGGCTCTTGACGGTTCGCTCGCTGCACCCCAGCAGTCCGGCGATCGTCTTCTGGTCGGCATCGAGATACCACACGAGGTGAAACACCTCGCGGAGTTCCCCCGGCAGGGCGGCGATCGCCTCATGGAACTGCGTCCACCGCTCCAGCGGGTCGGCCGGGGCCGCGGCCCCGGCGATCACCTGGGGAGTGTCGCCGGTCGTCGGGCTGCCGAGGTTGGTGGCGTGGTTGGCCGCAAACGACTGGGGGCCGGCGTGACGCCGGGCCATGTCGATGAGCTCGCGATGGATCTGGGTGGCGGCGAGCGCCATGATCGCGCGGGGCGAGTCGATCGGAAGCTGGCCGAGGGCGCGGTGCAGCCGCATCGCGGCGTTCTGGAACACGTCGTCGGTGTCGTCCCAGCGGCGGACATTGGGAAACCGGGAGAGCATCCGGCTGGCGAGCACCCGCAGGCGGGCCGCGCAGAGTTCGATGATGGTGTCGCGGGCCGAGAGGTCACCCTCCGCCAGCCGCTGCAGGCAGGAGAGGAGTCGCGACGAGTCGGGATCGGGGGTCGTGGACATGGCCGAAAAAACCCGGGCAAAACGGGGGCCCACGGATGGTAGCCGATTTTTTGCCCCTCGGGGCCTCCGCGCTCGCTATTCGAAGTGGAGGAGTTCGCCGCATGGAATGCCGTCGCTCAACAGGAATCAGATATGACTCGCCATCGAGGCGCCTCGGGGGTGCCGTGCCGGTCGGCGGCGACGAGCCCCGACTTACGGGGCTGCTCGGGCTGCCGCAGGCTCACCGCGATCCGGTGATGATCATCACGGCCGCCCAGGTTCGCCTGCGACGCTGGCGGCGGGTGCTCAAGTCGGCCGCAGGAAGCGGGGTCGGTCGGCGTACCGTGGCGGTGACGAATCGGATCCGGCGGATCGCCGAGGCGCGGGATGCGCTCCTGCTGCGGGCCTGCGGTGCCGATGCGTCCGGCGTCGGCGAGTGATTCGACCGCCACGGCTCGCCCGGCGGAGACGGGGGGTATAACGGCGTCATGGCCGCCGATCCCCCCGACGCTGCGAGTGCAGGCGACACATCGGTGCCGCCGCAGGCCACGTCGGCGACCGATGCCTCGGAGCTGACCGGCGCCGACGAGCACTTCGGGTTCGGTCAGGCCGGTGGAACCGACGCCGCGGACGGAACCGGGGGTGGACGCCGCTCGCGGGGTGCCGGTCCGCTCTCGCCGGGCTTCAATCTCGGCGGGGTGTCGCTCGTCCGCCTGATCGCCGAGGGGGGCATGGGCCGCGTGTACGAGGGGCGGCAGGCGGCGCCGGATCGGCTCGTGGCCGTCAAGGTGCTTCGCGGTGGGTTCGCCTCGGCGATGCTCGTGCGCCGGTTCGAGTATGAGGCCCGCGTGCTGGCGAGGCTCCGGCATCACCACATCGCACAGATCTTCACCTTCGGCACCTTCGACGACGGCGTCGGAGTGGTGCCGTTCTTCGTGATGGAGATGGTGGAAGGCGCGCTGCCGATCACGCGCTCGGCCGCCGGCCGCGGGCTCGGCGTTCGCGAGCGCGTCGCCCTCTTCCGCCGGGTGTGCGCCGCGGTCGCGCATGGGCATCAGAAGGGCGTGATCCATCGTGATCTCAAGCCCGGCAACATCCTCGTCGACGCAGCCGGCGAGCCGAAGGTGATCGACTTCGGCGTCGCCCGGTCGATCGATCCCGAGGCCGGGGAGCCGACGCAGATGACGCGGGCCGGCGACGTGATCGGCACGGTGCGGTACATGAGCCCGAAGCAGCTCGGCGTGGGAGACGGCGACGTCGATGCCCGTAGCGACGTCTACGCGCTGGGGCTCGTGCTCCACGAGGTGCTCACCGGCAACATGCCCTACGAGCTGCGGGGCGCCTCGTTCCTGGAGGCGGCGAGGGTGCTCGGCGACCCGACGCCGGTCTCGACGGTCGCCGTGGACCGGGCCGCACGCACGGCGGGCGTGCCGGCGGCCGACGCGCGGACGCTGGCGACGATCGTGGCGACGTGCCTGGAGAAGAGCCAGTCGCACCGCTATGCGACCGCCGTGGAACTGGAGGCCGAACTGGGACGTTGGCTGGCAGGCGACGCGATCCTGGCGCGGCCGCCGACCCTGGCGGAGACCATGCGGCGGTTCGCCCGCAGGCACTGGGCCGCGACGGCCGCCGCGGTGGCGGCGGTGGGGGCGCTGGTGGCCGCGACGGCCGGCGTCTCCTTCTTCTATGTGCGGGCGGAGCGGCAGCGGGTCGTGGCCGAGGAGGCGAGGCTCGTCGCGGAGCAGCGGGAGGATGAGGCCGGCCGTCAGGCCGCTGAGGCTCGGGCGCAGCTCTACGTGTCGAACGTGCTGCTGGCCGCTGCCGCGCGGGACCGCGACAACGTGGTGGACGCCGAGCGGCTGCTCCGCGATGCTCGCGCGCTCGTGGACGACGCCGGCACGACGAACCCGGTCGAGCTCGGCTGCCTCGCGGCGTCGCTCGACGAGTCGGTGGCCGTGGCCGGCGGTCATGGCGGTATCGTCACGGCGGTTGGCTTCGCGTCGGACGGCACGTCCATCGCCAGCGGCGCCACCGACGGCCTTGTGCGCATCGGCCGATGCTCAGGGGGGCGGCTGACCTGGAACGAGACGCCGATCGGCGGGCACGACGGTCCCGTGTGGGCCACGGCGTTCTCGGCCGACGGCAGGCTGCTGGCGACGACGTCCGCCGACGGCGGCGTGCGGATCTGGGCGGTGTCTGGCCGCGAGCTGGTGGCAACGCTCACCGCCCACGACGGGGCCACCTACGCCGCCGCCTTCTCTCCGGATGGCACGCTACTCGCGACCGGCGGCCGCGACCGGGTGGTGCGGCTCTGGGACTGCGGCACCTGGAGCGTGCGGGCGGAACTGCGGGGCCATGAGGGAACCGTATTTTCCGCGTCATTCACCGCCGACGGCCGCACGCTCGCCACGGCGTCGGTGGATCGGACGGTGCGGCTCTGGGATGCGACCACGGGCACGGAGTCGGGGCGGCTCACCGGTCATGAGGGCCGCGTGTTCGCCGTGGCATTCGCCCCCGACGGCTCGGCTCTCGCGACCGCCGGCGAGGATGCAGCAGCCCGGATTTGGGACGTGGCCACGGGCACGTCACGGCTCGTGCTCGAGCATCCGTTCCGCGTCAACGGCGTGGCCTGGGTCGATGGCGGACGCCGACTCGCCACCGCCTCGGGCGACAGCGTGGTCCGGGTCTGGAATGCCGCGGATGGCCGACTCGATGAGCGGCTGCTGGGGCATGCGGCGTTGGCCTGGTCGATCGCCTCCGCTGCGCCGTCAGGCTGGGTGGTCACCGGGGGCGCCGACGGCACCGTGCGGCTCTGGGATGTGGACCGCCACGTGGGGCCGGTCATGCCGTGCGACGCCAAGGTCCTGGCGGTCGCCTACTCGCCGGACGGCACGGCGATCGCAACGGCGCTCGCGAACTCCACGGTGAGGCTGTGGGACGCCCGGACGCTGGAATCCGGACCAGTGCTCCGCAAGGCGGTGGGCCGCGTGAACGACGTGCGCTTCACGCCCGACTCGACGACGGTGCTGGGGGGCTGCGACGACGGCAGCGTGCAGATGTGGGAGCGGTCCACCGGCCGCCGTCGGGAGTGGATCAAGCCGCACGACCGCCGGGTGTATGCGATCGACGTCTCTCGCGACGGTCGGCTCGTGGCCACCGCATCGGAAGACGGCACGGCCCGCGTCTGGAGCCTCGCGGAGCAGGCACCGGTGGGTGAACCTCGCCGCCACGGCCGCCGCGTGCTGGGGGTGGCGATCGCCCCCGCCGGCGACCTGCTGGCGACAGCGGGGGACGATCGCACCGCCCGGCTCTGGCGGATGCCCGACGGTCCCGAGGTGGCCCGGCTCGAGGCGCATGAAGGCCAGGTCAACTGGGTGGCCTTCTCGGCCGACGGCAGCATGCTCGTGACCGCCTGTTCCGATCAGGCGGTGCGGGCGTGGAACGTGGCCGACGGCACCCTGATCTCTGTGATGACCGGGCCGGCCCGCCAGGTGTGGAAGGCCGGTTTTTCGCCCGACGGGCGGCGGGTGGCCGCGGTGTCGGCCGATGGCACGGCGCAGGTGTGGGATGTGGCGAGCGGTCGCGCGCTGCCGATGCTCCGGGGGCACACCGATCAGGTGTGGGGCGTGGCCTTCGCCCCCGATGGCCGGTCGCTCGTGACGGGCTCCTGGGACGGCACTGCTCGGCTCTGGGGAGTGAGCGTGGCGGAGATCGCCCGCCGCCGGCTGGCCGCGGGTGGGCTTTCGGACTCAGGACACATCACGCCGTAAGGCGTACGGCTGCCTCACACCGTGGCGAGCACCTCGGCGAGCGTCTTCTGAAGGACGGCGCCGCTGGCCTTGAGGGCCTGCACCTCCTTCGGCCATAGCTCGATCTCGAGCGTCTTCTCGGCTCCGACCCGCCCCACGACCGTCGGCACCGAGATCGCCACGTCGCGGAGCCCGTAGCAGCCGTGCTGCACCGTCGAGACGGGTAGCACCCGCTTGGAATCGAGCGCGATCGCGTGGATCACCTCGGCGATCGACACGCCCACGGCGAAGCCGGCGCCGGTCTTCTTCTTGATCATCTCGGCGCCGCTCGTCTTCGCCCGCTGGAACGTGTCGGCGCCCAGCTTCGGCGTGAAGCCCGGCACCTTCTCGAGCGGCAGGCCGGCGACGCTCGCGCTCGACCACACCGGCACCATGCTGTCGCCATGCTCGCCGAGGATCATCGCCTGCACCTGCGTCGCCGGGCACGAGAGATTCAGGGCGAGCAGGGCTCGGAAGCGGAGCGTGTCGAGGAGCGTGCCAAGGCCGATCACGTGGCCCTGGGGCAGGTTGAGCTCCTTCTCGGCGAGGAAGGTGAGGATGTCGACCGGGTTCGAGACCACGAGCACGATCGCGTCGCGGCGCATTCCCTTCGCGCGGATCTCGGCGAGGATCGACCGGAAGAGCACCACGTTGCGGTTGATGAGCGCCAGCCGGCTCTCGTCGGGCTTCCTTCGCAGGCCGGCCGTGATGCAGATCACGTCGGCGTCGGCGAGGCTCTCGTAGCCGCCGGCCCGGATCACCTGGTCGGCGATCGCAGGAGCGCCGTGCATCATGTCGAGCGCCTGGCCGTCGGCCAGGTCGGCATTGGCATCCACGATCACGATCTCGTGGACGATGCCGCCGAGCTGGAGCGCGAAGCCCGCCGAGGAGCCCACGATCCCGCCGCCGCCGATGATGCCG
>JBJTRH010000090.1:0-2027 GCA_046076065.1 Planctomycetaceae bacterium | reverse complement strand
CGCGGTGCTCACCAAGGCGGAGGAGATGGGCCGGCAGCTCGCGGCCAAGCGGCAGCGGCTCAAGGAACTCCAGCGGGCCGGCCGGCGACCGAACGTGAGGAGCGTCAAGGAGAAGGACGTCGTCGCCGCGCTCGGGAAGCTACGCGACCTCTTGCAGGGCGACGTGGGCGTGGCAGCCCAGGTGCTCAAGGCTCTCGTAGGGGACGTCGTCATTGAAACGCGGCAGGTCGAGGGGCAGGAGAAGCCCCAGATGGTCGCCCGGTTCACGATCAACGCCGTGCCGGCCATGGCGGTGCTCGAGCGGGGGAAGTCGTCGGATCGCGACGGTGCACCCGTCCCAGTCTGGGATTCGATTCACTCGAGCCCTATCGCTGAACCGGCACCAACGGCTGGCCCCGCCGAGGTGATCGTTCCCCTCATCTACGACCGCAAGGCGACCGCCCGCAGGGCAGCCGAAAAACGCGATTGAGCCGCATGAGCAGCGCAGGGATTCATGTCGTGTGCTCGGGGTGCCATGGCCGGCTCGGCCGTGGCACTCCCGGCCACGTGACGCCGGGGCGAGCCTGCAGGGAGGGACTTGTCTCGAAAACGGGTAGTTTGCGACACGTTTTCTGGACGTGTCGCCGCCGGCGACATATCCTCACGACATGTCGCAAAAACCGGTTTTCGGCAACACGTCTGAGCGGCCGGCGTGGCGGCCGGACGTGCCGCACAACGATCTGCCGCTTATCCCACCGCCCATCGACCTGGAAACCAGGCCGGTTTTGAAGCGGTGCGTCGGTGCCCGCGCCGCCTTGGCGGAACTCAAACAAGCCGCATCGCTGCTCCCGAATCCGACGATCCTCATCAACACGCTACCGCTGCTCGAGGCCCAGGCGAGTTCGGAAATCGAGCACATTGTCACCACCACGGACAGGCTTTTTCGCTTCGCCGGGGGCAGCGACGCAGCTGACCCGCCCACGAAAGAAGCGCTGCGGTATCGCCACGCGCTCCTCGACGGGTTCGCCACGCTTCCGGCTCGGCCCCTCTGCACGGCAACGGCGGAGCTCGTCTGCAGCCGCATCAAAGACGCTACGGTGCAGGTGCGGCGTGTGCCGGGGACGGCTCTCGCCAACGACGCCACGGCCGAGGTCATCTACACGCCCCCCGAAGGCGAGGACCGGATCCGCGGCCTGCTCGCCAACTGGGAGCGGTTCCTGCACGGGGAAGACGGCGCCGGCGACATCGACCCACTCGTCCGCATGGCCGTCGCCCACTACCAGTTCGAGGCCATCCATCCATTTTCCGATGGCAACGGCCGCACGGGCCGCGTGCTCAACAGCCTGTTCCTCGTCGAACAGCATCTCCTCCCGCTGCCCATTCTCTACCTGAGCCGATTTATCATCGCCCGCAAGGCCGACTACTACGGGCTCCTCCTCCGCGTAACCCGCGACGCGGCGTGGGAGCCATGGATCCTGTTCATGCTCCAAGGCATCGAAGAGACGGCTTCCTGGACGACGGCGAAGATCGGCTCGATTCGCCAGCTCATAGCCGAAGCCGGCGAGCACGTCCGGACCACGACCCCAAAGATCTACAGCCGGGAACTGGTCGATCTCGTGTTCGAGCAGCCTTACTGCCGGATCGCGAACGTGGTCGAGGCTGGAATCGCCGGGCGGCAGGCGGCGTCGCGTTACCTGCAAGCTCTCGTCTCGTCCGGCCTGCTCCGCGAGCAGGAGTCGGGACGTGAGAAACTATTCGTCAACTCCCGGCTGCTCATGCTGCTCACCGCGGAGACCGATGCGGTCGAGCCATTCCGCTCGGCATCGGAAGATCGCTGACACGGCGACGACGCTTAGCCCCGCCGAGGTGATCGTTCCGCTGATCTACGACCGCAGGGCGGCCGCACGCGACGCTGCGAAAAAGCGCGATGGGGCCGCATGAGCCCTGGGGGTAAAATGCATTTGGGCATGCCACGGTGAGCCTCGCCGTGGCATACCCGACTGACCTGCCCCCATGAATGGAACCAGTGTCTATCACCAGGGTAGACC
>JBJTRH010000089.1:0-10239 GCA_046076065.1 Planctomycetaceae bacterium | reverse complement strand
CCCCTACTCCTACACGGTCACCAAGTGCCGTCAGGAGCAGCGGAGCCGGATGGTGAACGTGGCTCGGACCCGTACCGAAGAGCGGACTCGGACCTACTCGGTCACGAACTACCGCCCCGAGGAGCGGACTCGCACCTACACCGTCACCAAGATGGTGCCGGAGCAGAAGTCCCGTTCGGTGAACGTCACCAATTACCGCTCCGAGGAGCGGACTCGGAACTACACGGTCACCAAGTGCGTTCCGGAGACGAAGACCCGCTCGGTCAACGTCACCAAGTACCGCTCCGAGGAGCGGACCCGGACCTACACGGTCACCAAGTGCGTTCCGGAGACGAAGACCCGCTCGGTCAGCGTCACCAAGTACCGTCCGGAGGAGCGGACCCGCACCTACACCGTCACGACCTGCGTGCCGGAAGAGCGGACCCGCACCTACACCGTGACCAAGATGGTGCCGGAGCAGAAGACCCGCACGGTGAACGTGACCAAGTACCGCACCGAGACGAAGACTCGGGAGTACACCGTCACCAAGTGCGTGCCGGAGACCATGACGAAGGAAGTGTCCTACACGGTCATGGTGCCCCAGCAGAAGGAAGAGTCGTACACCGTCACGGTGTATGACTGCGTGCCCGAGACGAAGACGCAGAGCTACACGGTTCGCGTCCCGCACACGGTCACGAAGGAAGTTCCGGTGCAGAAGTGCGTGACGGTCGCCGTCGAGGTGCCCGTTGAGAACGCCTGCGGTGGCTGTGGCGATGCCGGCTCGGCCGGTAACGCCGGTGCCTGCGGCGGTTGCGGCGAGGCTTCGGCCTCGGCCGGCGACTGCGGCGGTGCCTCGGCTGCGTGCGGTGAGTGCGGTGGCCGCCGTCGCGGCTGCCGTCGCTGCAAGTAAGCACTGACTGCATCGGGCGCAAGCCCGATCTGCCGTGCCCACAGGAGGGCCGGGCGCGAAACCTCCCTTCCCTCCGCTTTTTATGCGGCCCGAGTTGCCTCCCCTGCATGAATCTGGTCGAGTACCCGGGCGATGGACCCTCATGGTGGTCGCAGGGAGGCGGTCAGATGCTCGAGGCGTGCACGGCCGAGGTTGATGGCGGGCTGGATGCCGAGTCCGGCGGAGATGCCGGCTGGATCCGCGACGTTCGCCGGGCGATTCGCACCGCTGGAGTGGATTTGTTCCGCCCTTCCCCGGTTCGGTACTGGACCGATTTCCTCGTGAGCCTCGTGGCCGCCTACGTGGCCTCGGGCGTGTATCTCACGTCGCCCCTCGGTTCGTGGCCTCAGGTGGTGGCGTTTCCGATCGCAGTCTTCTGGCTCTACCGACTGGGGTCGCTCGTGCACGAGGTGTGCCATCTCGGCGAGCATGAGATGCCGCTGTTCAAGGCCGCGTGGAACGTGCTCGGCGGCGTGATGATCCTGATGCCGAGCCCGTTTTTCACCAGGCACCATCGCGACCACCACAGCCAGCGGTACTACGGCACCCCCCAGGATCCCGAGTATGCGGCCAACATGGTCGAGGCGGGCAACCTCTCGAGCGTGCTCGGCTACGCCCTCAAGATCATGGCGATGCCGATCGTCGTGTTCCTGCGATTCCTCCTGGTGCCGTTCACGTTCCTCACACCCGGCGTGCGCGAGTGGACGCTCCGGCACGCGTCGGCATTCACGTTCAATCGGCACTACGAGCGGCGGCTGACAGCGACCGACCGTCGTGCGATCCTCGCGGCCGAGATCCCCTGCTGCATCCGGGCCGCCCTGATCCCGACCCTCGTGCTCCTTGGGCTCAACCCGTGGTCGCGGATCCCCCTGCTCTATGCGCTCGCGGTGGCCACCGTGGCCCTCAACCACATGCGGTTCCTGGCCGACCACCACTGCACCGGCGACGGGTCACGGTCCGACATGGAGTCGCACATCACCGATTCCTGCAACTTCACGACCAACGACCCGCTCACGCTGCTGTTCTTCCCGTTCTCGATCCGCTATCACGCCCTGCACCATCTCTTTCCGTCGATGCCCTACCACAACCTGCGTCGGGCCCACGAGCACCTCGTGGCGACCTTGCCCTCCGATTCGCCCTATCGGTCGCTCGAGCGGCCGGGCTGGTGGAGCGTGGCCCGGGGCGCGCTCTTTCGGCAGGCCGCGCACGCGGCGTGAGGGGCCGTCCCGCTCGCCGGTGCCTTGCATCACCGCGGGGAAGATGATCATTTCGGTGGTCCGGCAGCCCTTGGGTTTGCCGCGCGAACGACCACACGGGAGATGACTCATGACGATGCGAGCGACGCGACCCCTGCGAGCCTGGGTGTGCTGCCTCGGGATGATGACCTGGATGCAGATCGCCGGCCGCGTGGCTGCCCAGCCGGTGGAAGCCCCGGCGGCCATCGCTGCCGACGTGGCGGCCATGGTGAAGGCGGTGGCTGCCGAGGCGGATGCGACCGTGAAGGCGTTCAACGCGGGCGATGCCGCGAAACTGGCCGGCATGTTCATCGAGGATGCGGAACTCGTCGACGAGAATGGCACCGTGACCGAGACGCGGGGCGAGATCGAGGCCCTGTTCAAGCGGTTCTTCGAGCGGTTTCCCAAGGCCACACTCGAGATGGAGGTGACCGACGCCCGCCTGCTCGGCGACGAGGTCGTGATCGAGGAGGGCGTGCGGCGGATCACGGCCGACGCGGGAGCCGCGGCCGCGCAGGTCCGGTATGTGGCGGTTCGGTCCAAGGAAGGAGAGCGCTGGCCGCTGGTGTCGTATCGGGAGTTTGCCGACGACCCGATCCCAACGGCTGCCGAGATGCTCGCCCCGCTCGACTGGCTGGTCGGCGAGTGGGTCGACGAGAGTCCGGAGGGAAACACGCGGATCGCCTACCAATGGAGTGACGACGGCAACTTCCTCGTCGGAGAGTACAACCTCTCGGTCGCCGGCCAGTCGGCCTCCCGCAGCACCCAGCGAATCGGCTGGGATCCGGTCGAGGGGTGCCTGCGGTCGTGGACGTTCGATTCCGACGGCGGATTCAGCGAGGGCGAGTGGCTGGCAACGGACGAGGGCTGGCTCGTGAAGTCTGAGGCGAAGCTGCCGGACGGCACGACGGGGTCGGCGACGATCACGATCCAGCCAACGGACGGCGATCATTTCACGGTGCAGAGCACCGACCGGATCATCGGCGGCGAGGAAGAGCCCGACTTCAAGCTGACCATCGCCCGCAAGCCACCGGCGCCGGCGGCGAAGTGAATCGAACCGACGGGGGCCGCGGTTCGTAGATCACCGGTTTCTGTTCGCACCTTCCAACGAGGAGATCCCATCGATGCGGCTTTCCGCTGCACGCCTGTCACCGCTTCTGGTGTGCCTCGTGCTCGCCGGTTCCGCCGATGCCCGTCCGGGTGGCGGCGGAGGTGGCGGGCCACGGCCATCGGTGGGACGTGTCGGCGGAGGCGGGCCTCGGCCTTCGATGGGTGCCAGGCCGGCGATGCCGCAGGCTCGACCCCAGATGGCTCGACCGCAGATGCCGGCGGCCCGGCCATCGATGCCGAGCGCTCAGCATCCGATGACTCGCCCGGCTCCGGGAGCGGCTACCGCGCGGCCACAGGTCCCCAACTTCCAGCGGCCGAGCGTGGGCTCGGTGCAGCGACCGAATCTCTCGCGTCCGTCACTGCCCAACGCGACCGCGCGGCCGCAGCCACCGATCGGTCAGGTCGGTGGTGGACCTCGTCCCGGGCTCGGTTCGATCAGGCCCTCCACGCCGGGTGGCCTGCCGGGTGGTGCTGGTGGCCTGAATCGACCCGGCGCTGGTGCCGGGATCGGCGCCACGAAGCCCGCTCCGATGCCGGGGCGGCCCGGCGGCGCCGGGCCCGGACTGGCCAGCCGTCCGGGTGGCGGCTTCGCCACGAAGCCCGCGCCCATGCCAGGGCTCGGTGGCGGCGTGCCGACCACCAAGCCGTCGTTTCCCACGCCAGGCATGCCGGGCGGGAATCGGCCGGGCAGGCCTGGCCTCGGCGAGGCGAATCGTCCCACCACGCTGCCCGGCACGATCGGCGGGAATCGTCCGGGGGCGGGTGGCGGGAACCGGCCGGGAGTCGGTGGTAACCGTCCTACGACGCTTCCAGGCGATCTTGGCGGCGGCAATCGCCCAGGGGGTGATCGTCCCGGTGGCGGCGGCAACCGTCCCGGGATCGGTGGGAATCGCCCGACCACGCTGCCAGGTGACCTCGCTGGCAACCGTCCCGGCGGCAATCGCCCGGGTGACGGGAATCGCCCGGGCATCGGCGGCAACCGTCCTGGCGTCGGTGGCAACAGGCCGGGGATCGGCGGCAACCGTCCGACCACGCTGCCCGGGGATCTTGGTCACTGGAATGGCGGTCACTGGAACGATGGGAATCGTCCTGGACGGCCGGGGATCGGTGGCAATCGTCCCGGGTTCGGCAACAACAACATTTGGAACAACGGCAACTGGAACAGCGGCAACAACTTCAATAACGTCAATGTGGGTGGCGGTTGGGGCTACGGTGGCGGCTGGGGCTACGGCGGTGACCGGTGGGGCTACCCCGGGTGGGGTTATGGCGGTGGGTATGGCGGTGGGTATGGCGGTGGCTACGGCTGGAACCAGGGCTGGGTCAATCCGCACTACAACGGCTGGTACAACGGCGGCTGGGGCAACAACTGGGGATATTCCGGCGGGTGGTGGGCGCCGTTCCTCACCGGTGCTGCGACCTGGGGTCTGATTTCGAGCCTGGGGAGTTGGGGCCTCGGGTATGGGGCGGTCGGCTATGGAGCCGGCGGCTACGTGAATCCGTACTACTCTTCGATCCCGGCAGCCGTGGTGGCGTCGACGCCCTACGACTATTCGCAGCCGATCGTCATCAACAACTACATTCCTGCTGACAGTCCCTCAGACTCGGCCGTGGCCACGGCGGACGGCAGCGCGGGCACACCCGCAACGGCGCCGCAGGCTGCGGAGCCGTCTCCCACGGATGCCGCCGTCGACGAGGCGCTCTCGAAGTTCAAGTCCGGCGACTACGCGGGCGCCCTCGCGGGATTCGACAGGGCGCTCAAGGCATCGCCAAAGGACTCCGTGATCCACGAGGTCCGCGCGCTGGCCCTGTTTGCCCTCGGTCGCTACACGGAGTCGGCCGCCGCCCTGAATGCCGTGCTCGCGACGGCTCCGGGCATGGACTGGACGACGATGAGCAACATCTACGGCTCCGTCGACGCCTACACCGGCCACCTGCGGAAGCTCGAGGAGTTCTGCCGCACCCATCCCGATGATGCGGCCGCGCACTTCGTGCTCGCCTACCACTACCTCGTCGGTGGATACACCGACATGGCGGCGGCGGCCCTGAAGATCGTGGTGGCGAAGCAGCCCGGCGACGTGGTGGCCAAGCGACTGCTCGATGCCCTCGCCCCCGCCCCGGAGGCGAACCAGGCACCAGCCGCGGGCGCCGCTCCGACCGCGGCCGAGGCGTCGGCTCCCGCCACGCCGGCCGCTCCCGAGATCGACCTGGTGGGATCGTGGAAGGCCACGGGCGGCAAGGATGTGATCCAGCTCACGATCACGGCCGACTCGACCTTCACGTGGAAGGCCCAGCCCGACGGCAAGCCGGCGGTCACGCTGGAAGGCACGATCGAGACGGCGGCCGACGCCATCGCGCTGGTCAGCAAGAGCCAGGGAACGATGGTTGCGAAGGTGACGCCGAAGACGGCCGACTCGTTCGAGTTCGCGTTGCCGTCGGCCCCCAAGGACACGCCGCCGCTGGTATTCACGCGGCAGCCCTGAGGCGGCTGGCCTTCACCAGCGGCCCTCGAGGCCGACGTTCGCGCCGTGCAGGAACATGCCGCCGGCGTGCTGGACGCCGGTTCCCGCCGAGGCGGTGGCGTCGAAGTCGAACTGGTTCTCGGCGAGGGCCAGGCCGCTGAGCCAGGCGAGGTTGTAGCCCAGCCGCATGCCCCAGGCATCGCTGAATCGGTAGGCCATCGTGAGGTTCATGCTCGACAGGAACCCCATGCCGGTATCGTTGGCCTCCCGAGCGTGGCGGTAGTCGACGCCCGGTGCGAGCGGGCTGGTGATCGGTGCGGCCGACTGGGCGAGCCAGGCGCCCCCGAGTCCGGCTTTGAGCCAGCCCTCGAGCGAGAACCGATCCCACGTGCGACGGCGGCGGACGCCGAGCTGGCCACCGAACAGGTTCGAGCTCGTCGCCACCCGGTAGGGTGTCGGGGCGTCGTTGCCGTAGGTCACGTCCAGGGCGGCCTGTTCCTCGAGTCCGGCCCAGAAGAGGCCCCCGATCAGGTCAGTCTCCGTTTCGCTCGCGCACCGGCGTTGAGGCCACGGGGAGCCCGGCTCGCAGGCGGCCGAGATGTCGGTGTCGAGAAGGTTGCACTCCACGACGTTGAGGTTCGACGACCAGGCGGTGCGGATCGCAGAGACCTGGTTCCAGCCCGGCACCGTGGTCCCGAGTCCGCCCGGCACCGACAGCCCGCCCGGGGCGCCCGCGGCACCGGGGCGACGCGCCACCGCGTCGCCGAAGAAGCCGTAGCAGCCCCAGTAGCCCAGCTCCCAGCCGGTCGAGTCGCAGCCGTGGCGACCCACGAACAGCCGCACGCCCGGCGCCGTCGTCGGCATCAGGCTTCGCGTGGTGAGCACGACGCCCCCGGGACCGGGGCCGAACGGCCCCTCGACGGCGATTGGCTGGTTGGCCGCGGCATTGTCGCGGTCGAGAAACAGCACGTCGAACACGACATAGTCGCGGTCGGAGAGTGTCGCCGCCATCGGCGCCGGCCCCGCGATCCGGTCGGTCGCGGCCATGGGAAGATCGATCGGGATGCCTACCGGTTCACCGCTGCCGAACAGGAGAGCCACGTCGTCGCCAGCGGGCTCCACGGCGGGGCCATCGAGGATCACCGGAGCGTCTTCCCCGAGCACCGGGATCGGATCGATCCGGAGTGGTTCGCCGCCCGGCTCCTCGGCCGTGGCTGGCCGCGACAGGCCCGCGACCATCACGCACCACACGAGCACGGCAATCCAAAGTCGTTCCACGCCCCCCTCCGGTTCCACCGTCCATCCCGATCGTCACGACCCCCACATCTGGAGCGATCGGTCTTTTCGGCATCGAGCATGAGAAACCTCCGCAACGCCACGCGGCAGTGGCAGCCGACGCAAGCGACGTCGACCTGCCGGCCGCCGGGGAGTGGCGGCCGACCGTGCAACACGCTAGGCTCTTTCGCCGGGGCTGCCCATTCCGCCCCGCTTCACCACCCCGCCACGGCGACTCCATGGACAAGTTCCGACGCATTCAGACCGGCAAGACGGGCAACGTTCACCTCGTCCAGTTCACCGACAAGAAGATCCTCGACGACACGGTGCTCGACGAGATCCGGACGGAGCTCACGCAGCTGATCGGCAAGGCCTCCGGCCCCGACGTGCTGCTCGACTTCTCGAACGTGGAGTTCATGTCGAGCGCCATGCTCGGCCTGCTGGGCCAGCTGCACCGCAAGATTTCCGCCGGCCACGGCCGGCTGAAGATGTGCGGCATCCGCCCCGAGATCCTCACCGTGTTCAAGATCACGAACCTCGACAAGCTGTTCAGCATCCACAAGGACGCCCCCACGGCCCTGCCCACGTTCACCTGACGGGACCCGGCCGTGACCCAGCACGCAGACGGTGCCGCCGCCACGCCGGCCACCGGGATCGACGTCGTCATCGCCGAGGACAGCCGCATCCAGGCCCGGATGCTGATCCGTCGGCTCGAGGAGGCGGGCCATACGGTCCGCTGGGGCGAGAACGGGGCCCTGGCCCTGGCGCTCGCCCGTGAGCGGCGGCCGGACATCATCGTGTCCGACATCGAGATGCCGGAGATGACCGGCTACGAGTTCTGCAAGGCGGCGAAGACCGATCCCGCGCTCAAGGGCGTGCCGTTCATCCTGCTCTCCACGCTCTCCGACCCGATCGACATCATCCGCGGGCTCGACGCCGGCGCCGACAACTACGTCACCAAGCCCTACGAGCCCGAATACCTGCTCGGGCGGATGAACTCGCTGCTTGCCACGCCGCTCGAGTCGGGCGACGACGCGGCGACGGGCGTGCTCGATGTCACCCTCGCGGGGCAGAAGTTCCGCGTGAAGGCCGGCCGGCAGCAGGTGCTCAACCTGCTCGTCTCCACCTTCGAGAATGCGGTCTCGAAGAACCAGGAGCTCGTCGTGGCGAACCAGGAGCTTTCGGTCGCCCGCGACGGCCTGCAGAAGTCGAACGAGGAGCTCTCCACCGCCAATGCCGAGATTTCGCGGATCAATGCCCACATGGTCCGCGACCTGAAGGCGGCCGCGAAGGTGCAGCAATCGCTCCTGCCGGCCGACGACGTGGAGATTCCGGGCACGACCATCGCCTGGAAGTACGTTCCCTGCCAGAGCCTCGCCGGTGACTTTCTCAACGTGTTCCCGCTCGACGACGAGCACGCCGGATTGTTCGTGGTGGATGTCAGCGGCCATGGCGTGCCGTCGTCGCTGATGGCGGTCACGGTGGGCCGCTTCCTCACGCCGAAGGTGACCGAGCAGTCGCTGCTCGTGCGGCAGGGACCCGATGGGGCGATCACGATCACGCGGCCGGCCGACGTGGCTACGCAGCTCAATCGGCTGTTTCAGGCCGACGAGTTCTCTGGGCTCTATTTCACGATCCTCTACGGCGTGCTCCACCTCCCCACCGGCCGCTTCGACTACTGCTCCGGCGGCCACCCGGCTCTCGTGCGGGTGCCGGCCGGCGGGGGCGACGTGGAGTTCCACGCCATGGAGAGTTTCCCGATCGCCTTCGTGCCCGACGTGGAATACGAGCAGAAGACGCTGCAGCTCGCCCCGGGCGACCGGCTCTTCCTCTATTCCGACGGCGTCCCCGAGGCGATGGACGAGCAGCTCGAGCAGATGGGCAACGACCGGATGACGGGGCTCGTGGAGTCGCTGCGCGGCGAGCCGGTCGAGACGGTGGTCACGCGCCTGCTCGAGTCGGTGCAGACCTGGTGCCAGCCCAAGGGCCCGCTCGACGACGTCTCGATCCTGGGGGTCGAGTGGACCGGGACGTGAGCGGTCCTGCCGTTCCCTCCGACCCGATGTTCCCCGCGCCCGGCTGGCCGCTCGTCCGGGCACTGCGCCTCCGCTGCCCCCGCTGCGGCGAGGGGCGGCTGTTCCGCGGCTGGTTCACGATGCCGCCGTCGTGCACGGCCTGCGGGCTCGACCTCGAGCGCGAGCCCGGCTTCTACCTCGGCTCGATCTACGTGAATTACGGCGTCACGGCCCTGTCCACGATCGCCCTCTACGGGGGGCTCGTGCTCCTGGTGGGCTGGTCGGCGGAGCGGGCCCTCGGGGCCTGCCTGGTGGCCGCGGTCATCCTCCCGATGTGGCTCTTCCGCTACGCCCGGGCCCTGCTCCTGGCGATCGACACCTCCGTCAACCGCGAGACGGCCGCGCCTGCCGCGGGGCAGCGCGGCCTTTCGGCGTCGGCGCTCGAGGCGTACCGGGCGAACGACGGCCAGGCGGGCTGCGCGATGGGGATCGCGATGACGCTCGTCCTCCTCTTCGGGCTGGCGATGGCGGTCGTGACGCTTCTGTTCGCGATCGGCCCGGACAGCGGTACCGACGGCACCGACTCACCCGACGCTCCGCCACCGATGGAGCGCCCTTCCGCCGCCGAGTAGACTGCCGCGCGGGGGGATCGTCGCGCGGACACGCGCGTCCCCGCACCCGTCTCCAGGCCGCTCGTCCCGAGGAGTCCGCCATGCCCCGCTTCCGCCCCGTCGGGCTTCTGCTCGTCGCCGCGCATCTGGCCTCGTTCGCCGTCCGCGCCGAGGAGGGCTCCGTCCCCGACCTCCTCCCCGCGCTCGGGTCGATCGAGCGGCTCGACCCGCGCTTCGACGCGCTCGTGCCGAAGGACTCCGTCATCGAGGTTCTCGCCAGCGGCTTCGAATGGGCCGAGGGGCCGGTGTGGGTGAAGAAGGAGGGGGCGATCCTGTTCAGCGACATCCCCAGGAACCGGGTCAACCGCTGGAAGCAGGGGGAGGGGCTCTCCGTGTTCCTCGAGCCGGCCGGCTTCACCGGCCCGGGTGCCTACGGCAACGAGCGCGGCTCCAACGGCCTCACGCTCGACCGCCAGGGGAACCTGATCTCCTGCGAGCATGGCGACCGGCGCGTGAGCCGGCTCACCCCCGGCGGCGGCAAGCGCACCGTGGCCGACAACTCCTCTGGTGTCGGGTTCCCTGTCACTATCACCGTAACTCCAGCAC
>JBJTRH010000088.1:0-4206 GCA_046076065.1 Planctomycetaceae bacterium | reverse complement strand
CGAAGCGCCGGCGGCATCCGAGTGAGAGGATGCCACGATGGCATCCTCGAACGTCCGGCGATGGGGCATGGCTCACCCCGAGCCACCCCGAACGTCCGGCGATGGGGCATGGCTCACCCCGAGCCCACCGAGCAGCCTCGCATCACACCGTCGGAAACAGCATCCGCATCGGCTCGGTCGTGAGCGGCAGCCGGCTCGACGCCAGCACCTCGCCCGCGGCGCAGCCGGCCATCATGCCCACGGTTTCGGCGAGCGACCGCACCCGCGGATAGATGTGGGCCTTCTCCGGCGGAAACTGCGAGGCGTAGCAGCGAATCGCGGCGAGTTTCGTCTCCAGGTGCGGCGCGATGTCGACCACCAACGGCCAGTGGCCCGGCGGCACCTGGGCGACGCCCGCGAACAGGAAGTAGGTGAGGAACTGCGGCACCGTGTGCACCGGCAGGCCGGCGAAGGTGTCGTCCCACTTCGTGAGCCGCGCATAGAAGACGGCGGCCTCCGTGATCGCCACGGCCTGGGCATGATCGGGCGAGGCGAGCGGCGTCTTGTCGCCGAGGCCGAGCACGAGCCGCGGCCGCCAGCGACGAAGGATCTTCGCGAGGGCCACGCGGACGTCGAACTCGTCGAACAGCCGGCGATTGGTGAACGCCAGCGTTTCGCGGTGGATCACGCCCAGCGTCTTCGCCGCCGCGGCCGCCTCTCGGAGCCGCTCCTCGGGGCCACTCGACCGCGGCGTGGGCTCGCCGTCGGTGAGGTCGACGATGCCCACCCGGAAGCCCTGGGCCGCGAGCAGGGCGAGCGTGCCGCCGCAGCCGATCTCGACGTCGTCGGGATGGGCCCCCACCGCGATCACGTCGAGCGGCTCGGGGAGTTGGTCCATCGTCGTCACGCGGACTTCGTGGCGGCGATCAGGAAGATCGGGTTGATCGCCTCGAAGCGGATCCGGTCGAGCTGCTCGATGCCCCGGGCGATGTTCACCATCCAGTAGGCGGCATCGCTCGACCGCGAGCGGAGCAGCGTGTGCATGGCGGCGAGGTTCTCGATGCTGTTGCAGGCGGTCACCAGCCGCCCGCCCGGCTTGAGCCGCTGCCAGGCCTGCTCCACGAGCATCGCCACGTCGCGGCCGCTGCCGCCCACGTAGATGGCGTCGGGATCGGGCAGGCTGGCCCAGGCCTCGGGCGCCCGGCCGAGCACGGGGTTCAGGTTCGTGACGCCGAACCGGGCGGCGTTTTCCCGGATCAGGGCGTGATCGTCGGGGTCCATCTCGATCGCATGCACGCGGCCGTCGCGGGCGATCCGCGCCGCCTCGAGGCCCACCGAGCCGCTGCCGGCGCCGACGTCCCAGACCTCGCTCGCCGGCGTGAGCTGCAGCTCCGCCAGCGCCAGCGACCGCACCTCGGCCGGCGTGAGCAACCCCCGCTTCGGCCGCGACTGCAAAAAGCACTCGTCGGGATTGCCGAACAGCCGCGTGCCCACCTGCCCCGGCTTGTCGGCCACCTTCGCCTTGCGGACGAGAATCATCACGTTGGGCGAGGCGAACGAGTCCTTGGCGATGTCGGCGAGGCTGCCCTGGGTCACTCGCTCGTCGGGCGAGCCGAGGTTCTCGCAGACGTAGGCCTGGAAGTAGTCGAGCCCTTCGTCGAGCAGCGCCCGGGCCACGGCCGGCGCAGGCCACTGGTCGCTCGTGAACAGGCCCGCCGTCTCGCTCGAGCGGACGCGGTCGATCACCCGCTCGATCGACTGGCCCGACAGATTGGCGAGGAACGCCTCCTCCCACGACTCCTTCACGCGGGCGAAGGCGAGCTGCATGCTGCTGACGTGCGGCACGACCTCGAAGCGGTCCTTGCCCAGCTTGGAGCAGACATAGCGGGCGGTGCCGTAGAAGAGCGGATCACCCGAGGCGAGCACCACCACCCGCTTCCCGCCCGCGGCCTCGATCCGCTCCACGAGATCCTCGAGGTTGCCCGCGGCGACCAGCCGCCCGCGAAGGCCGGCTGGCACCAGCGCCGCGCACGACTCCGGGCCGACGAGCACGTCGGCCGCTTCCACGAGCCGCCGCGCCTGGGCCGTCATGCCTTCGACGCCGTCGTCGCCGATGCCGACGATCTGGACCTTCTCCGCAGCCACGTCGTTGCGCTTCCTCGAGGATGCCGCCGTGGCCTGCCGGCCACGACGCGCGTCAGGCCTGGAACGAGCTGCCGCAGCCGCAGGTCTTCTTCGCGTTCGGATTGTTGAACGTGAAGCCCCGCTTGTCGATCCCGTCGTGGAAATCGAGGGTGGTGCCGTCGAGGAACAGGTCGCTCTTCTTGTCCACCACCACGGCCACGCCGTGCTGGTCGGTCTTGGTGTCGGCCTTCGGGTCGAACGCGGTGTCGAAGCCGAGCGAGTAGCTGAAGCCGCTGCAGCCGCCGCCGGCCACCCCCACGCGAAGCACGGTGTCGGGAGCGAGTTTCTGCTCCGTGATGATCTTCTTGACCTCGCTGGCGGCCTTCTCGGTGAGCATGATCGACATCGGACGATTCTCCTCGTGCGGGCTGATGCTGGGGCGGGTGTCGCGGTGATCTCGCATCACGACGTGAGGAAATTGTAGCCCCCTGCCCCCGCTGCGGAAAGTCCGGCCGCAGCGTCGCCGGGCTGGACCACGCCGGGCCTTGGGGCCGAACACGACGACCTCCAGCTTGTGCCTGGAGGCCCCGGCCTCGGGCCGGCGCCGTGTCGCCCGCGGCGGCCGGCGCACGGTGGCGGTCGCCGGGTCTCCGGGAAGCCCCGACTCACACGGCTCGCCCATGAGCCTTGCGCGTCCGCGAGGCTCGGGGTCATGGCTCCAGAAAGCCCGGAGCGCCAGCGACGGGATCACGGGCAGCCCCTCGCTGCAACCGTGTTCCCGCCGATGTCGGAACCCTGGAGCCGCCGGCCGGGGGCACGCGCAGACGCCGGTGAGACGTGTGCCTCGCGGGAGTCTGCCGCAGCCATGGAGCCGAGCACTCACACGTCCCGCCGGCGCCGAGCATGCCTCCGGCCGGCGGCGCGGAAGCGACGCGCGAGGCTCATGGGGGACCCGTATCACAGCGCCTGCATCCGGGCGACGCCGCAGGTGATCCGGTCCACCGCCTCGTCGACCTCGTCCGCGGTCGTGAACCGCGACAGCCCGAAGCGGAGGCTGGCCCGCGCCTCGTCCTCGTCGAGGCCGAGGGCCAAGAGCACATGGCTGGGCCGCGGGCTCTCCGACGAGCACGCGCTGCCGGAACTCACGGCGAGGCCGTCTCCTGCGAGCGTCGCGAGGAGCGACTGGCCGTCCACGCCCGGAATCCGCACGTTGAGATTGTTCACCAGCCGCCGCGGCAGGCCCCGCTCATCGACCGCGTCGAGGGCCGGTCCGTTGAGCCCGACGCCGGGCACGTGCTTCACGAGCCCCTCCCAGAGTCGGTCGCGGAGGCCTCGCATCCGCGGCGGCTCGTCGGCGAGCCCGGCGACGGCGAGCCGGGCCGCCTCGGCGAGGCCCACGATCGCAGGCACGTCGAGCGTGCCGCTCCGCATGCCCCGCTCCTGGCCGCCGCCAAACACGAGCGGCTCGATCCGCACCGCCCGGCCACGGCGGCGCACGTAGAGCGCCCCGCTCCCCTTGGGCCCGTGGAACTTGTGGCCCGAGAAACTCGCCAGGTCGGCGCCGAGGGCGTCGACGTCCACGGACATCCGGCCGAGGGCCTGGGCGCAGTCGACGTGCAGGATCGCGCCCGCCGCGTGCACCATCTCGGCGATGGCGGCCACGTCGTGGATCACGCCGATCTCGTTGCTCGCCAGAAGCACCGACACCAGAAACGTGTCGGGCCGCAGCGCCCGCTCCAGGTCGGCGAGCCTCACGCTTCCCGCCCCCCCCGACGCATCGTCCTGCGTCACAACCGGCAGCCTGGTCACCTTGTAGCCCTCGCGCTCGAGGTGCTCGACGGGATCGAGCACGGCATGATGCTCGGTGACGGGCACGACGACATGGCCCGGATGGCCCTGCGGCGCCTCTCGCCGGGCGTGCCGCGCCGCCGTGCCCAGGATCGCGAGGTTGGTGCTCTCGGTGGCGCCGCCAGTGAACACGATCTCCCGCGGATCGGCGGCGATGGCGTCGGCAAACGTCCCCCGCGCCGCCTCCACCGCCTCGCGGGCCTCGCGGCCCATCTCGTGCGTCGCGCTGCCGGCGTTGCCGTAGCGATCGGTGAG
>JBJTRH010000087.1:0-9550 GCA_046076065.1 Planctomycetaceae bacterium | reverse complement strand
GTCGAGGCTGGGCACGAACACGTCGATGCCGGGGAGCGCAGGGACGACGTCGGCGAGCGTGCCGCCGGACCCACCGGTCTCCACGACCACCCGGCAACCAGCCCGTCGCAGCACAGCCACCGCGTCGGCGAGCCGCGATTCGACCGCCGGGAGGAGGCCGATGTACCCGAGCACGGCAAAACGGCTCCGGGCGATCAGCGACTCGCGCCGCCGCAGCACATCGACATCGAAGGCGGCGGCCACACCGACGTGATGCGCAAAGCTCCGCTCACCGGTCTCGTCGATGAGCACCGCCGTGGTGCTCGTTGCCCCGTTGGCCCGCTGCTCGACGCCGCTGGTGCCGACTCCCTCAGCCGCGAGCCTCCTGACGATCTCACCGCCCCAGAGATCATCGCCGACGAGCGCCACGGCTTCGACGGCGGCACCGAGGCGCTGCATCGCCACGCCGGTGTTGCAGACGATGCCTCCGGTGGTGACCTCGACCGGATCAACGTGAAATAGCCGCCCGCCGCCGACCGGCTGGTCGAGGGGCACGGGCCGCACCAGCAGGTCCGCCACGCACGTGCCACAGACGACGCAGTCGATGGTGCGATTGCTCACGGTATGTCGGCTTCGCCTCGGAGTTCGCGGACGGTCGGGGTGAAGGCCGCAGAGTCTACGCCTGCATCCCGCAGCGGGTGATCACTCGGATGGGACGGCGAGCAGGTAGGCCAGGATGTCGCGGAGTTCCTGGCGGGTCCGCACGAGTCCTCGCGGCATCGGCGACCCGGCATGCGCGGCGCGCTCGGCGATGTCGGTCACGGCGATCGACCTGCTCGTTCCGTCGGGCATGATGAGCTGCACACGGTCCGCCGTTTCGCCGGTCACAAGGCCCGTCAGGCTGCGGCCGTCGGTGGTGACCACGGTCGTCGCACGAAACAGCGGCGCCACGACCTTGTCGGGCTCGAGCACCGACTCCACGAGGTAGCCGACCGTGAACCGCCGGGCGGCCCCCGCGAGGCTAGGACCTCCCGCCACCGCGGCATCGTCCGACATGGCATGGCACTTCACGCAGCCGATCCCTGCCGCGCCGAAGAGCGTGCGGCCCCGTTCCGCATTTCCCGCCCTCATCTCGGCTGCCCAGTCGACTCCGACGAAGGCGGCGGGGTCGAAGGGCGGCCGCCCGCGGTCGAGCATGCTCGGCTCCGTGGTCGCCATCGCGGCGTTGGCCGTCGGTCGCGCTGCCGTCTCGGACAGCACGGCCGACACCCGCGACTCGCACCGCGGATCGGCGAGTGCAGCGAGAAAGGACGCCGCCTGCCGACGCGTTCTCGGGTCGTCGTCGTCGAGGGCACTGACGAGTCCCGCAAACAGCGATTCCTGGTCACGCGTGCGACCGCCCGCCTTCCAGTGCTCCGCCAGCGTGAAGGTGCCGAGTCGGCCGAGGTCACGGAGGTCGACGCTGCCGTCGGCGAACGTCAGCCGGCACGAGGCGTCGGCATTCCTCCAGGCCGCGAGCGGTAGGTGCTCTGCCGGCGTCGCAGTGCTCTCGGGCACGGTGAGCCGGAATCCCGCCGCGAGGACGGCCGCGAGCCTGATGTCGGGATCGACTGCGTCAGCGAATCGCTGGAGACGCGTGCCGTCGAGCCGCGCGCCGAGGAGCCGAACCGCCGCCTGACGCAGGTGGCTGTCGTGGCTGCGGGCGGGTCCGGTCACGAGCCGCTCCACGACGCCGTCATCGTCGAGGAGATCGCCGTCCTCGAAGCAGGCACCCACCACTGCGTGCACCACCTGCGGATCGGGATCGCCGAGCAGTGGAACGAGCGTTGCCACACGGTCGGGAAACCGCTCGGCGACCGCCCGCACCGCCTGGAGCCGCGTCGATGAGCGAGCATCGCCCAGAGCCTCCGCCATCCGGTTCCAGGCGGCGTCCGGGGCGGCCCGCATCGCGACGAGCCAGAGGAGATGGTCTCGCGCCGCCCCGTCACGGGGTGCGGCCTCATAGCGGGCGATCAGGTCGCGGCCGTCGAGGTCGCGACGGCGCAGCAGTTCCGCGTGCGCCTCGCGGCGGATCGACCAGGCCGGGTCGGTGAGGTCCGTGAACAGTCGGCCGGCGGTGGCTGTCGCGGAGTCGTAGGGCCGGAAGGGATGGTCGGGTCGATCACCGGCGGTCGTGATCATCACGAGGTCGGAGCGATAGACCGGCGAGTCCTCGTTGTGGTCCATGTGACAGACCGTCACGAACAGCCTGCCACCGCGGCCGACGGCGATCCCGACCGGCCGGGCCACGCCCACGCCGGCGAGGAGTTCATGCTCGGGGGCACGAAACGTGGCCCCGACGCCTTCGAGCGGATAGGAGGTGACCTGCCTGGTGCACCAGCGGGCCACGAGCAGCGAGTTGCGGTAGCGGGGCGGCAGGACCTCATCGTCGTAATACGCCTGCCCCACCGGCACGAAGCGGCCGAGCGCGGGGTTCATCGTCGCCCGAAGATCGAGGCGATCGGGCGTCTTTTCGGGCGACCATCCCCTGGGCCAGCCAAACCACGCCCGCGACGAGACATGCAGCAGCCGCCCCGGCACGTAGTCGGCCGGCAGCGACTCGTGGTCGTTGTCGTTGGTGAACAGGTTCCAGTCCCGGTCAAAGGCGAGCCCGCAGTCGTTGCGGAGGCCTTCGGCGACGACCCTCAGCGCGCCATCGCGAAGCCGCAGCCGCAGGACTGCCCCGACGCCCGTGTACGGGGTCCGCTGCCACTCCTCGACGGTCCCCGCGTCCCCAGCGGTCGCAGGCCTCGTGAAAAACGTCCAGTGGCCCCAGTGGTCGGGTCGCGTGAAGTCGCCGTAATACCAGAGCGGATCACCCATGCCCACGTAGAGATCGCCCTCGGGACCGAACGCCATGCCGTGGAAGCACTGGTGCGTGTGGCCGCGGGGCACGCCCCAGAGCAGCCTTCTTGGCTCCAGGCCCTCGCGGCCCCTTCGACCTCCAGGCACGTGGTACAGCCCGCTGACCGTGAGCAGATACAGGTCGTCACCCAGGATCTCGATGTCGTGGATCCAGGTGTGGTCGGGAAAGGTCAGCAGCGTTCGCCGCGGGCCGTAGCCCCCGCCGCCATCCGGTTCGTACACGAACAGTGCCTCCCGCCCCCCGACGAACACCCGGCCGTCGGAGTCGACCCGCACGCCGAGAAACGACGCCCGCTCGACGGTGTCGACCGGCACCACCCGGAGCGCCGGGTCGGGGGTGACCACGTCCGCGGCATCGGCAGACAAAACTGCGAGCCAGAGCACCCACGCGACGGCTGCAACCGTTCGACGCATCATCACGACTCGACTCCTGCCCCACATCCGGTATCAGAAGGGGATTGTACGTTTTCATCCCGCCACGCGAACGTCGCTCGGGCAGCGACTAGAATCGCAGCCATGCATCCACCTGGCACCACCGTCGCTTCGTCACTCGACCGGAAACTCGCCCGGCTCGTGGCCAACCCAGGCTGCGCCGAGTTCATCCTCGCCGACGCCAAGGATGCCGACATGGCGTTCGGGCTCGCATCGCCGGGCCTCGCTCCGGGCGGCGATCGTCAGGCCGGGCCGTTCCGCTCCCTCCCCGACTTCCGGGATCAGATCCGTGAGATCGTCGCCCAGGGGCTCGTGGACGTGATGCTCATGAGCGCCAGCACGGCCGACGTGCTGGCCGGCGACGAGCGGCTCTTCGTGAACTCGTGTGTCACGCCCGCCGTGCGGATGAACGACACGACCGACATCTGGCTGGCCGCCGGCTCGGGCACCTACCCGCGGCAGCCGGCGCTGCCCTTCGCCACCACCACGATCCCGCAAGCCCAGTGGGGCCGGCTCGAGCCGCCGGGCAGCGGCAGGCCGGCCGTCGATCTCGGGCTCTTCTCGATCACGCTCAATGGCGACGCAGCCGCCGACCGGGCCATGCTCTCGGCCTACCGCGACTTCCGCCATGACGCCGAGCAGTGCCGCTTTCGCCACTTCCTCGAGGTGTTCTTCCCCAACGCGCTCGCCGAGGGCGGTGCGGCGGCGCCGCTCGGGCTCGCCAGGTTCGTGGCCGATCACGTGGTGCGGCTGCTGGCCGGAGTGCCGCGCTCCGGCCGCCCGATGTTCCTCAAGATCCCCTACCTGGGACCCGAGATCACCGAGCAACTCGCCGCCTACGACCCTTCGCTCGTGATCGGCATTCTCGGCGGCGCAGCCGGCACGACCCACGACGCCTTCGCGCTGGTCGAGCAATCGAAACGGCACGGCGCCCGCGTCGCTCTGTTCGGCCGAAAGATCAATGCCGCCGAGCACCAGCTCGAGTTCGTACGGCATCTGCGGGCCGTTGCCGACGGGCACTTCGCCGCAGACGATGCGGTGCGGGCCTACCACGCCAGCCTGTCTGCACACGGGATCAGGCCGCACCGTCCCCTCGACGACGATCTCGCGATCACGCACACCGCGGCCGCCTACGGCGGCTGACCTCCCGAGGCACGACACCATGACCGACACGACCGGGTCGCACGCGACCGGCAGCCGCCGGATGTTCCTCGCCGGTGCCGGTGCTGCGATCGCCACGACAGCGGCCGCAGCAGAGGGCGACGCCCCGGCGTCCCCCACGCCGACGCCCGCGGGCGGCGTCCACGTCGCCGGCAGTGACGAGATCCACGCCGCGCTCGTGGGCTGCGGCGGCCGCGGCGGCAGCGCCATCATCGACGCCTTCGACGCCCACGGCGGCCGCGTGAAGCTCACCGCGATGGCCGACGTGTTCCCAGAGCGGATCGCCTCGGTGAAGCGGTCCCTGGAGGAGCAGTTCAAGGACCGGATGGACGTGCCGGACGACCGCACGTTCATCGGCTTCGACGCCTTTCGGCAGGCCATCGACTCGCTGCCGGCCGGCGGCATCGCCATCTTCGCCACCCCGCCGGCGTTTCGTGCCGCCCACTTCGCCTACGCGATCGAGAAGGGCGTGCACGTGTTCATGGAGAAGCCCGTCTCGATCGACGGGCCAAGCACGCGGCGGATCATCGAGCTCGCCCCGCTGGCCGACGCCAAGCGGCTGAAGGTCGCCGTCGGTCTGATGTGCCGCCACTGCGACCGGCGGCGGGAGCTGCTCGAGCGGCTCCGCGACGGCGAGGCCGGCGACCTGATCGCGTTCCGCGGCTACCGCAGCCACACACCGCCCCACAACCTCGATCTCGCCCCGGGCCCCGAGGGCATGAGCGAGCTCATGTGGCAGATCCGGCGGTTCCACAACTTCCTCTGGGCGAGCGGCGGCGTGTTCAGCGACTACTGCATCCATCACATCGACGAGGTGTGCATGATGAAGGGGGGCTGGCCCGTGGTCGCGGATGCCGTGGGAGGCCGCCACTCCAAGGGCAAGATCACCGATCAGAACTTCGACGTCTATTCGGTGGAATACACGTTCGACGACGGCGTGAAGTTCTTCTATGAGAGCCGGCTGATGAACAACTGCCGGCAGCACTTCGGCGTTTATGGGCAGGGCTCCAAGGGCGCCTTCACGATCTCCACCAGCGGCCATTCGCCGGCCAAGCCGACGATCTACACGTCGCAGCGGATGGCGAAGGACAATATTCTCTGGACGGCCGACCAGCCGGAGCCGAGCCCATATCGCCGGGAGTGGGATCATTTCGTGGCCGCGATCGTCGCCGACGAGCCCTACAACGAGGCCGTCCGCGGCGCCGAGGCGAGCCTGGTCACGGCGATGGGACGATTCTCGGCCCACGTCGGCCGCCCGGTCACGTTCCAGGAGATGCTCGACTGCCCGGAGGATCTCACCGCGGGCGTCGAACACCTGACGATGGAGTCGCCGGCACCGATTGTGGCCGACGCCGAGGGCCGCTACCCGGTGCCCAACCCGGGCCGCACCAAGTTCGAGCTTCGCGGCGACGCATGAGCGATGCGGGCCGCGGTGCTCAGCAAGCCGCAATCGCGTAAGCGATGCGGGCCACGTTCCCCAGCAAGCCGCAATCGCGTAAGCGATGCGGGCCGCCCTGCTGGTGGGCTCGGGGCTGCCCGTACCCCGTGGCCGGACGTTCGAGGATGCCGTCGTGTCATCCTCTCACTCGGATGCCGCCGGCGCTTCGCCACGGGCACCGAGACGCCGCAGGCGGCTTGGTCGCCTGCGCTTGGCGGCATACGCCGGCTACGGGGCACGGGCAGCCCCTCGCTGAGTTCGTGCCGTATGCAGCACAGCCACGTGGGTTCAGCCGGCTGACGTGCCGTGATTACCGTGGGCACCCGCTACGATACCGGACATGGTGCGTCTGCCCGCTGATCTCCCCGTCGCGTCCGTGCTCGCCGAAGCGGTGGCCGCGTCGCGGTCGGGTGCCGTCGTCGTCACCGCACCGCCCGGCTCCGGGAAGACGATGCTCGTGCCTGCCGCCGTGCTCGACGACCTGCCCGCCGGATCGACGGCGCGGGTGATCCTGCTGCAGCCACGGCGACTGGCGGCCAGAGCCGTGGCCCGCCAGATCGCCCACCTTCGTGGCGGCGAGCCGGGGGGCGAGGTCGGCTACCAGGTGCGGTTCGAGTCGTGCGTGGGCCGCGACACCCGGCTCGTCGTCGAGACCACCGGCATCATGCTCCGGCGGCTTGTCGCCGACGTGTCGCTCGAGGGCATCGCCGCGGTCGTGCTCGACGAGTTTCACGAACGGTCGCTCGAGATGGACCTGATCCTGGGTCTGCTCGTTCGCCTGCGCGACACCCTGCGGCCCGACCTGCGGATCGTGGTGATGAGTGCGACGCTCGACGCGGAGCCCGTGGCCGCGCTGCTGGGGCAGGGTGGCAAGCCCTGTCCCGTGGTCTCCGCCGCGGGCCGCGTGTTCCCCGTCACGATCCGCTACCTGAAGCACGGCGACCACCGGGATCTCAGCGACCGGATCGCGGCCGCGGTGCCCGAGGCGGTGCGGACGACCGACGGCCACGTGCTCGTGTTCCTGCCGGGCGTCGGCGAGATCCTCCGCTGCCAGGACGAACTCCGCGGCCCGCTCGAGCGGCAGGGCATCGCCGTGATGCCGCTGTTCGGCGACCTTCCGCCCGACCAGCAGGATCGCGTGCTCGCCGACATCGGCTGCCGAAAGGTGGTGCTCGCGACCAACGTGGCCGAGACGTCGCTCACGATTCCCGGGATCACGGCCGTGGTCGACTCGGGCCTCGCGCGGCAGAGCTTCGTGTCGCATGCCACGGGGCTGCCACGACTCGAGCTCGTGCCCATCTCGAAGGCGGCGGCCGACCAGCGCGCCGGCCGCGCCGGCCGCACGGCGCCCGGGATCTGCTGGAGGCTGTGGGACGAATCGGCCCATCAGCATCGCCCGGCGGCCGAGCCTCCCGAAGCCGTCCGCGGCGACCTCGCCGGCCCGCTCCTCCAGCTGCTGGCGCTCGGCGAGGCGAGCGGCTTTCCATGGCTGGACGCGCCGCCGCCAGAAGCGATCGACAACGCCCGCGACCTGCTGAAACATCTCGGGGCGATCGCCGCCGGCGAGGGAGGCCGCTTGCACGTCACGCCGCTCGGCCACGATCTGCTCCGACTGCCCGCCCATCCAAGGCTCGCGCGGCTCCTGCTCGCCGGGGCCCGGCACGGGGTGCTCCGCGAGGCCTCCATCGCCGCCGCGCTGCTCTCGGAGCGCGACCCGTTCCGGACGCCGCGGGGCGGCGGACCGCGCGACCGGCAGGTCGTGCGGTCACGGTCCGACGTCGTCGACCGTGTCCTGGCGCTGCAGGTGTTTCGGGCCGGCGTCTCCATCGGCGATCCAGCGCTCGAACCCCATCCCGGCGGAGCCCACAACGTGCTCCGGGTGGCGGAGCAGCTCTATCGGATGGTCGACGTGCCGCTCGCGGAAAGGGCCGGCGACCCGGCCGCCGCGGTGATGCTCGCGCTCCTCGAAGCCTTTCCCGACCGCCTTGCGAAGCTCCGGTCCGGCACGCAGGACCGCGGCGCCATGGTGGGCGGCCGCGGCGTGCGACTCGACGGCTCGCGGGTGCGTGGCGAGCCCCTCTTTCTGGCGATCGATCTCGACGACTCCAGCGGTGAGGCGGGGGTCCGGCTTGGTTCGGCCGTGGAGCGGGCTTGGCTCGACCTCGAGCCGCTCGCCACGGCGAACCTCACCACCGGCGAGCAGCTCCTCTTCCATCCGTCGAGGCGGCAGGTCGAGGCGCGGCTGCAGACCGCATGGCTGGACCTCGTGATCGACGAGGCGCCGGCTACCATTCGCGATGAGGCCGCAGCCGCAGCCATTCTCGCCCGCGAGGCGGCCGCAGTGTTCGATCGGGTGCGGCCGGCGGCCGACACCGCCGCTGGAGGATTTCTCGCCCGAGTCCGCTGGCTCACCTCGTCTGCGCCCG
This sequence comes from Planctomycetaceae bacterium, assembly GCA_046076065.1. GTDB lineage: Bacteria > Planctomycetota > Planctomycetia > Pirellulales > UBA1268 > QWPN01. The sequence goes on along the minus strand of JBJTRH010000087.1, from coordinate 1,210 downwards.
ATCTCGGGCTCCCGACTCTCGACGACGCGGCCCTGCGATCGTTGCTCCCCGACCTGTGCGCGGGCCTGCGGTCGCTCGACGACGTCCGCGCTGCCGACTGGCTTTCGCGGCTGCATGCGTCCGTCGGATTCGAGCGGCTGGCCGAGGTGGACCGTCTCGCTCCGACCCATCTCGATCTGCCGACCGGTAAGCGGTTCAAGCTCCGGTACGAGCCCTCCGGACCGCCGGTGCTGGCCGTCCGGATTCAGGAACTCTTCGGCGTGACGGACACGCCCCGAATCGCGGGCGGCCGCCAGCCGGTGCTCCTGCACCTGCTCGGTCCGAACCATCGCCCGCAGCAGGTGACGAGCGACCTCGCCAGCTTCTGGAAGAACACCTACCCGACGGTGAAGAAGGAACTTCGCCGCCGGTACCCGAAGCACGCATGGCCGGACGACCCGCTGCGGCGGACCTGAACGCCCCCCTATCCGCGGTGGAGCAAATCGCCCCACACGTGCACGGGCGCTCACTAGCCAGCGGGCTACTACCTGGGGCGAATCGCTCCAGTCACCTGGGGCGATTTGCGCCACTCCGCTGCCTGACAGTCTTACGAGTGCGTGAGGTTTTTCTCGCGTACCCATGTTTTTGCTCGTCCCCAGGATGCTGGCTCCGCCATACCCGCTTCAGGGCACAGAAGTTGCAGGGGGAATGGGCGGGTCAGAGAGAGCAGTCCCCGGGGAAATCAGCCGTGCGTCGCACTCCAAATCAGGTCGTGGTCGTGGCTCTGGTGGCAACGCTGGCGGCGCTCGTGGCCTCGCCGGCTCGGGCACAGGCGACCCGGACGTGGAGCAGCAACGGAACTACAAACGTCGCGTGGCTGACGACAACGAATTGGGCTACCGGAACCTTTGCGGGCAACACTCCCAATGCACAAACCGGCAAGGGTGCAGCTACCGACATTATGGCATTCTTGCCGGCTGGAACGGGCGTGACTGCCGGAATCAATATGAACACGATCTCCGGCTCCCTGGGCTTCGCGGGTATCGATTTCACCCGCACGGGCAACAACGCGTTCCAGATCGGCAACAGCTCGAGCACCGTGAGCGGCACGCTGCAACTCAACGGCGGCACGATCAACTCCGTCGCCAACACGCTCATTCGGGCCAACTCCGGTAACCTGACGATCACGAACGTCGCCACCGGCGCGACGAATGGAGGCCAGATTCTCACG
>JBJTRH010000086.1:0-2065 GCA_046076065.1 Planctomycetaceae bacterium | reverse complement strand
GGCTGCGGACCGCCTCCAGGATCGCCGGGGTGGGGGCCATGCTCCCCGCGCGGACGAGCTGCAGGGCCCGCTCCACGATCAGGATCGGGTTGTTCACCACCGTGCCGATCAGGATCACGAAGCCGAGCATCGTGAGCACGTCGAGCGGCTGGAAGATGCCGAACCGGCTGCCGAGCGTGTTGAGGAGCCAGAGCCCGAGCAGGCCGCCGACGCTGCCCAACGGCACCGAGGCGATCACCACGGCCGGATAGAGCCACGATTCGAACAGCGCGGCCATCAGCAGGTAGGTGATCACGCCGGCGATCACGAGGTTGAATCACAGCGACCTCCAGGTGGCGATGAGCTTGTCGGTGGTGCCACCGAGCGTAACCCGATAGCCGCCGGCCAGCGCCCCCGACTCCTCGAGAGGCTTCACGACCAGCCGCTCGATCCGCTCCTGAGCCTCCTCCAGCGGCATCCGCGTGGGGGGCGAGACCTGCACGGTGATCGCCCGCTCCCGCTCGCGGTGGAGGATCTGCTCCGGGCCGCTCGAGAACTCCCGCACCTCGGCGACCGACTCCAGCGGCACGAGCTGGCCGCCGGGCGTGACCACCGGCAGCATGCGGAGGTCCTGCGTGCGCTGCACAAAGCGGTCGTCGCCCTTGATCACGAGGTCGATCCGGTCGTTGTCGAGGAAGTAGTCGGTGGCATAGCCGCCGTCCACGAGGCAGTCGACGATGTAGCCGAGCTGACGGGCGTCGAGCCGCATGTCGGCAGCCTGCTCCAATCGCGGCACGAGTTGCACCTCGGGGCTTGAGAGGTCGAGCGACGGCCTGGGCAGGTTCTGGCTTCCGGGCGTGGCCTCCGGCAGCTTGCCCATCACCCGCACGCCGAGGTGCACGAGCTTCGCGAGGTCGGGCCCGGTGATCTCGATGTCGACCGTGCGGCCGGAGCCGATGCCGTTCTCGAACAGGCTCGACTGCTTGGCCACCGCGAACGTGCCGGGCAGGTCGGCCGCGATCCGGCGGATGAGCGGCACCAGCTTGGCGGCCTCGAGCGGGTCGAGGGACCTCAGCCCGATGAACACGCTCCGCCCCCGGGCCACGAAGAAGCAGTCGCCCAGGATCGGGGCGTCGAGGGCCTTCGCCTCCGGGGTGCCGGGGTCGACGTCCCAGTAGGGGATCAGCCGCTGCTCGACGAGATCGCCCATCCGCAGCAGCTCGTCGATGTTGTAGCCCGGCGGGGGCAGGAGGATGCCAAACACGAGATTGCGGTTGCCCTCGGGGAGGTACTCGACCTTCGGCATCAGGAACCAGGTGGCCACGGCGGCCGCCGCCACGATCACCAGCGACGCCACCGCCTCCCGCCAGCCGCTGGCGAGCAGGAACTTGTTGATGCCTGTCACCACGCCCATGAACGCGGCGATGAATCGCGTGGCGATGTCGCCGCGGGCCGGTGCCCCCGCGCCGTCGCCCGTGACGGCGCTCGCCGCGGACCGGCCGTGCCGGCTCTGGAGCAGCAGGGCGGCCGCGGCCGGCACCACCAGCCCAGACACCGCGATCGAGAGGCCGACCGCTGCGGCGATGGCGATCGCGATGTCGCCGAACAGTTGACCCACCTCGCCCTCCACGAAGAGCACCGGAAGGAACACGGCCACGTTCGTGAGTGTGCTCGCGAGGATCGCGCCCCACACCTCCTGCGTGCCCTTCACCGCCGCGGTCGTCGGTTCCTCGCCTGCGGTCCAGTGCACGAAGATGTTTTCGAGCACCACCACCGAGTTGTCGATCAGCATGCCGACGGCGAAGGCGATGCCGGCGAGGCTGATCACGTTGAGCGTGCGGTCGAAGGCGGCGAGGGCGAGGAACGTGCCCATCACGCTCACCGGGATCGACATCGCCACGATCAGCGCGGACCGGACGTTCCGCAGGAAGACGAGGAGCGTGGCCAGCGTGAGCAGGCCGCCCTCGAGGATGTTGTCGTTGACGAGGCCGATAGCGGAGTCGATGTAGGTGGTCTCGTCGTAGACGAGCGTCAGCGAGAGCCCCTGCGGCGCGAGCTGCTCGTCGATCCGCGCCGTCACGTCGCG
>JBJTRH010000085.1:0-5302 GCA_046076065.1 Planctomycetaceae bacterium | reverse complement strand
GCCTGGTCAGGCGTCGCGTTGGCCGCGAAGGTCACCTTGTACGCGCCCGGTTCGAGTCCGGCCTGTGCTCCGGTCTGCAGGACATACCGGCCGTCTGACCCGATGTTGGCGTAGGCCGAGGGTCCGGTGGCGGCCGGGGTGAAGTTCACCACGCCCGACGCCAGCGGCTTTCCGTCGAGCGTCACGCTACCCGATACGCTCGCCGAGTGCCTCCCGCAGCCTGCCTGGCAGACCACGATCGCCGCCACCATGGCCAGCGTCAGGGCCGACCGACCGTGAGCCGTGCTCATTCCGATGCCGTCGAGTCGCCCCGGCCTCCCGTCGAGAGCGCCATATAGACGCTCATGTCGATCTCCTCGCCGGTGAACCGGACCGAGCCGTCGGCCCTCGTGAAACTCGCTCCGCCGGCATGGCGGCTGCGGAATCCCCGCACATTCCACCAATTTTCCGGCACCGGTGGGTTCGGCAGGTAGTTGAGCGGCACGTTGCAGGCCGCCCAGTCGCCGTCGGCGTACATCGCGACCGCATGATGGTCGTGCGCATAGACGGCCTCGCCCACGAGCAGGGTCTTGCTGGTGCCGTCGGTGAGATCCTTTAGGCGCCGGGGGTGCATGTAGGTGTTTCGCCAGAAGATGCCCTTGCAGGGAACCTTCTCGCCGCCGTTGGCCGACTGTATCCCGTTGTTGTGACAGTCGACGGGGGTCATGGGCTCGTCGTCATGCCGCGGCCAGATACTGCCGAAACTGCCCCCCACCTTGGTCGCGCCCAGAACACCTTTGTAGCTCGTGATACTCACCTCCGTCCCCTGCATTGACGACATGAACGGTCCGGTCTTGCCCGCGGTGTCGACGACCCATGTCTGAGCGGCATCGGGGTCGGTCGGGCACGACAGCATCGAGAGCCGCGTCTTCAGGGCCGGCTTCACCAAGGCCAGACCGCGATTATCGTAGATGTTTCCCTTCGCCGACGGCGCAAGCGTGGTATAGAGCGCCGATTGCTCGAGGAACGGGAGCGTCTCCACGATCCAGCCTCGGCCCGTGCAACCGGCCTGCTTGTCGCACGTGATGGGGGAGTTCGACGGCGACTCCCCAAACTGGGCCACGCTCGGCGGGAACTTCTTCTTGGCATCGTGGAACGTAAGCACCGCAAGCCCAAGCTGCTTGAGGTTGTTGGTGCAGGACGAACGGCGCGCCGCCTCGCGGGCGCTCTGCACGGCCGGCAGCAGCAGCCCGATGAGCGTCGCGATGATCGCGATCACGACCAGCAGCTCGACGAGGGTAAACGCCCTCACGCGATTGACGCCGCACGGGGGAGCCCGATGGATTGACGCGAACATACAGCTACCCCCCCGGAGGTCGAGCATTGCCCATCACCGATCAGGCTGTTGGAAACTATCTTCCGTGCCCCATCGCCCGTCAAGCCGAGGCCGACGACGCAAGAACACCAATCCGCCGAGGGCGATCGCGGCGACCATCCCCACCGCGGCAGGCTCCGGCACGGCGGCCACGGCCGTCGCCGCGTTCGCAAACGGCACCCGGTAATCGCCCTGATCGAGCAGTCCGGTGGTCATCATTTCCGCCACGTCAAGCGCGTCGCAGACGCCGTCGTAGTTGAAGTCGCCCTGCCGCCATGTGGCCGGCAGGCCGGAGTTGAACGTCGGCGAGGCCAACAGTTCGCCGATATCCAGAATATCGATCAGGCCATCCATGGTGGCATCGCCCGCCACCGCGTAGCCGACGAGCATCGAGCCGTCCGACTGCTCCGCCCAGCCGACGGTTCGCAGCGCTCCGGCGAGCGAGTCGGCCTCGACGGCCGACGAGCGGATTCCCGACGTGCCGTTCCACGAGCCGTCCCCCCGACCGGCCATGAGAGCCGCGACGAGATCGTCGGGGGCGATGCCGCCGGGCCCGATCGACACGAGGCCACGCCTTACGTCGACCACCCCGCCCGCCACCGCGAGCGCAGGCACGCTGGCGATCAGCCCGTCGGCCACGTCCAGTTTGCCGCCGACCACCACCGTGGGGCTCGATGCCAGCGCCGCGGCATGCTCCAGCCGCAGGGTTCCCGCGAGCACCGACGTAGACCCAGAGTGCGTGTTGGCCACCGTCAACACGGTCGACCCCGTGCCGATCTGTGTGAAGCCCCCGCTGCCGGACAGCTGATCGGCGAGCACAACGCGGTTGTTGCGGTTGAGGGCCAATACGCCCCCTGCAGCCACCTGGATCGCGCCCCCGACACTGCCCGTGGCACCACCGTTCCCGAGCGACAGCGTGCCGGCCGACACCACGATCCCCCCCGCGAGGCCGTTGGAGCCGGTGAGCGTGAGCCGCCCGGCCCCTGTCTTCAGGAGGCCCGATGTGCCGGTGATCCGCGGGCCGATCAACGCATGGCCGCCGGTGCCGACGGCGATCTCCCTGCCGCCGGCCGCGGTGCCGCCAAGGACGATCACCCCGGTGCCGGTGATCGTGGCCAGGCCCGTCGTGGCGAAGTCGAGGCCGCCGGCCGCCATGACGCTCCCGGTCACGGTCACCACCACGCCACTGCCCGTGAACGACGCCCTGCTACCGGGCACGAGCGGCATGGCGAGGGAGGAATCGGTGATGGCGCCCCGCCAGCCGAGGCCCGCGGTCGACCAGTCGCCCGATCCACCCGCTACGGCGTCGTTGCCCGTCCAGGTGAGCGAAGCGGGCACTCCCACCCCGGCGGCCATGCGGAACTGCTGCTGCGCCACCTGCACGTCGCCCGCTCCGATCGCTCCATCGACGTCGAGGTCGTAGGTCCAGGTGTCGGCGCCGGCGGGCATGGCGACATAGGCGCGGAGCACGCCAAGATCGGACTCGTTGAGGGATGCGTCGTTGACGAAGTTCACCCGCCGGAACGTCACGCCAGCGAGCGCCGTAGCCGCGGCCGAGTTGGCGGTGCCGGTTAGCACGCCCTCCATCTGCAGGAGATCGCGGACGTCTACGAGCCCGTCGCCGGTGACGTCGGCGCCGGCGTTGAACTCCGTGTTTTTCGCGTTCAGCACACGCTCGAATCCGTAGCTGGACGACGTCATGTCGTTGGCGTCGCGAACGCCGTCGAAGTTGAGGTCGCCAACGCCGGCCCCGCGACCGCTCGCCGGCCGTCGCCCCGTGAGTCGTTGGATATTGACGGTTCCCGTGATCTCGCGGGTGACCACGGTGTAGGTGTTGTTGCCGTTGGGCACTCCGAAGAAACCCGTCTTGAAGATGTCGCGGTCGATCTTGTCGGTGCTCCCCTGGCCGGCGTTCACCCACGCCATGATCGTGGCGTCGGTCGTCGTGGCCGGGATGTTCTGAAACACGTTGACCCGATCAGCCGTGCCGTCGGTCGACTTCAGCCACACGTCGTTGTTGCCGACCCCGCCGGCGAAGGGCACGAACTGGTCGAACGCCGCCTCGGGCTTGAGGCGGTCCACGTACAACACCTGCTTGAAGTCGCTGTACACGGCCGGGCCGCCGTCGCTCCGCTGGCGGTAGGCCCGCACCGTCAGGAAGTTCATCCCCTCGGAAAGCAGCGTTGCGTCGACGGCCTGTTCGTAGAGCCCGTTGCCGTTGCCCTGCGAGTATCCGGTGACGCGGGTCGTGGTGAAGTTCTCGAACCCATACGACACGTCGCCGGGAGCTGTCACGTCCACTCCGCCACTGCCATTGAGGTCGAGCCCCTCGTTGATGCGAATCATCGCCTGATCGCCGTCGGCGTCGCGGTCGCGGTAGCCATTGGCAAGCGTCACGGCCTGGGTGGCCAGCCGGATGGTGAAGGACGGGCCGTTGATCACCCGCATGCTGCTGAGCCGCGAGGTGGCGTTGGCCTCGTGGATGGCCGTGGCCTGGGACGTGGACTCGCCTCCCACGAACTCCGGCGGATCCTCGCCGGCGATCAGCGGGCCGACCCCGGTTCCCGAGAACTCGATGCCCGCGGCCGACTGCGGCGTGGGGAGCCCGTACACGAGGTAGCCCTGATCCTTGCCGTCGTTCCGCAGGAAGCGGGCGTTGACATACCGGTTGGACGACGTGCCCATCACCTGCACCACCTCGGGGATCGTGCCCGCGCCCATGGCGGCGTTGGCACGGGCGGCGTTGCCGGTGAGTTCGACGAGCCGCTGGCCAACGGCGAAGTCGACGCTCATGGTCCGGGAGTCGTACCCTACGTCGTTCCTGTTGCTGAGCATCACGAGCGCCGCCTTGCTCCGCTCGAGGGCGTAGTTCTCCTTCTCGAGATACCGCTCACGGAAGTCGCCCCGGCCGTACCGGTTGCGGAGGTCCACGAGCGTGGTGATCGTGTCGCCGTAGTTGCCCAGGGCGTCGCCCCGGCCGGGCTTCGGAAACGTCCGGAGCGGATCATAGTGCTCGTAGGCGTTGTAGTAGACGATCGCGTTGCCCGGTCGCATCAGCGAGAACGCGTAGGCCACGTTCATCATGTCGGGCCCGTAGTCGTCGTGGCTCTGCACGAACACGACGCCCGCCGACCCGTTGACCCGTCCGTCGTCGTAGACGTCGAGCCCGTCATTGACCATGCTGCGGAAATCGTTCGCAGTTCCGTTGTTCGAGAGGTTGTATTTGATCGGCCAGAACTGGGCGAAATCGAGGGCGTCGCGGTTCCCCGCCACCTGATTGGCCGGGATCGCGCCGATGTCCTTGCGGACGAACTGCGACATCAGGTTCGACCGGTCCGTCGAGGCGCTCTCGCTGAAGCTGAACACCTCGCGCGGGGCGCCGTTGAGCAGGGTGCGGCGGCTGGCCCTGTAGACCGCTTCATCGAAGTAGCTCATGACCCAGGGCTCGAAGTGGCGTGCGGCATCAAGCCGGAATCCGTCGACGCCCACGTCGTTGATCATCCAGCGGGCATTTCGCATCAACAGGCCCGTCGCATTCTCCGCCACCGCGTCGCCGGCCGTGGGGTCGCCCGTGTTGAACGAATACAGCGTGGTGTTCTGGCCGGTCCGTGGGTTGTAGAGGGCGGTGCCGCCGAGACCGCGGTCGGGATAGAAGCGGGCATTGCCTGCGGCCGGCCGATTGCGGACCGTACCCGCCGGAATGTTCTGCGGGTTTCCGGCAGCGACCGGCTGCCGGATGTATTGCAGGTTCGTCTCGTGCTTGATGTCGATCAGTCCGGCGAGTCGGCCGTTCAGGTCCCCCGTCTCGAAAGCCCCGTGGAAATCGCCGTCAACGACACCGGGCGCCGAGAGCAAGAAGCCGGGATAGCCCCCGGCGGCCGCGAAGCCGGCGTTCCCGGAGTTGCTGAAGCCGTTGTGGTTCCAGACCAGATCGGCGATCACGTCGCC
>JBJTRH010000084.1:0-2230 GCA_046076065.1 Planctomycetaceae bacterium | reverse complement strand
CGGCCACGAGCCCGGGGGCGGCGGCGAGCGCGAGCCGAGGCTCCAGATGCTCGATCCCGAGGCGGCCCTGGCCGGTGCGACGGCGTTGCGGCTGACGTCGGCTGGGCACGTGCAACTCCTGGAGGCCCGCGGGACGCGTGGTGCACCGGCTCACCCAAGGACGAGCCGCCCCGGAACCGACCGCCTCGAATAAAGTATCGGAGCGGCCCCGCATCGGGGCAAGGAAAAAGACCGGGGACAACCGTCGGAATCGCCGGCGGCCACCCGGCACGGAGGGATGCATGGTGCACACGGGACTCGACGAACTAGCCCGCGGATTCGCCGGGCTGGAGGGCCGGCGCGTGGGGCTGGTCACGCACGCCCCGGCGGTCGATCGCGGGCTGCAGTCGGCGGTGGACGTGGTGGCCGGGCTGCCGGGCGTCCGCCTCGAGGCGGTGTTCGGGCCCGAGCACGGGTTCCACGGCCAGGCCCAGGACCTCGAGGGCATCACCGGCAGCGAGCCGCTGGGGGCTGCGCCGCGGATCGTGAGCCTGTACGACGGAACCGCGGCCAGCCTGCGGCCCACCGCCGCCCAGCTCGCCGGTATCGACGTGCTCGTCGTCGATCTCGTCGACATCGGCAGCCGGTACTACACCTTCCAGGCCACGATGAAATACTGCCTCGAGGCGGCGGCACCGCTCGGGATCCGCATGGTGGTGCTCGATCGTCCGAATCCGATCGGCGGCGTCGCGGTGGAGGGGCCGGCCCTCCGGCCCGGCTACGAGAGCTTCGTCGGGGCGCACGACATCGCCTGCCGTCACGGCCTCACGATGGGCGAGCTCGCGCGGCTCTATGCGCGGGACCTCGGGCTCGCCGACGACGCGGTGGAGGTGGTCCGCTGCACCGGCTGGCGGCGGGAGGACTACGGCGACGCCTGCGGGCTGCCGTGGGTGCTGCCCTCTCCGAACATGCCGACCGTCGACACCGCTGTCGTGTATCCGGGCCAGTGCCTGCTCGAGGGCACGAACCTCAGCGAGGGCCGCGGCACCACTCGGCCCTTCGAGATCTGCGGCGCGCCGTGGATCGACGGGGCGGCGCTGGCGCGGCGGCTCGGCGGATTCGGTCTGCCCGGGGTCGCCTTCCGGCCGGTGACGTATCGCCCGACGTTCCAGAAGCACGCTGGCATCGACTGCGGCGGGGTGCAGCTGCACGTCACCGACCGCGGCGCGTTTCGGCCCGTGCGGACCGGCCTTGCCGTGCTCGTGGAGATGCGGCGGCAGTCGCCGGTACAGTTTGCCTGGCGGACCGAGCCCTATGAGTTCGTCGCCGATCCGATCGCGATCGATCTGCTCTTCGGGTCAGACCGCGAGCGGAAGGCCATCGAGGCCGGCGTCGACTGGCGGGACATCGCCGCGGCCTGGGAACCGGAGGAGCGGGAGTTCGACGCGCGGCGGCGGGAGATTTTGAGCGACGACTGATGGTCGCGGCGGCGGGGCCTGCGTCAGTATTTCGGCACGGCCGGATCGATCTCGTCGGTCCAGGCGTCGATGCCTCCCGCCATGCTCTGTGCCGCAGCGAAGCCGCGGCCACGGAGCCAGTTCACCACCCGCAGGCTCCGCATGCCGTGGTGGCAGTGCACGATGATCCGCTCCGTCTCGCGGCCCGCGAGCTCGCCCACACGGTCGGGCAGTTCCTGCATCGGGATCAGCACGGCTCCGGCGATCCGGGCGGTGTGATGTTCCTCGGACGTGCGGCAGTCGAGCAGCAGCGGTGGATTCGGGCCGCGGAGGGCGGCGTCGGCGTCGGCGACGGAGATCTCGAGCGGCAGGTCGGTCATCGCTGACATCAGGCGGGGGTCGGAGTGGCGGAGGTCGCGACCATGGCCGCCCGGCGGCCCCGGACGCCGGCGGCGAGCCGGTCGAGGAGCTTCACGGTGTCGTCCCAGCCGAGGCAGGCGTCGGTGATCGACTGGCCGCGGACGAGCGGCCTGCCCGGCAGCAGGTCCTGCCGGCCGTCGACCAGATTGCTCTCCACCATCACGCCCACAATCTTCCGGTCGCCCGCCTCGAGCTGGGCGGCGATCGCGTCGGCCACGTCGAGCTGCCGCTCGTGCTGCTTCGACGAGTTGCCGTGCGAGGCGTCGATCATCAGCCGGGGCTCCAGGCCGTGCCGCGCGAGCACGTCGCAGGCCGCGGTCACGCTCGCCGAATCGTAGTTGGGCGAGGATCCGCCCCGGAGGATGATGTGGCAG
>JBJTRH010000083.1:0-6123 GCA_046076065.1 Planctomycetaceae bacterium | reverse complement strand
CCTGCCCGGCCGTTCCCTCGAGCTTGACCGCCTGGCAGCCGGTTTCCTTGAGGATTCGTGCCGAGGCCTCGACGGCGGTCCGCACGCCGAGGTGCTGCAGCGGGAACGGCAGGTCGACCACGACCAAGGCCCGCGTCGTGGTCCGGGCCACGATCTCACCGTGGTAGATCATCTGCTCGAGCGTCGCCGGAATGGTCGACGTCCGGCCGGCCACCACCATGGCCACGCTGTCGCCGACGAGCACGCAGTCCGCACCCGACTCATCGGCGAGCCTCGCGGTCGGCCAGTCGTAGGCGGTGAGCATCGTCAACGGACGACCCTGGCGGCGGGCCGCTGCGAGATCGAGAACCGTGACCTTCCGGGGCGGGCTGCACGCGGTCATGAAAGGCTCTTGAAGAAGGAATCGAGGTCGCCGTCGTCGGTCGACTCCGGCATCATCGGCCAGGCCTGTTCGTCCGCGGCGGGCGGCGCGGCCTCGTCACTCAGGGGCACGGTCTCGATCTCGTCGGGAGCGGAGTGGGTGGCAGGCGACGCCACCGCGGTGGTGCCGGATGTCCCATACTCCACCCGGATCCGATACCCGCCGATCTGGATCGTGCTACCCGACACGACCGCCACCTCGACACCCGCCGCCACCCGCGCGCCGTCCAGCGTGGTGCCGTTGGTCGACCCGAGATCGCGAAGCACGACCCCGCCGTCCCGCTCGAGCAACTCGCAGTGACGACGGCTCACGTAGTCGGCCGGGAGGCGGAGGGCGACATCCTCCGCGCGACCGACGACCGCCGGCAGCCGCCGAAACTTGTCCCGATTCGGGCTGCCGGGCTTCGCGAGGATGACGAACCGAACGTCCACGGATCCAGCGGGTCCAGGTGTCTCGGGCTCGGTTGGCCGCGGGACGCTGCCTGAGCCCGTGCCGACGAGTCTACATCGGTCCCAGCGGCCCAGAATCGCATCCCGGAACGTCCCGGTGGAAATCCCGTGCCGGGGCCGGGTGACCTTGCGGCCGACCCTCTAGCCCCTATAATCGCGGGACTTTCCGGAAGCGGGGTGCGGTCGCCGTCGATGCGGCCCGTCGCGATGCCGGTGGCACCTGCGGGTGTAGCTCAGTTGGTAGAGCACCACGTTGCCAACGTGGTTGTCGTGGGTTCGAATCCCATCACCCGCTTCGTCCCGTGTGTCGGTGACGCGTCGGCCTGCCAGGCTGTGCCTGGTGTCGTCGATGCGACGCCGGTGCCGTACCGCCCTGCCGTCGAACCGCTCTCCACCGGGACGTCTCCGTCGGCGGGCAGCACGCTCCTCTTCGACCCTCTTTCCGGAACCGGCCCATGTCAGCGTCCGATTCGTCCGTCGCCACTCCCGAGGCCGCCGAAGGCCTTCCCAAGCCGCTGACGCTCGACGTCACCGTCGAGAACGTCTCCACCTGCCAGCGGCGGGTGAAGGTGACGATCCCTCGGGACGACATCGACCGGTACCGCGACGACGCCATCGGCGAGTTGATGCCGACGGCCCTGCTGCCCGGCTTCCGACCGGGGCGGGCGCCCCGCCGGCTCGTGAGCAGCCGCTTCAAGACGGAACTGTCCGACCAGATCCGCTCGAAGCTGCTGACCGATGCGATGTCGCAGGTGTCCGAGCAGAAGAAGCTCTCGCCGATCAGCGAGCCCGATCTCGACATCAACGCCGTGCTGCTGCCCGACGAGGGTCCGATGACCTTCGAGTTCTCGATCGAGGTCCGGCCGGAGTTCGACCTGCCTGCCTGGAAGGGGCTCTCCATCTCGCGGCCGGCCCGGGAGATCACCGACGCCGACGTCGAGGAGGCGCTCACCGGCCACCTCCGGGAGCGGGCCCGCTTCGTGCCGCATGACGGAGTTCCGGAGGTCGGCGACCTGATCGTCGGAAAGCTCGTGTTCCGGGACGGCGACCGCGTGCTCTCCGAGGCCGACGAGGCGGAGATCATCGTGCGCGACAAGCTTTCGTTCGCCGACGCGGAGCTGCCCGGATTCGCCGCGCTCGTGGCCAAGGCCAAGCCTGGCACGACCGTGACGGCCACCGTCAAAGTGTCCGACGAGGCGGCGCTCGAGGACGTCCGCGGCAAGGAGGTGACCATGGAGCTCACCATCCTCGACGTGAAGCGTCTCGAACTGCCCGAGATGACCCCCGAACTGCTCGAGGAGCTCGGCGGGTTCGAATCGGCCGACGATCTACGGGCCGCGGTTCGCAAGCAGCTCGAGGGACAGCTCGAATGGCACCGTCGGCGGCAGGTCCGCCAGCAGGTGGCCAGCGCCCTCACATCGTCGGCATCCTGGGATCTCCCGCCGTCGGTGCTGCGGCGTCAGGCCCAGCGCGAGCTCGAGCGGGCGATCCTCGAACTCCGCCGCAGCGGCTTCGACGACGACTCCATTCGCCGCCACGTCAACGAGCTTCGGCAGAGCGTGATGGCGAGCACGGCGCGGGCTCTGAAGGAGCATTTCATCCTCGAGCGAATCGCCGAGGATGAGGGCGTTGCCGACACGGCGGCGGACTACGATGAGGAGATCCGCGCCATCGCGGCCCAGTCGGGCGAGTCGCCCCGCCGGGTGCGGGCAAGCCTGGAGCGTCGTGGGCTGATGGACGTGCTCCGCAACCAGATCATCGAGCAGAAGACGATCGACCTGATCACCTCCCATGCCTCGTTCAAGGACGTGGCCTTCGAGTTCTCGCGTCCCGAGATCGAGGCGATCGACCACGCCGTGTGCGGCGCTGTCGTCGGCGAGGAGGAGATCCCGGTCGCCACGCAGTCCGAGCCCGGCAGCCGCCCCGGCCAGCGGGGCTAGCGCACTCTCGGACGCCGCCCGCCCCTCACCTCAGGCCCGACCCATGCCCCGTCACGACCTCCACGCCCCGTCGACCCTCCCGCCACTCCGGGCCGCTTCGGCCTCGTCCGCATATCGCGACTACCAGCGGCAGCGGCAGATGACGCTCGGCGATCTCCTGCTCGAGAACCGCATCATCCTGCTGCAGGGCGAGATCTATGACGGCAACGCCAACGAGTTGGTGATGAAACTGCTCTACCTGCAGAGCGAGAACCGCCGTAAGGACATCCACTTCTACATCAACTCGCCGGGCGGCAGTGTCACGGCGACGATGGCGATCTACGACACCATGCAGATCCTGTCCTGCCCGGTGGCCACGTACTGCGTGGGGCTCGCCGCCAGCGGCGGTGCCGTGCTGCTCGCCGGTGGCGCCAAGGGCAAGCGGTTCGTGCTGCCGCACGCCAAGGTGATGATCCACCAGCCCTACGGCCAGGTCGGCGGGCAGGTGAGCGACATCGAGATCCAGGCGGACGAGATCATCAAGACCCGGGCGGTGCTCAACGAGATCCTCGCCGCGCACACCGGGCAGCCGATCGACCGCATCGCCAAGGACACCGACCGCGACCGCTACCTGTCGGCTGCCGAGGCGAAGGAGTATGGGATCGTCGACGAGATCCTGACCAAGCCGCCGGTCTCCGCCGAAGAAGGCGACAAGGACTGACCCGCAGCCGCCACCCCGAGCCATCATTCATCATGCCCCTGATTCCCTACGTCATCGAGAAGAGCGGCCGCGAAGAGCGGGCGATGGACATCTACAGCCGCCTGCTCAAGGACCGCATCGTGTTCCTGGGCACGCAGGTGAACGACGAGGTGGCCAACGCCATCGTCGCCCAGATGCTGTTCCTGCAGTCGGATGACCCGAAGAGCGACATCCACCTCTACATCAACTCGCCGGGCGGCAGCGTGACCGCCGGCCTGGCGATCTACGACACGATGCAGTTCGTCACCTGCGACGTCGCGACCTATTGCATCGGGCAGGCGGCCTCCATGGGGGCCGTGCTCCTGGCGGCGGGCGCCGCGGGCAAGCGGCGGGCCCTGCCGAATGCCCGCATCATGATCCACCAGCCGTTGGCCGGCATGGAGGGGACGGCTGAGGAGATCATGATCCACGCCAAGGAGTTCAAGAACGTCAAGCACAAACTCAATGGCATCCTCCTGAAGCACACAGGGCACCCGCTCGAGAAGATCGAGCAGGACACCGACCGCGACCGGTTCATGTCGGCCGCAGAGGCCCGCGACTACCGGCTGATCGACGAGGTCATCGAGCGGATGCCGACGGCGAAGTAGCCCGGCGGCTGACCCGGGGAGCGACCCTCGCGGACACCGCGACAGGGCCGAATGCTCCCGGTTTTCAAGGCCGATCCTGCCGTTGCGAGGCCGCCGCGGCGTGTGCTAGCGTCCCGCCCCCGGTGATGGACGCCCGGCCGGCCCCCCAGGCTCGGCCGAGAAGCGCCCCAGCGCCGCAGGCCGCACGGAGGCGGTTCGATGTGGTGGCACGAGCGACGCACGTGGCGGATGAGCCCTCGGCTGGCTCTCGTTGTCCTCTCCTGCGCCGCGGCTCTGGGCTGCAAGAGCGACCTCAGCCATCAGCTCCTGGAACGCGAGCTCCGCTACCAGGAGGATCAGATCTACCAGCTACAGGACGAGCTCCAGGCGAAGTGCGCCCGTCTCGACATGCTCGACGGGGAGAACGCCAGCCTCCGCAGGCAGCTCGGCGTGTCGCCAGGCGATCCTGTGAGCCGGCCCCGTACCGGGACGCCGCGGGCATCCAGCGGCCCCGTGGCCGTGCCCCCCGCGATCCAGATCCCGGAAGCGATCCGGGCTCCTTCGCCGGCCGACATTCCTCTCGCGCCTCCCGCGCTCGACAACATCCCGCCGCTGCCGGTGAAGCCGTCGGCCGGTCCGGCCCCCGCGCCGCTCGCGCTCCCGGAGCCAGCTGACGCGGCAGCCGCCCCGGAGCCGGTGCCCGCAGCGGTGCCGGTCTCCTACGACGAACCGCTCGCCGACGGCCGGCCGGTGCGACTGGCGATCAGCCATGCCGCCACCACCCGCCTCGACGAGGACGGCGACGGCGTGAGCGAGGGCATCGCGATCACCGTGGAGCCGCGGGATGCGGGCGAGAAGCTCGTCCCCGCGCCGGGGGTCGTGACGATCACCGCCTTCGACATGGTCGATCCGACGACCCCGCTGGCCTCGTGGACGATTCCCACCGAGCAGGCTGCCGCGCACTTCCGCCCGACCACGCGGCTGCGCGGGCTGCACTTCCCGCTCCGCTGGACGGGCGTGCCGCCGACTGGCGACCACGTGCGAGTGGTGGTCCGGATCGCCGGCCCCGAGGGCGCGGTGCTCGAAACCGACGCCACGATTCCGACGCGGTGACGGCACGACGGCCGGTCACGCCGAAACGCAGCGCGGGATGCAGGCCGCCGCCAGCCGTCGTCCTTACAGACCCCGGTCCTCGAGGAAGTTGAGGAGCTCGGCGACACGGTTGGAGTAGCCCCACTCGTTGTCGTACCAGCTCACCACCTTCACGAAGTTCCCGAGGCCGATCGTATCGACGGCCGAGAAGATCGAGCTGTGCGGATCGCCCTTGAGGTCGGTCGACACGAGTTCCTTCTCGGTGTAGCGCAGGATCCCCTTGAGCGGGCCCTCGGCCGACTTCTTCATGGCCGCGTTGATGTCGGCCGGCGAGGCGTCCTTGCCCAGGATCGCCGTGAAGTCGACCACGCTCACCGTCGGCGTCGGCACGCGGAAGGCCATGCCCGTGAACTTGCCCTGCAGGGCCGGGATCACGAGCCCCACCGCCTTCGCGGCACCGGTGCTCGAGGGGACGATGTTGAGGGCCGCAGCCCGGGCATCGCGGAGATCCTTGGCGGCCGTGTCGACCGTCTTCTGCGAGTTGGTGTAGGCGTGCACCGTGGTCAAGAGCCCGCGGTCGATGCCCCACGTGTCGTGCAGTACCTTCGCCACCGGCGCCAGACCGTTGGTCGTGCAGGAGGCGTTGGAGATCACATGGTGCTTCTTGGGGTCGTACATCTCGTTGTTGACCCCGAGGACGATCGTCAGGTCCTCGTTCTTGGCCGGGGCCGAGATCACGACCTTCTTGACGCTGTCCCGCTTGTGGGCGACGGCCTTGGTGGCGTCGGTGAAGAAGCCGGTGCTCTCCACCACGATCTGCACGTCCTGGCTGCCCCACGGGATCGAGCCGGGATCCTTCTCGGCGAACACGTGGATCTTCTTGCCGTCCACGAACAGGTCGTTGCCCTCGTAGCCG
>JBJTRH010000082.1:0-4900 GCA_046076065.1 Planctomycetaceae bacterium | reverse complement strand
CTGCCGCCTGACGCCCGGCGAGGGGAACGCCAAGGGTTCCCTTGCCGGGCCGGCGGACCTCCCGTCCGCCGGGTCGATCGAGCACTCATGCGGGGCCTGCCGGAAACGGCAGGCCCCGCCGCTCTTTCCGGCCAGCCCTCGGCGAGGGGCTGCCCATGCCCTACTCCCAGCCCCGGGCCAACCAAGCCGCCTGCAGCCCGCATCGCTCACGCGATTGCGGCTTCCTGAGGCACGCACTCAGCGAGGGGCTGCCCATGCCCCACTCCCAAGCACGAACTCAGCGAGGGGCTGCCGGTGCCCCGTCGCCGGCGTATGCCGCCAAGCGCAGCCACGATGGCGAAGCGCCGGCGGCATCCGAGTGAGAGGATGCCACGACGGCATCCTCGAACGTCCGGCGACGGGGCGCTGGCAGCCCCGAGTCACGCGAACGTCCGGCGACGGGGCATGGGCAGTCCCGAGCCCCACCAGGAGTCAGCCCGATTCCCGCCCCTCGACGGTTTTTTTGCGGGATCGAAGGGGTTCCGGCCGTGACGTAAGTCCAACGATCAGGCCGCGCGCAGTGAAGCCTGGCAAGGTGCGTAATCTGCACAAGGCTCACAGTTTTACAGGTGAGCCGCTCCCGGCCTACGTTTTAACCGGTTTTCGCCCGCGAACCCTCGCGGGCCACAGGAACTCCGCCCGATGAAATGGGGCCGGTACGGCAGGGAGGCAAGGGACGATGAGTCTGAGCAGCACAGGCAAAAGCTTTCAGTTTCTCCGGGTCGGGACCAGCGGCATCTCGCGGGGTATGGCCCTCGTCGTCCTGCTGCTGTCGGCCGCCGTGGCCCAGGCCGGCGAGCGATGGCTGCGGAACTACGACGAGGCCATGGCGGCCGCCGAGCGGACCGGCCGTCCGGTGCTCACGATCTTCACGGGCAGCGACTGGTGCCCCCACTGCGTCACCCTCGAGAAGAAGGTGCTTGATTCGGCCCAGTTTCTCGCATGGGCTGAGAATCGGGTGGTGCTTCTGATGATCGACCTGCCCCAGCAGGGCATTTCGACCGAGGAACGCCAGACCCGGTCCAAGGTCTGCATCAAGTATGGGGTGCGGAGCTTCCCGAACACGGTGCTGATCGCCCCGGACGGGGCCAAGATCACCGCCCAGTCCGGGTACCACGGGCAGACCCCGGAGGCGTGGCTGGCGGCCCTGGACAAGCACGTGCCCGCCCCGGCTCTGGCGGGGGACGGGGACGACGACCGGATCCTGTCGTCGCTCGACGAGGCGGTCGAAACCGCCCGGGACAGCCGGAAACCCATGCTGCTGCTGGTGTCCCGCCCCAGCGATTCCGCCGCGAAAACCCGCGTGGCCACCCTCATCCAGGATCCCGAGTTCGACGCCCTGACCCGCGACAACTTCGTGGTGGCCCAGGTGCCCCCGCAGGAGACCGCGACGGCCACCGACGAGGGCGTTCCGGCCGACCTGCTCGGCGGAGCGACCCTTCCGCCGGAGGCGGTGGAGGTGATCGTCACGGAGGACGGCGAGACCGCCGTTCACGTCGAGTCGGGGGCCCAGCCGGCCACTCGGATCGTCACCGGGCTCCGCCGCTTCCTGGCCACCCGGCAGGCGGCCCGCCACGGCGAGGCCCGACGGTAGTCAGGCCCCGCCGCGGTCGTCGAGCCGCGTGTGGAACCGGGCGGCCTCGGCGTTGAGTTCCACGATCGCCCGGCGGAGTTCGGCCAAGGAGGCGGTGTTGGCCGCCAGCGAGGCGGCCGATTCCCCGGCGTCGGTTCGAAGCGACTCCATCGCGTCGCGGATCTGCCGGGCTCCCTCCGACTGTGCCTGCATCCCCTCGTGCACCGTCTCGAGGGCCCGAGTGACCGACTGCACCGGCTCGATGATCCGCCCCAGCTTCTCGCTCACCTGGGCGACCTCGCCGATCCGACCGCTCACCTCGTTGCGGAAGCGGTCCATCTCCATGGTGCCGCTGGCCACCGCGGCCTGCATGTCGCGCACCATCCGCTCGATGTCCTTGGTGGACAGGGCGGTCTGGTCCGCGAGCCGGCGGATCTCCTGGGCGACGATCCGGAAGCCCCGCCCCGACTCCCCGGCCTTCTCAGCCTCGATCGTGGCGTTGACGGACAGCAGGTTCGTCTGCTCCGCCACCTTCGCGATCGTGGTCACGACCGACGTGATCCCGCTGGCCCGCTGGCTGATGGTGGCGAGCTTCCGGGTGAAGGCGTTCATCGCCTCGTCGAGGTGCTCCATGGAGGCCGTCATGCTCTGCAGGCCGCCGCGCCCCTGCTCGGCCACCTCGGCGGCCTCGCGGGCGATCCCCGTCACGCTGCTGGTGGCGTCGAGCAGCTGTTCGCCCGTCGTGGAGATCTCGGTCACGGCGGCGGCGATCTCGTTGGCGGACCCGCTCACGCTCCGCACGGCCCGGTCCTGCCGCGCCAGGGCCGACGTGGCCTCGGATTCGACGCTCGCGAGCCGTTCGCCCGCCGCCTGGATGCGGCGGATGAGCCCGCCGAGCGACTGCGTCATCCGCTCCAGCGACCGCAGCAGCCGTCCCATCTCCCCGTCACCCTCGGCCTGCACGGTCTTCGTCAGGTCGCCCGCGGCGATCGACTCGGCCACCGACAGGGCCCGGCCCACAGGGTCGGCGATCGAGCGGGCCAGCCAGATCGAGGCGAGCACCGTCGGGAGGCCGACGAAGAATGCGGTGATGGCCCCGCTCGCAGCCTGCCACCAGAGCACCTCGCGGCTCGAATCGGTGGCCAGCCGCACGAGCACGGCGCCGGAGGAGCGGCCGTCGGACCGCGCCAACGGCGCCGCCACGCGGTAGGAGTCGCCGGCGAATCGTCCGATCGGCTGGCCGGTCGCCAGGCTCTCGCGCACGAGGTCGGCGTCGGCCTGCTGGAGTGCGGCGGCATCGCCCTTCTCGGCGCCCGACTCGTCGACCCAGCGGGAGTAGATGGGCAGGAGCTGCGGATCGAGGATCTGCACCTCCCGAACGTCGCCGCCGACGAGTTCATCTACCAGCCGTCGCACGCCGAACTGCCGGTCGAGCCGCTCGCGAAACGTGGCCTCCATGCCCACCTCCACGATCCGCGGCTTGTCGAGCCCGCCCACGCCGGCGTACTTGTAGACCCGGCCATCCTGGTCGCGGGGCTGCGCCTTCTGGACCACCGCCGGCATCTCCCCGCTGAGCAGCCGGTGGAACACGTGCGCCTCCGGCTGCTTGACGGGATCGGCCAGGAACGCGAACGGCTGCGCCGGCCGCTCGGTGTCGATCGTGCCCACGCCGTCGGTGCCGGTGACCAGCAGCTGGTCGACGATCGTCTCGTCGGTGATCGAGCGGAGCTGGTCCACCATCGCGTCGCCGGCGATGCCGGCCCGCTCGGCCGCCGCCGCGTAGGCCGAGAGCAAGCGGGCCTCGGCGAGCATGTGCCTGCCGATCTCGTCCTCCACCGCCGCCGGCACGTCCTCGGCGAAGGCGATCGCGCGGGCGAGCAGCCCCGCGATGCCGTCGCCGCCGGAGCGGGCCTGCTCGAGGATCGCCCGCCGGGCGGCGAAGGTCTGGAGCGCGGTGTTCACCGCGACGGCGGCCAGCACCAACAGCGCGGCCACCACCGCGATCCGGGATCGAAGCGACATGCACGTTCTCCGCGGGCCGCCGAAGCGGGGCCCACCGCCAACACTAGTGCGCGGGCCGACGGGCCGCCACCGACAGCCGCAGAAATCACCGCGCCGTCGGCACCACCGCTACCACCGTCGTCATCGGAGCGGCGGGCCCGGGCAGGGGCACCGCGGCCGCCGTCACCTGGCGGCGGAGCACCGCCATGCCGCCGCAGCCCCCGATGGGCAGCAGGAAGAACGCCGGTGCCGCGATCCACGGCAGCCAGACGGCCGCCGGCCGCGGCTGAGACGGTGGGCAGGTCTGGCGGGGACGCTTCGCGAAGGAATGCATGCCGGGGAGATAGTGGCCGGCTGGCGTGCGATGCAAGGCCGTCTGCCCTGGGGATTGGCCGAGGCGGGGATCGAACCCGCACACCCCTCACGGGATACGGGATTTTAAGTCCCGTGCGTCTGCCAGTTTCGCCACTCGGCCGGCCCCCGATGGTATCCGCTCCTGATCGGGGCGTGAGAACGAAGCCCGGGTACAATCCGCGACGCTTCCGCCCCCGCCCCCCAGGACGTCTCCCGTGCCACCCGCCCCCTCCGCTGTCACGGCCGCGGCGTCGGGGCTCGACGGCTTCCTCGGGACCCGGGCGTCGCTCGGGATGGATGTCGTGCTCGTGGGCCTCATGGCGCTCCTGCCGGTGCTCGCCTGGAGCGTGGCCCTCGTGCGGCGGGGCCGCTACGTGGCCCACAAGCGGCTGCAGCTGTTCATCGTGGCGGCGCTCCTGGCCGCGATCGTCGTGTTCGAGATCGACATCCGGCTGATTAGCGACTGGCGGATGCGGGCCGCGGGCGGTGCCCCATGGGGCCGGCCTCCCAACGCCTGGTGGCCGACGGGCGTGCTCACGGCCCTCGGCATCCATCTCGTGTTCGCGGTCTCCACGCTCGTGCTCTGGGTCTGGGTGGTCTGGGAAGCCCTCCGGCGGTTCCCCTCGCCACCCTCGCCGGGAAGCCATGGGCCCCGGCACCGCGTGATGGCCCGGCTCGCCGCCGCCGACCTCGTGCTCACGGCGATCACCGGCACGGTGTTCTACTGGCTGGCCTTCGTTGCCTGATCGCGGGCAGCGAACCAGCGGCACAGCCCCACGCCGCCGAAATAGAGCAGGCACAGCGGCACCGCCAGGAACAGCAGGCTGTAGGGGTCGGCCGGCGTGAGGATCGCCGACACGATCACGATGATCAGCACCGCCGTCCGCCACTGCGACGTGTAGGCGGCCACGTCGAACACGCCGATCCGCTCCA
>JBJTRH010000081.1:0-2541 GCA_046076065.1 Planctomycetaceae bacterium | reverse complement strand
CCAGGACGCCAAGCCCGTCTCGGGGCAGATCGCCCTCCGGGCGGGCGTGGCGGTGCCGATCAAGCTCGAATACTTCCAGAACACCGGCAGCGCGAGCGTGCGGCTCGAGTGGGCCACCCCAAGCACGCCGCGTGAGGTGATTCCCCAGGACCGTCTCAATGCCGTGGCTGCAGCGGACCATCGCGGCACCGCCCTGCAAGAGACGTGGACGGGTGTCGCGGGAGGCAAGGTCACCGACCTGACGTCGAGCGCCGCCTACGCCGCCGCCCCGACGTACCGGCAGATGGTCACGAGCCTGCAGTCGCTTCAGCAGGACGTCGGCGACGCCAATGGCTCTCGAATCCGTGGCTACCTCGTGCCGGCGGTGTCCGGAGCGCACGTCTTCTCGGTGGCCGGCAACGACGACGTGCAGCTTTCGCTTTCGACCGACACGTCGCCGGCCAACGCCACGCGGATCGCATGGACGACGGTGATCACGGCCCCCTACGCCTGGACGGCCTCCGCGACACAGACCTCCGCGGCCGTCGAGCTCGTGCAGGGTCGGCGCTACTACTTCGAGGTGCTGCACAAGGAGAACTCGGGCTTCAACCACTGGGCCGTCGGCTGGACCACCCCGCTGTCGTCGACCGTCACCGTGATCGGCCCGGACTCCATCGAGCCCTGGGCCGCGTCCACGCCGCTGCCCAAGACCGGCGTCCTGAACGGCATGTCGACGGGCCGAAACCGCATCCTGACCAGCCCGGAGATGCTCGCCCGCGCGAAGGCGCTCGTGGCCCAGGGGGGCGCGTTCAAGACCTGGTACGACACGATCGTCGCCCGCGCAGACCTGTACATCACCGACGACGTGCCCGCCACCACCGCCCCGACGGCGGCGGCCGGCGGCACGCAGCCGATCCTCGCCGGGCTGGAGGACAACCTCACCTTCCTCGCCGGCGCCTACGCCCTCCGCACGGCGGTCGAGGGCACCGACGCCAACGCCGTCAAATACTTCGACAAGGCCAAGGCCGTGATCCAGGCCGTGACCCAGTGGAGCACGTGGGACACGGGCTCCCAGTTCCTCGGTGCGGCGATGGTCTCGCAGGGCATCTCGGTCTGCTACGACTGGATGTACGACAAGTTCACCGCGGCGGAGCGGAAGCAGATCGCCGACCGGGTCTACACCCTCGCCATCAAGCCCACCATCGACACCTGCACGGCGCAGAACTACTGGACGCAGTGGTATGGCAACTGGGCCTTCGTGTGCATCGGGGGCGTGGGGAGTGCGGCTTTGGCCTTCGCCCCCGAGTACTACAAGGCCGAGACGGAAACGCTGCTGGCGAAGGGCTGGCCGGTGCTGCGGTCGTCGATGCAGCATTTCGCCGCCGAGAACGGCGGCTGGCACGAGGGGCCCGGTTACCTGGGCTATGGCGGGCTGTACCTCATCCGCCTGATGGCCAACCTCCAGACCGCCGTCGGCACCGACTTCGCGCTCTCGCTGGAACCTGGCTTCCAGCAGGTGCCCACGTACCTGGTGAGCATGTCCACGAGCGTCACCGGCAACGGCAACAACGGCACCTACCCATTCGGCAACGGCGACTGGTCGCAGAACGGCGATCCCTGGTTCAACTGGCTGGCGGCGCGATTCAACCGCGGCGACGTCGCAGCGGTGGTCCGAGACCGCGTCGATTCCACGACCACCACGACGGTGGTCACCGCGGGCGTGACGAGCGGCAGCAAGACGGTCTATTCCTTCCGCACGCCCTGGTCGCTGCTCTGGTACGACCCTCGGGGTGACGCCACGACGGGCGCGGGCTCTTCGCCGAACGCGCTGGCCGCCCGCACCGACGCCTCGTTCTACGGCGATCCGTCGCTCCGCCAGTGGGGCACGTCGGGGCAGACCGCGTGGAGCGAGCATGTGAACGTGTGGCGGGACTCCTGGACCACGCCGTCGAGCGCCGTGATGTTCAAGGGGGGCTACAAGGGGGTCGACGGCCACGAGAACCTCGACGGCGGCTCCTTCATCTTCGACGCCCTCGGCCAGCGGTGGGCCACCGACCTGGGTCGTGATTCCTATTCGATCGCCCAGGTCGGCGGCACGAACTACGGCGCCTACCGGAAGCGGGCCGAGGGACAGAACACGCTGGTGATCAACCCCGCCGCCAACGACTACCTGTCGTCGAGCGACGCCAATGAGAAGGCCCTCAACGCCGACCAGGTGTACAAGGATGCGACAGGCGCACCCGCCTACGCCCCCGTCGTGAAGAGCCTCGCAACCGACCTGCAGTCGATCGGCGTCGTCGATCTCACGAACCTCTACGCCAAGATGCGGGTCTCGTCGGTGCAGCGGGGCTTTCTGTTCGACCGCACCGACGGCTCGCTGCTCGTCCAAGACGAACTGACCGCGTCATCGGCGCCGCAGATCAACTGGTTCATGCACCTGCCGGTCGCCTACGCCAACCGGGCAGCGCAGATCGCGATCAGCAGTGACGGCGCGACCGCCACCGTGACGATCGGATCGAACCGGCTGCAGCTTCGCATCCTCGCGGGCACCGGGGCCACGTT
>JBJTRH010000080.1:0-5909 GCA_046076065.1 Planctomycetaceae bacterium | reverse complement strand
AATCGTCCTTCGCCCCGTAGTCGCCGTAGTCGGTGACATTCTCCGCGGTGACGACCTCCACCGCGACCGGCACCTTCTGGGGGAAGTCGCGCCTGCCCCTGATCCACTCGTCGGCATAGTCGGCGGCCTGCCGTGCCATCTTCTTCGGAAACTGCATGCCCGTGGCCGCGATCTTCCGGTCGGCGATCAGCGTCACCACCTCGTCGGCCCCGTCGAAGCCGAAGACCTTCACGTCACTGCGGCCGGCGGCCGAGAGCGCCTGGTAGGCTCCCATCGCCATGGAGTCGTTGCCGCAGAACACCGCGTCGAGCCCATCGCCATGCTTCTGCAGGAGCGTCTCCATCACCTCGAGCGCCTTGGCACGGTCGAAGTCGGCGGCCTGCTGAGCCACCATCTTCAGGCCAGGGTAGTTGTCGACCACCTCGTGGAAGCCTTTGCTACGGTTGTGGGCGTTGTTGTCGCCGAGGTAGCCGAGGATCTCGACGTAGGTGCCCTGCTCGCCCAGTTGCTCGACGAACGCCTGGCCGAGGGCCACGCAGCCGCCGTGGTTGTCGGAGAGGATCTGCGACGTGGCCGCGTCGGTGGCGTTGATCTCACGGTCGATGCAGAACACCGGCACCCCGGCGGCCTTCGCCTTGCGGACGTTGGCGATCGAGCCGTCGGAGTCGGTGGCGTTGAAGAGGATGGCCCGGTAGCCGCCGGCGAGCGCATTCTCGAAGTGCGAAGCCTCCTTCGCGGTGTCGTTTTCGGAGTTGAAGATCGTCGCCTCGTAGCCGAGTTCCTCGGCCCGGGACTTGGCCGTCTCGCCCAGCACGACGAACCAGGGGTTGTTGAGCGTGGAGATCACGACGGCGACCTTCGGCCGAGCGGCCGATCTCGCCGATGCCGTGGAAACCGGCGGCTTTGGCGACGGGGCGGGCTTGGAGCAGCCGACCGCCACGAACGCGACGGCGATGGCAGAGCAGCGGATCAGGCAGATCATGCGGGTAACGTCCTCATCTCACGTGCCACGACCAGGAGGTCCTGGTGACCGACCTGGCCCCCTTTGAAGGCGAACGCACACCCATCGATCGCGGGCCGTGTGCTCGTCACTCGACACCATGGGGCCCCCGGGGCCAGCGGGCCGATGAATCGCAGCGACGAGACTCCCAGTTCATGGGCCACCGCACCGGACGTGTCGCCGCCGGCGACCACCACCCGACGAACGGAGCCCGCGTCGAGAATGTCTCCCGCGACCCGCCCGAGGAGTCTACCCAACGATTCGCCCGCCAGTGTCGACCAGTCGCCCGCTCCCGTGCGGAGGATCACCGAGCGTCCTTCGCGATGCGCCGTAGTTGCGCTCGCCACGGCGGCGCCGTGCGCCGCGTCGGCGAGGCTGGCGACGAGCGGCACGTCGTGAAAGCCGGCGCGGAGGGCCTCGTCGACCTGCCGCGCGGTCACGGGCGAGCGACTCCCCGAGACGACGAGGAGCGGACCGGAGGGCAGCGGGCTTTGGTGTCCGACGTGCCGGCCATGGTGCGATGCCCCGACGGCCCCGGCAGCGACCACGGCCGCCTCGATGCCGGAAGAGCCCGCCACGAACAGGGGCGCAGCGGTGCGGCGCTGCAGCGCGTCGAGCGTGCGGCCGATCGTGATGAGGTGCGCGTCCGACGCGGCGTCGAAGAGCACGATGCCGTCGGCCGCTCGCTCGACGGCCTCGAGGGCGGCGTCGGCCCCCTGCTCCACCGTCGGCAGTTCGACGAGCGTGACGGGCAGCGAGGTCTGCTCGGCGAGCACGAGCCTCAGGTCGGCCTCCGTCATCGGCGTCACGGGATGACGGCTCATGGTCGGGTGCCGGTCGAGCCGATGGGCCGGACTGTCGGGCCCCGACCGGGCGAAGAGATTTCCGAAGGCGGACCAGCGGCCCAGGTGCGGGGCCGCCACCACCAGTGGCGTCCAGCGCGCGGGCAGCACGTGACGGCCGATTTCGATCGCCCGGCCGATGCTGCCGATGCCGGGTGACGAATCGAAGGTGGAGCAGACCTTGTAGTGCAGAAACCGCGGGCGTGTCGCCGCGAGCGCGGTGAACGCCTCAGGCAACCGGGCGTCCATCTCGGCCGGCGAGAACGTGCGGCTCATGCCCGCGAGGCCGATCGCGGTCGCGCCGGATGTCGCTCCGCCGCCATGGCCAAGCGCCCTGCCATCCACGAAGAGATCCGCGACGATCCCCGCGCGGGCGAGCGTCTCGAGCACATCGGTCGAGCCGGTGAAGTCGTCGCCATAGTAGGCCAGGTCCATGCGGAGGCTCCATGCGGCCGGGATCAGCCCGGCCCCGGCAGGGCGGCGTAGAACTCGAGCGACTGCCGCAGTTCGGGCCGACCCCTGGCGTAGTCGGCCAGCGGCACGCCGGCCACCGCCGCCTCCCACGACTGCCGCAGCGCCGTCACGCCGGCCGCGGGGCCCCCGGGGTGCGCGAGAATGCCGCCGCCGGCAAGGTACATGAGATCGACCGTCCTGGTGCGGGCGTAGGTGTCGGGCGCCTGGCCGCCCCACTGTCCTGACGACACCACCGGCATCAGCGGCCCGTGGGGGCCGCGGGGCTCGAGGCAGGCCTCGATCGACCGCACCACCGAGTCGTCGCTCTCACAGAACTTGTTCGCGAGCCCGTTGACGTGGATCTGGTCGATGCCGGCGAGCCGCCAGAGGGCCTGGTAGGCGCGAAACTCCATGCCGAGCAGCGGATGCCGCGAGAGTGCGCCCCAGCCGTTGCGGTGGCCGTGGATCGGCAGCGCGGCGTGCCGGCGGAGGTGTTCCACGCCCACGAGGCCCACGCCGTTGAGGCTCACCATCACGCACGTGCCACCGGCGGCGAGCACGGTGTCGTGGTGCGCGAGCATCCGGTCGAGCCGGTCGCTGATGTTGAAGGCCACCATCACCTTCCTCCCCGTCGCCTCCGCCGCCTCGTGCACGGCCGCCATCACGGCCTTCACGCGGTCGGCGAGCGGCGAGTGCGGCGGGTTCGCCATCAGTTCGTCGTCCTTGACGAAGTCGATGCCCGCCAGCGCGAGGGTGCGGACGAGGTCGGCGGTCTGCCGCGGCTCGAGGCCGATGCTTGGCTTGACGATCGTGCCGATCACGGGCCGGCCCTCGACGCCTGCCAGCCGCCGGGTGCCCTCGATGCCGAACTGCGGGCCGGCGAACTCCGCGGCGAGCCCGTCCGGCACGATCACATCCAGGAGCTTGAGCCCCGACAGGAGTCGAAGCTCGAAGAGGTTGCCCGCCACCATGGCGGCGATCGCCGGCAGGCTCGCCGAGACGTTCTCCACCGGAAACGCGACCCGCACCCGGCCGCGGGCGTGGCCGCGGGCCGGATCCCTCGGTGCCGCCGCCCCCGGAAGCGACGGCGATGCCACGAACCCGAGCGGCTCGATCGACTCGACGGTGGCTCCGTGGCGGGCGACGAGATCGGCAGTCTCGCCCGGCACCTTGGTGAACGTGCCGGTGGACTGCTCGCCGGCGATCGAGGCCGCGGCCGCCTCGAGCGACGCCGGCGTCTCCACGAGATACTCGGCGATGATGTGCGATGCCGTCATATGATGTCCTTGATGGGGCGATCGTCTTCGAGTTCGACTCGGCGAACGGCCTCGTGCCAGCCTCGGACGAGGCGCTCCACGTCGGCTCCTGGCATCCGCGGCCGGTAGGTGGTCACGCTCCGGGGCAGCTCCGAAAACCCGGCGGGCGAGGCCTGCCAGCCGAGCCCGAGCATGCCCATCATCGCCGCGCCGAGCGCTGACGACTCCGGCACATCGGTGACGGCGAGTTCCACCCCGGTGACGTCGGCCACGAACTGCATGAGAAACGCGTTGCGGGTCGGGCCGCCGTCGGCGAACACGGCCGCCGGTGCGACGCCGGCCTGGCCGGCGAGCATGGCAAGCACGTCGCGGACCTGGTAGCCGATCGCCTCGAGCCCCGCCCGCACCACCTGCGCGCGGCCGCTGTGCGATGTGAGGCCCACGATCGCCGCGCGGGCGGTCGCCGCGGCATACGGGGGGCTCAAGCCCGCAAAGGCGGGCACGAGATACACGCCGCCATTGTCGGGCACCGACGTCGCCACCGCCTCGGACTCGGCGGCGTCGGCGATCAGTCCGAGCCGATCCCGCAGCCAGGCGATCGTGGCGGCGCTGGAGTTGATCATGCCTTCCAGGGCGTAGGTCGGCCGCTCTGCGATCACCCAGGCGAGGGCCGTCGCCGCGGGGCCGGCCCCGTGCGGACGCCGGTGGCCCGCGTTCAGGAGGATCGACGTGCCGGTGCCGAACGTGGCCTTCACCGTGCCGGGCGCGATGCAACGCTGCGCGAAGAGCGAGGCCTGGGAGTCGCCGATCACGCCGATGATGGGGATCGGTCGCGGGAGCACGCCGCCAACCGTCGTCTCGCCGAAGGCCGCCGCGCTGTGGCGCACCTCGGGGAGCGCGGCGACCGGCACGCGAAAGAGCGCGCAGAGCTCGGTGTCCCATGCCAGCCGGTCGATGTCGAAGAGGAGCGTGCGGCTGGCGTTGGTGGAGTCGCCGGCACACACGCGGCCGTCGGTGAGCCGGTGCACGAGGTAGGCATCGATCGTGCCCACGATCGCCCGTCCTCGGGCGAGGGCGTCACGAACCGCGGGCTCGTCCTCCGCGAGCCGGCGGATCTTCGATCCCGAGAAGTAGCCGTCGAGCGAGAGGCCGGTGCGGCGGTGCACGAGGTCGGCGCTCCCCTGCTCCGCGAGCCGCCGGCAGAGATCGTCGCCGCGACGGTCCTGCCAGACGACCGCCCGTCGCAGGGGCCTTCCGGTCGCCCGGTCGAAGACGACGAACGTCTCCCGCTGGTTGGCGAGGCTGATGCCGGCGATGTCGGCAAGGCGGTTGGCATGCCGCGTTGCGACGGTCGCCACCACCGCCTGCACGTTCGCCCAGATCTCCTCCGCGTCGTGCTCGACGCAGCCGGGGGCCGGGCAGTGCTGCGCGTGGTCGCGGGCGGCGCGATCGATCACGCAGCCTTGGTGGTCGAAGAGGACGGCCTTCGTGGCGGAGGTGCTCTGGTCGATGGCGAGGATCAGCGGCATCGGAGGTCACGCCTGGTTGGCGGAGGGCACGGGCCGCCCCGAGCCGATCTGCGTGGGCGGAAGGTTGATCATCGCGAGGCTCGGTGCCGCCGATGAGAGAGAAGGTTGCCGATGCGGTCCGCGACTCCCTCCATCGTGATGCCGTAATGGCGGAAGATGTCGGCCTGGCTGCCCGTGACCGTGTCGGCGTCGGGCAGGCCCGCGATCGCGAAGGGCACGGGCACGCCCGCCTGAAGGAGCACCGCGGCGCAGGCTTCGCCGAGGCCGCCATGCACCGAATGCTCCTCCACCGTGAGCACCGCGCCGCACTCTCGGCCCGCGGCGAGCACGGCATCCGCGTCGAGCGGCTTCACCGTGTGGATGCTCTCGACGCGGCACGAGATGCCCCGCGCGGCGAGATGCTCGGCGGCGAGCAGGGCGTGGATCACGGTCTCGCCCGTCGCCAGGATTGCGGCGTCATGGCCGTCACGGAGGCGGCTCGCACGTCCGAAGGCGAACGGGGCGGCAGCGACCGGGAGATCGAACATCGGCGCCTTGCCGAACCGGAGATACAGCGGCTTCTCCGCGACGGCGGCCAGCCGCACGGCCGCCCGGGTCTCGGCGTTGTCGGCCGGGGCGACCACGGTGATGTTGTGGATTGCCCGCAGCGCGGCGAAGTCATGGAGCGAATGGTGGGTGCTGCCCAGCGCGCCGTAACTGACTCCGGCGCTGATGCCCACCAGCACGGCCGGCACGTCGCTGTAGCAGACGTCGTTCTTCACCTGCTCGAGCGCCCGGGCAGCGAGGAAGCAGGCGGGCGACGTGGCGAAGGGCGTCTTGCCGCAGGCGG
>JBJTRH010000079.1:0-7867 GCA_046076065.1 Planctomycetaceae bacterium | reverse complement strand
GGTGCCGATCGTGAAGTGGGACTTCTACGCGGCGGTGGCCTCCGACGACCACGTGCTCACGATCCAGACGGCCGACACCCAGCCGTGGGCGAACCTGCTCCTCTCGGTCGGCTGCCGGACGTTCTGATCCTGTGTGCGGCGCGTGTCGCGGTCGGGCCAGGCTCGTCAGCGGCCGACGGCATCGCGGAATCGCAGGCCCTGCTGGTCTTTGGCCGAGACGACGGGCTCTCCGCCCAGTGGCCACTCGATCGCGAGATCGGGATCGTTCCAGACGATGCACCGCTCCCCCGGCGGCGAGTAGTAGTCGGTCGTCTTGTAGAGCACGTCAGCCGATTCGGAGAGCACGAGGAACCCGTGCGCCAATCCCGCCGGCACCCAGAGCTGCCGGCGGTTCTCGGCCGTGAGTTCGACGGCCACCCAGCGGCCGAAGGCCGGAGAATCGGGCCGGATGTCGACGGCCACGTCCCAGATCGCGCCCTGGACGACGCGAACCAGCTTTCCCTGCGGCCTGTCGACCTGGTAGTGGAGGCCGCGGAGCACGCCCGCCCGGCTGCGGCTCTGGTTGTCCTGCACGAACGACACGGCCTCCCCGATCGCCCGCTCGAAGGCGGCGTGGTTGAAGCTCTCGAAGAAGAAGCCGCGGGAGTCTTCGAAGATCCGGGGCTCGATCACGAGCACCCCGGGGATCGGCGTGGACGTGACGCTCATCGGCCCTCCTCCTTGAGGTCGAGGAGGTAGCGGCCGTAGCCGCTCTTCGCCAGCGGGGCGGCAAGCCGCTCGAGCTGGGCGTCGTCGATCCAGCCGTTTCGCCAGACGATCTCCTCCGGGCAGCAGATCTTGAGCCCCTGCCGCTTCTCCAGCGACTGAATGAACTGCCCGGCCTCGAGCAGGCTGTCGTGCGTGCCGGTGTCGAGCCACGCGTCGCCGCGGCCCATCACCTGCACGTCGAGCTCATTCCGCTCGAGGTACAC
This sequence comes from Planctomycetaceae bacterium, assembly GCA_046076065.1. Lineage (GTDB taxonomy): Bacteria > Planctomycetota > Planctomycetia > Pirellulales > UBA1268 > QWPN01. The sequence goes on along the minus strand of JBJTRH010000079.1, from coordinate 6,896 downwards.
CCGGTTGACGTCGGTGATCTCGAGCTCGCCCCGCGCACTCGGCTTCATCGTGCGGGCGATCTCCACCACCTGCGGGTCGTAGAAGTAGAGACCCGTGACGGCGAACCGGCTCTTCGGATCCTTCGGCTTCTCCTCGATCGACCTGGCGCGGCCGGATGAATCGAACTCGACCACGCCGTACCGCTCGGGATCGGCGACGGGATAGGCGAACACGGTGGCGCCGATCGTCTGCCGCCCTGCGGTCCGGAGCCGGTCGACGAGGCAGTGGCCGTAGAAGATGTTGTCGCCGAGCACGAGCACCGAGGGGCCGTCACCCACGAACGTGCTGCCGATGATGAACGCCTGGGCGAGCCCCTCGGGCTTCGGCTGCACCGCGTAGCGGATGTCGACGCCCCAGGCGGCTCCGTCGCCGATCAGTTCCTGAAAGCGCGGCGTGTCCTGCGGCGTGGAGATCACGAGGATCTCGCGGATGCCCGCGAGCAACAGCACGCTGAGCGGATAGTAGATCATCGGTTTGTCATAGACCGGCATCAGCTGCTTCGACACCGCGAGCGTGACCGGGTGCAGGCGGGAGCCTGCGCCGCCGGCGAGGATGATGCCTTTGCGTGACTGCATGGGAACGTTCCAGGGATCAGGAAGCGGGGCCGGCGACCAGGGCCGCCACGACGGATGGGACATCATCCTGCCACTCGGGCAGCCGGATGGTGAGGGCAGTTTCGAGCTTGGCGGTGTCGAGCAGCGAGTTGGCTGGCCGCCGGGCGGGGAGCGGATAGTCGGCCGTGGCGATGCCGATCACGTTTTCCGGCGGGCAGCGGAGGGCGATGCCGTGGCCACGGGCCTCCGCGAGGATCGTGCGGGCGAACCGGCACCAGGTCGTCTCGCCCCGAGGTGCGAGGTGGTAGATGCCCGCCGGCATCGCGGAGCCGGCGGCGAGCCGTGCGATGCACTCGGCCGTCACCGCGGCAATCAGCCGCGCCGACGTGGGCACGCCGAACTGGTCGTCGACCACGCGGAGCTCGTCTCGCTCCCGACCGAGCCGGAGCATCGTGCGGACGAAGTTGTGGCCGTGGGCGGCGTAGACCCAGGTGGTGCGGAAGACCCAGTGGTTGCAGCCCGATGCCGCGATGGCCTCCTCCCCCTCGAGCTTGGTTTGCCCGTAGACGGAGAGCGGGTGCGGCGCGTCGGTCTCGACATAGCGGCCAGCCTTCGTGCCGTCGAAGACGTAGTCGGTGGAATAGTGCACGAGCGTGGCGCCGACGTCGGCCGCGGCCCGCGCCAGGGCGTCGACGGCCATGGCGTTGACGAGCCGCGCCCGGTCGGCCTCCCCTTCGGCCTTGTCGACCGCCGTGTAGGCGGCCGCGTTGACGATCACGTTGGGCCGTTCGCGGCGGACGAGGGCCGCCACGTCGTCGGGCCGCTCGAGGTCGGCGACCGTCCGGTCGAGTGCGACGAGGTCGCCGCTGGCCGCCAGCGGGGCCTGGAGCTCGCTTCCGACCTGGCCTCCCTTGCCGACGAGCAGGATTCTCATCGCAGCCCCGTCAGCCGTAGTGCTTCGCGATCCAGTCCCGGTAGCCGCCGCTGGTCACGTCGGCGACCCAGTCCTGGTGATCGAGGTACCAGCGGACCGTCTTTCGCAGGCCCGTTTCGAAGGTCTCCGCCGGCCTCCAGCCGAGCTCCGTCGAGATCTTCCGGGCGTCGATCGCGTAACGGCGGTCGTGGCCGGGTCGATCCTTCACGTACGTGATCTGCGATGCGTACGAGGCTCCGTCGGCCCGCGGCCGTTCGGCGTCGAGGATGCCGCAGAGGGTCTTCACGACCTCGATGTTCGGCTTCTCGCTCGAGCCGCCCACGCAGTACACCTCGCCGAGTCGCCCCGCTTCGAGCACGCGGCGGATCGCCGAGCAGTGGTCGCCGACGTAGAGCCAGTCGCGGACCTGCATGCCGTCGCCGTAGATGGGCAGGGGCTTGCCGGCGAGCGCGTTGGCGATGATCAGCGGGATCAGTTTTTCGGGAAACTGCCAGGGGCCGTAGTTGTTGGAGCAGTTCGTCGTTAGGACCGGCAGGCCGTAGGTGTGATGGTGGCCGCGGACGAGGTGGTCGGAGGCCGCCTTGCTCGCGGCATACGGGCTGTTGGGCAGGTACTGGTTGGTCTCGCGGAACGGTGGGTCGGATGCGGCGAGCGTGCCGAAGACCTCGTCGGTCGAGACGTGTAGGAACCGGAATGCCTCCCGTTCGGCCGGCGGCAGGCCGGTCCAGTATGACCGCACGGCCTCGAGGAGCCGAAACGTGCCGACGATGTTGGTGTCGACGAAGTCGGCCGGCCCGTGAATCGAGCGATCGACGTGGCTCTCGGCGGCGAAGTGCACCACGGCGCGGACCCTGCGGTCGGCGAGCAGGCCTTCGACGAGCGGCCGGTCGGCGATGTCGCCGCGGACGAAGGTGTGCCGGGGGTCATCCGCGACGGCCTCGAGATTGCGGACGTTGCCCGCGTAGGTCAGCTTGTCGAGGTTGATGACGGGCTCGGCGTTGGCGGCGAGCCAGTCGAGCACGAAGTTGGAGCCGATGAAGCCGGCGCCGCCGGTGACGAGGATCATGGGGCGTGAGGGTTCGGGAGGCTGGGCGGGGGCGCGTGGCACACGGCGGCCGGTCCGCGGGTGCCGGGCCGCTTTCGCCCGATGGCGAGGCTATTATGTAGCGGAGACCATCCCGTCCCGGAAACCCGGGATCGCCCATTTTCTCCGGTGCAGCATGCTCACGCCCGACCAGGTCGTCGACACCTATTTTCTGGAGGCCCGCCACCAGCTGCTCGAGGTCGCCGCCCTGTTCGACCGGCTCGACGCGGCCGTGGCCCGCGAGGGCCGCGGACCGGGGGCGGCTGCGGCGGCGAAGCTCGCGGCCCTGCGGGAAGCCGTCGGCACGCTCGCCGGCGGGCAGCCCGCGGGGGAGCGGATCGTGGCCCTGCTCGAACGCTTCGCCCAGGTCTGATCCGAGCCGATCACCGGAGCCCCGCCATGCAGATCGTCCAGCCCCACTACCACGCCATCGCCCGCACCGCGCAGGACTACGAGCGGATGGCGATGAGCGGCGTCGTGGCCGTGGCAGAGCCCGCCTTCTGGGCCGGCTTCGACCGGCTCTACCCCGAGACCTTCATCGACTATTTCCGGCAGATCTCGGAGTTCGAGCCGACCCGCGCCGCCCAGTACGGCATCCGCCACTTCTGCTGGGTAGCCGTGAACCCCAAGGAGGCGGAGAATCCCACGCTCACCCGCGAGGTGCTGAAGCATTTCCCCGAGTTCTTCGCCAAGCCGACGGTGCTCGGCGTGGGGGAGACCGGCCTCCACAAGTCGACGAAGAACGAGTGTGAGTCGCTCGAGGCCCACGTGGAGCTCGCGATGAAGCACGGGCAGCTCGTGCTGATCCACACGCCCCATCTCGCCGACAAGGCCCACGGCACGCGGAAGGTGCTCGAGGTGCTCGCCGGCATGAAGGTGGATCCCGGGCGAATCTGGATCGACCACGTCGAGGAGCAGACGATCAAGCCCTGCCTCGACGCCGGCTACTGGGTGGGCTTCACGCTCTATCCGATCACCAAGTGCTCGCCGAAGCGGGCCGTCGACATGCTCGAGAAGTACGGCACCGAGCGGATCCTCGTGAACTCCTCGGCCGACTGGGGGCCAAGCGACCCCTTCACGCTCCAGGAGTGCATCCTCGAGTATCGCCGCCGCGGCCACTCGCTCCAGGACGCGATCGAGGTGTTCCACAACAACCCCTGCCGGTTCCTCGGCCAGAACCCCAAGTTCGACATCCGGCCGATCCGCATCGAGACGCTTGCCGAGGTTCGGGCGTGACGCACCTCTCGCTGATCCGGCAGCTGTCGTTCTGTGCCGGCCACAGGCTCTACGGGCACGAGGGCCGCTGTGCCTTCCTCCATGGTCACAACTACCGGGTCGACATCGAGGTCGAGGCGGAGGAAGGGGGCGCGGCGGTCGATGACGTGGGCCGCGTGGTCGACTTCTCGCTGATCAAGAAGCGGATGCTCGGCTGGCTCGACGACCACTGGGATCACGCGTTCGTCCTGTTCGAGAAGGACGAGACCACGCTCGCGGCCGTCCGCGTCGCGGAGCCGACCAAGTATTTCGTGCTGCCGTGGAATCCGACCGCGGAGAACATGGCCCGCTACCTGCTCGAGGTGGTGGCGCCCCACGTGCTCGCGGGCCTCGGCGTGATCGCCCGCCGCGTCACGCTCTGGGAGACCGAGGAGTCGTGCGCGGTCGCCACGCTCGTGGGGCCGCCCGGGCCGCCTCCCGTGCCGATCGGCTCGGTCGTGATCGTGGACAGGAGAATCCCGTGACACCGCAGCCCTTTCCCGGCCGGTTCCCCGACACCAGGCTCCGCCGCACCCGGCGGCATGACTGGCTGCGGCGGGCCGTCGCCGAGACGACGCTCTCCGCCGCCGATCTCGTCTGGCCGCTGTTCGTGCACGACCACGAGGCGGTGCATCCCGTGCCGAGCATGCCGGGCGTGGAGCGGCTGCCGATCGAGGGCGTGCTCCGGGCCGCGGGCGAGGCGCTCCGGCTGGGTATCCCGGCGATCGCGGTGTTTCCCGTCGTCGATCCAGGCCGCAAGACCGACGACGCGGCCCATGCGTTCGATCCCGACAACCTCGCCTGCCGGGCGGTGCGGGCGGTGCGGAAGGAATACGGCGACGCGCTCGGGATCGTCTGCGACGTGGCCCTCGACCCCTACACGAGCCATGGCCACGACGGCCTCCTGAAAGATGGCCGGATCGTCAACGACGAGACCGTGGAGGTCCTCTGCCGGCAGGCCGTGGTGCTCGCCGAGGCCGGCTGCCACGTGGTGGCGCCATCCGACATGATGGACGGCCGCGTGGGGTCGCTCCGGCTCGCGCTCGACGAGCACGACCACGACGACGTGGCGATCCTCTCCTACGCGGCGAAGTATGCGTCGGCGTTCTACGGGCCCTTTCGCGACGCCGTGGGCAGCGCCGCCGCCCTCGGCACGGCCGCGGGCCGCGGGGTGGCGGACAAGAAGACCTACCAGATGGACGTGGCCAACACCGACGAGGCCCTGCGGGAGGTCGCCCTCGACATCGCCGAGGGGGCCGACATGGTGATGGTGAAGCCCGCGGGCACGTCGCTCGACGTGATCCACCGGGTGAAGGCGACCTTCGGCGTGCCCACGTTCGCGTACCAGGTCAGTGGCGAATACGCGATGATTCGGGCGGCCGCGGAAAACGGCTGGCTCGACGGCCCGAAGGCGGCCCTCGAGAGCGTGCTGGTGATCAAGCGGGCCGGCGCCGACGGGATCCTTACCTACTTCGCCCCCGAGATCGCCCGGGCGCTCGCCTGAAATCCCTGCAGCCCGGGCGCGTGAGCGACGGGATCCGTCGTCCCGCGTCGGGTCGCGTTCACGCCTGCGGACGAAACGCCGTCAGGCGATCCGGGTTCGTGTCGAGCCGCGGCGCCGCCGGCACGCCCGTGTGGATCAGGTCGACGCAGTAGGGGATCGCCGGAAAGACGGCGTCGAGGCACTGGCGGATGCTCCGCGGCCGGCCGGGGAGATTCACGACCAGCGCCATTCCGCAGATGCCTGCCGTCTGCCGTGAGAGGATCGCGGTGGGCACGTGCTTGAGCGACTCCTGCCGCATCGCCTCGCCGAAGCCGGGGAGCAGCCGCGTACAGACCCGCTCCGTGGCCTCGGGCGTGACGTCGCGAGGCGCCGGGCCGGTGCCGCCGGTGGTGACGATCAGGCAGCAGCCCACGGCGGCCAGATCACGGATCGCGGCGGCGATCGTCTCGAGGTCGTCGGGTACGAGTCGCTCGCGCGGCTCCCACGGACTCGCGAGCACCTCGCGGAGATAGTCGAGGATCGCGGGGCCCCCCTCGTCGGGATAGTCACCACGGCTCGCCCGGTCGGAGACCGTCAGGATGCCGATCAGGGCGGTGGCTGCCGCTGCGTGAGTCATGCGTGGTGGCCCGATGCCCAGGAAAACATCCTGATTTTGTTGCCGTCGGGATCCATCGCGACGAGCTCGCGGAAGCCCTCGGGATTGGCCCGGGGGGGCGAGGTGGCGGCGGTGCCGAGCCTGTGAGCGGCGGCATCGAGGTCGTCGGTCTCGAAGCCAAGGCTCCAGCGGCCGCTCGGCTCGCCGGGCGAGGTTCGACCCATGATCGCCAGCCGCGTGCAGCCGGCGTCGAGCAGGGCGTAGTGGTCGTCCTCCACGCGGAGGAGCACCTTCAGCCCGAGAATGTCGCGATACCACGCGACGAGCATCTCCCACCGCGCGGTGCGGAGCTCGATGCTGAACAGCGACGGTGGCTGGGGCGAATGGCTCATGCGGCGGTTTTCAGGGCAGCGTCCAGCAGTGTAGGGGCCTCGGTGCCGAGGTGTCTGCGGCCGGCTCCAACGGGGTGGGCCGCTCCTGCGTGGCTGGCCTTCTCGCGAAACGCCCGCCCGGCGACAATCCGGGCCCATCCGGCATCCCTTCGACTTCTTTCGGCAGCGCATCGACATGGCTCAGCCCCACGATTCCGAATCCGCCTCCGGCACCGCCGCCCAGCTCGAGAAGGCGCGGCGCGACAAGTTCGACCGGCTCGTCGCCATGGGGATCGACCCCTGGGGGAAGCGGTTCGACGGCGCCCTGCCGATCGCGGACGTCAGGGGCCGCGGCGAGGACGTCGAGAAGACGGCCGACGACGGGCCGACCGTCCGCGTCGCCGGGCGGATCATGCTGCTGCGGAGCGCTGGCAGCCTCGTGTTCATCGACCTCCACGACCGCACCGGCCGCATCCAGCTGATGCTCGGCAAGAAGCAGGTGGGGCCCGAGATCTGGCAGGTCGTCGACTGCCTCGACCTCGGCGACATCGTCGGCGTGG
>JBJTRH010000078.1:0-13566 GCA_046076065.1 Planctomycetaceae bacterium | reverse complement strand
GGAGCTCAAGGGGAAGTATCCGGCGATCTTCGCCGACCCGGTCGTGGGCGAGGAGGCGAAGAAGCTGCACCGCGACGCCCTCGAGATGCTCGACCAGATCGTTCGCGACGACGCCCTCCAGGCGAAGGCCGTCTACGGCTTCTTCGCCGCCAACTCGATCGGTGACGACATCGCCCTCTGGGCCGACGAATCGCGGACCTCGGAGCTGGGCCGGGTGCACACCCTCCGCCAGCAGTGGGAGCGAAAGGGGCAGGACGTGTTCCACGCCCTGTCCGACTTCGTGGCACCCGCCGAGAGCGGCCGGAAGGACTACCTCGGGGCGTTCGCCGTGACCACCGGCCACGGCTGCGAGGAGCTGTGCCGGAAGTACGACGCCCAGCACGACGACTACTCCTCGATCCTCGCCAAGGCGCTCGCCGACCGGCTGGCGGAGGCCTGTGCCGAGTGGCTGCACGCGAAGGTCCGCCGGGAATGGGGCTACGGACGCTCCGAGAACCTCACCAACGAGCAGCTGATCGACGAGCGCTACCGCGGGATCCGGCCGGCGCCGGGCTATCCCGCCTGCCCCGACCACACCGAGAAGCAGGCGATCTTCTCCTTGCTGGGCGCGGAGCAGGAGGCGGGCATGCGGCTTACGGAGAGTTGCGCGATGATGCCGGCGGCGAGCGTGAGCGGGCTATATTTCGCCCATCCGGAGAGCCGATACTTCGCGGTGGACCGGATCACGCGGGATCAGGTCGAGGCCTACGCGGCCCGCAAGGGAATGCCGGTGTCGGAGATCGAGCGCTGGCTCGCCCCGAATCTCGGGTACGACGTGTGACCAACAGCCCCAAGCCTCGTCGGACGCGGAAGATCCTCCTGGATGGGGTCGTCGCGGCCGGGCAGGGGGCGGCGGCTCCGGAACTCGTCGAGCGGTTTCTCGACTACGTCCGCCACGAGCGGGGCCTCGCCGCCAACACGCAGGCCGCCTACCGCCGCGACCTCCGCGATTTCACGGCCTGGCTCGCCGGCCGCCCGCCGGCCGCGATGACGGTGCGGGATCTCGGCGACTATTTCGCCGCACTCGCGAAGAAGGGGCTCGCCAGAGCGAGCGTGGCCCGGCAGGCCGCCACGCTCAAGACCTTCTACTCGTTCCTGCAGCTCGAAGGCATCATCACTGAGAGCCCGGCCGACCTGATCGCGGCCGCACGGCGAGACGACGCGATTCCCGGCACGCTTTCCCCTGAGCAGGTCGACCGGCTGCTCGCGAGCCCGGAGGGAAGCGCGCCCCGCGCCTGCAGGGATCGGGCGCTGCTGGAGCTCCTCTACGCGACCGGCTGCCGGGCTTCGGAGGTCTCCACGCTGCGGCTCGCGAACGTGCATCTCGCCGAGACCTTCTGCACCTGCCGCGGCAAGGGAAGCAAGGAGCGGGTGGTGCCGCTCGGACGCCGGGCGGTGGAGGCGGTGCGGGCCTGGTTCGACGGCCCGCGGCAGGCGTTCGCCACGCGGGCGGCCGGACAGCCCACCTGGGCGATCCTCTCCACCCGCGGCAACCGGCTCTCGCGGATGCGGATCTGGGAGATCGTCCGGGTTCACGCCGAGCGGGCGGGCATTCCGCCCGACATCGGGCCGCACACGCTCCGGCACAGCTTCGCCACCCACCTCGTGGCCGGGGGTGTCGACCTGCGGCACGTGCAGGAGATGCTCGGCCACGCCAGCATCGCGACCACCCAGCGGTACACGCACGTGGACGCCGGCCGCCTCAAGGCCGTGCACGGCAAGTTCCACCCGCGCCGCTAGTCCAGCCAACGCTCACGCAGTTCGGGGCACGGGCAGCGCTGAGCCCGCCCGCGAGCCGTGCTACTTCTTCTTCGGCGGTGCGAACTTGATCTTCTTGATCAGGTCGACGACCGTGCCGTCGGGCTCCACCTTGCCCGACACCGCCGTCACGGCGCGAATCACGTTGTCGTAGGTCAGGACGGGGTCGCAGTCGAGCTCCACCTCGGTGCGGTCGGCGTTGGAGCCGGGGCCGGTGCCCACGAGATCCACGATCCGGGTGCGGAGTTCGTCAAAATCGCCGACCGGCTGACCGTTCATCGAGAGGCTCGTCCGCTCGCCACCCGGGCCGGCCGTCATCCGCACACGAACGGGGGGCAGCGGGTCGTCGAGGGCCGCGCCGGCGCTGGCGCCGAGCGGCATCTTGATGTCGAAGTCGCCCTCGGTGACCACGGTCTTCAGCGTGAGCATGAAGAACGTGATCAGCTGGAACACGACGTCGATCATCGGCGTCATGTCGATAGCGATCTTGCTCGGCAGTGCTTCGCGTTCCTTGGCCACGTGCGGCTCCGGTTCACTTGCTCTCGTCGTACTGCGCCCGCAGGACGAACTTCTCGAAGCCCTTCTCCTGGCAGGCCTTGATGAGGTCCTGCACGTCGCCCGTCCGCGAGCGTCCATCGGCGCGGAGGATCACGGTCGCCGCGTTCGGCTCCTTGCCCGCCGCCACCATCACCCGTTTCTCGTTCTCGAGGTATCCGCCGATGTCGGCCAGCGCCACGGGCTCGCCGGCATAGATCACGCGGCCGTCGGTCATCACCTGCAGCGTGATCGGGTCGGCCGGAGGGCCTTCCGCCGGCTTGGCCAGCTGGCTCATCGGCAACTGGATGCGGTCGTCGGTCACCGCCTCCGAGAAGTTCAGCGTGAACACGAAGAACGTGATCAGCTGGAACGTGACGTCGATCATCGGCGTCATGTCGATCTCGGTCTGCGACGGACCGTCGCTCTTCCTGCGTGCCATGCCGGAGTGTGCCCTCGTCAGCCACCGTCGCGGCGGCTCACTTCTTGCCCATGGTCTGGAATCGTGACATCAGCCGCATCGCCTCGTCGTCGACGTCGGTGTTGAACCGCTGCAGCCAGTTCTTCAGGATCGCGTAGCAGGCGATCGCCGGGATCGCGAGCCACAGGCCGATCAGCGTGGTGACGAGGGCCTGGGGGATGCCCGTGGCCAGTTCGTTCGGCTTCGGCGTGGTGGTGCTCTGGGCGATCTTCATGAACGCCGCCACCATCCCGTCCACGGTGCCGAGCAGGCCGAACATCGGGGCGAGGGCGCCCACCAGCGAGACGAAGCTGATCTTGTGCTCGAGCGACATGGCCTGCTCGCTCTCGGCGGCCTGCATGGCCTCGACGGCGGCCGGGTAGCCCGACTGGAGCTTGCCCATGCCCGCGGCGAGCACCTTGCCGAGATAGGAGTCGTCGTTCTTGGCGAGCTCGTAGGCCTGCTGGAACTCCTTGGCCTCGAGGTGCTGCTCGAACTGCTGCGACAGCGCCTCGGGCATGAGCACCGTCCTGCGGAACTGCATGAAGCACATCACGAGCAGCGCGACCAGCCCGAACGAGAGCAGCAGAAACACGATCACATACTTGATGCCGAGCGCCTTCACGAGGAACGACAGGTAGCTTTCGGGCTCCGCCTCCGCGGCGGCCCCGTCGGCCGCGGCCTCCTCGTCCTGGGCGACGGCCACGGTCGGGGTGATCGCGGTGGCGGCCACGCCCCACGCCCCGAACAGGGCGGCGACGACCACCATGCGGCCGAGGCTGGTCATTCCGCTCCGCCACGCTGCCGACCACAGCCGCCAGCCGTCACACGAACCCGCGACCATGATCGACTCCTCGCGAGGGGAAAGGCTCCGATGCCCAAGACCAGAGAATGTACCGTCCCGCCGAAGTCGGGCGGAAGGGCGGGTCAGGAAGGTTTGCCGGCCCGGAGTTTCGCCGTCCACGGACTGTCCGGGAAGGTCGCCTCCAGCGTCTGCCGCGCGTCGCGGGCCCGTTCGGGGTGGTTGTTCCGCTCCCACAGGCCCACGAGATGGTAGAGGGCCTCCGCCCGGTCCTCCGGCACCGCGTTGTGCACGAGGTCGACCGCGAGAAGCGAGACGGCGGCGTCGTGATCCATCGAGCCGGCGGCGAGCTGGGCCGTGCCGAGCACGAGGAATGCCCGGCTCAGCAGGCCGGCATCGTCCGGGCGGCATGACGCGATCACGCTGCGGCACGCCGTGATCGCGTCGGCGGTCTTGCCGAGCAGCACGAGGCAGCGGGCCTTGCCGAGTTCGGCGGCCTGTCGGGCCCGCCGGCCCACGTCGCCATCGATCTTCCCGGCGGCGGCCGCAGCCGACTCGTAGTCGCGGAGCGCCTCGGCGGCGCGCCCCTGGGCGATCTGCAGTTCCGCCTTCAGCACGGCCGCCCGGGCGGCGATCGCGGGCGGTCCCTTGGCGAGTTCGCCATAGGCTGCAGCGGCGTCGGCATAGCGGCCCGCGCGGGCGAGCACGCCCCCGAGCACCTCGTTGGCAGTGTGGAGGTTGTGGCTCCGCGGGTTGGCCGCGATGAAATCCCGGAGGCCCTTGGCGGCGGCGTCGAGATTGTCACCAGACGAGACCGCGGCGTATCCCTCGCCCGCGGCCTTCACGAAGGCGATGTCGGCGAGCACCGGAGAGGTGGCCGCGGCCCGCTCGGCGTCGGTCAACTTGGCGATCTCTTCCACCGCGTCGCCGCCGCTGCGCCGCAGGAGCAGCGACCGCGCGTTGCTGAGGGAATCGGGCTCGTCGGCGAACCGCACGAACCGCACCTCCTCGATGCCCACCCGCGTCGTGCTGCCCGACTCCGTGGTGACGGCGACGCCGTTGGGGGAAAGCTCGAGCTCTCCGACGAGCCGCGGACCGACGACTCGATGCACCTCGCCCGGCACGTCGCCCCGCGCCGGGCCGGCGAGGAGAACCACCAGCATCGCCGCGGCGGCCGCACGGGCCGGCCGCACCGCTCGGGAAACCACAGGGCACACACTCATGCTACGAGGCCTGTCGGGAAGGGGCCGTCGGTCAACTGCCGGCTGCAGCCGCCGGCGCGGCGGCCCGGTCTTCAAGCTGCTTGAATCCGCCCGGTGCGGCGGATCCCTGCTCCTTCTGGATCTCCTTGAGCACGGCCTCGAACTTCTTCTCGAGCACCGGGCCACCGAGATCGGGATAGAGCTTGCGGGTCATGACGATCGCCGACATGGCGGTGTCGAGCCGTTTGTCGCGGTCGGCGGCCCCCGGCAGCCGGGCGCGGGCGAGGAGCGTCTGCGCCACCCGCAGCCGGGCCTCGAAGAACTTCTCCCGCGACTTCATCGCGGCCTCGTCGCTGCCGGCGAACGCCTGGCGGGCCAGCTTGTTGGCGATGCCCCCCCAGCCCCAGATCTGGACGGGGTCGGCCTTTCGGCCCGCCGCCGCCTCGCGGAGCAGCGCATCGGCCTTCGACGCATCCGAGTCGGCGAGCGACCGGCCGGCGGCCTCGAGCAACTCGGCCGCCTCCCACTACACGTCGAGCGAGTTCTGACCCTTCGGGTCGGCGAGGATCAAGCCGATCTGCTCCTGGGCCGCGTCCCACTTCCCCTGCCGCTTGAAGATCGCGGCGATCCGCCGGCGGATCGTCGGCTCGAACCGCACCACCTGCTCGCGGTCCTCCGCGGTGCCCGATGCGTCGTCCGTCCGGGCGAGCAGCTTGGTGAACGTCTCCTCGGACCTGCCGAGGAAGCGGTCGATGCGGTCCTTCGGCACCACCGCCGCGAGCGATTTGCCGGTGCCGAGGGCGAGGTAGGTGTCGGCCACTAAGAACTGCGACGTGAGCTTCGGATCGCGGGTCCGCAGCCCCTCGAGCACCTTCTCGAAGCCGTCGAGGATCTTCGTGGCCTGCTGCCGGGCCTCGGGCGAGCCGGCCTTCGGGCCGCTCGAGAGCGCTTCGAGCTGTGCCTGGAGGTCGCGGCTGATCGCGAGGTAGTTGCCCACCAGGCGGGCCGAGGCCTCGGCGCCCGCACCGGCAGATTTTTCCATCTGGTCGATGACCCCCTTCGCCTTCTCGGGCTGCTCCGTCTCGACGTAGAACCGCAGCGCCACGGTACGGGCGCCGTCGGCCACGGCGCCGTCGCCGAACGTCAGCGGGCTGTAGACGGGATGCTCGAGAATCGACGCCGTGCCGGCGAAGTCCTGCGCCTCCATGGCCATCTGCCCGCGGGCGAGTGCGGCTGCCACGACGACCTTCGCACCGGCTCCGGGAGGCAGCGCCCCGGCGGCCTGCACGGCGGCCAGCCCCTCGTCGATCGCCGCGCGGGCCGCGGCGTTCCAGGCTGCGATCGCATCGCCCGCAGGCCGCGATCCTTCCTCCGCCTTGCCGGCCTCCTGGGCCTCCCGCCGGAGGGCCGTGCCCAGCCGCATGAGGAACTCAGGACGCCGCGGCGATGCCGTCGGGATCGCGGCGAGCAGCCGTCCGATCGTGTCGGCGTTGCGAGACGCGATCGCATCGCTCACGAGGATCGAGAACGCATCGGCCCCCTCGGCGTCGCCGGGCCACGTCTTGGCGATCAGCGCCGCCACGTCCGCAAGCCGTGCCTTCGCCGCCTGTCGGGCGGCGGGGTCGCCCTGCTGGGCCAGCGCCTGCAGGCTGGCGAGCACCACCCGCGAGGCCTTCCGGCTGCCCGGCGCGTTGGGAAAGTTCGTCACGAGGTCGACGCCGATCTCGATGGCCTTGGGATACTGGCGGGCGTCGTAGAACAGGAACGCGAGCGTCGCACGGGCGTCGTTGACGGCGGCGGGGTCGTCCGAGCCCGTCGCGATCGCCTTCTCGAACAGCGAGATCGCCTCGGCCCGCTTCGTGCCCGCCTCCTCGATGGCCTTGCCGGCCTCGGCCGCCTTGCCATCGGCCTGGGCCTGCTTGGCATCGAGCGCCCGGGCCTGCAGCACGGTGACGGCGGCGCGGGCGTCCGACACGAGCGACTCGAAGCCCTCGTCGAGCACCTCCGGAACGTCCTTGCCGAGCCTTCCCGACAGGTCGCGGGCCTCCTTGGAGAAGTCGCGGCCCGCAAGGGCCACTTCCCGGGCGAGCTTGTAGGCGTCCTGGCGCAGCACCTTCGCGGCGTCGGCCTGTTTGTCGGCCACCTCCGCCGCGCGGGCATCGAGCATCACCGCGGCGCGGTACTTGACGGTGGCCAGGTCGAGATCGGGCTTGCCGTCCTTCGTGGGCGCGAGGGCGAACCGTACCAGCGAGTTCTTTCGATACTCGGCGATGTCGAAGGGCGTGGGGCCGGTGAAATCGCGGTACTGCTTCTTCGTGAGCCAGCTGTCGAGGGCGATCCCCAGAGCCCGCGTCTTGAGCGTCATGCCGAGCGCCGAGATCGGCTGGCCGGGCGCGGCTTCGAGGCCATACAGCGGCGCGAGCGTGCCCAGGGCCCCGTCGTGATCGCCGAGCAGCGCCTGGTTGCGGCCCTGATTCAGCCGGGCAAGATACGCCACGCCGAGCTTGCCGTACTTCTCGACGAGTTCCCGGTGACCGGCCGTCGAAGCCACGAGGGCGGCCTTCCACTCGGGCGACGAGGGCTCGAAGGCCTTCGACTTTTCGTAGAAGGCCTCGGCGAGCAACAGCCGCGTCTGGAGCAGCTTCGTCCGCAGCGCCTCCTGCCGATCCAGCGGCTCGTCGAGCAGCCCCTCGAGCGGCTTTTCCGCGGCGTCGAGTTCGCGGTCGATCAGCATCCGTTGCTTCTTCAGCTTGGAGAGCTCGCCGTCGGGCTTCCGTTTCTCGGTAAGGAGCTTCTTCCGCTGCTCATCGAGATCCTGGTATTTGGCGTTCAGCGCCGGCAACTCGGCCTCGCGCTTCTGCGCCTCGGCCATGTTGGCTTTGTACCGGTCTTCCAACTCGGCCTTGAGCTTCCTGGGATCCTTCTTTTCGTCACCCTTCCCGGGCTTCGGCGGGGTGCGGAGCTTGGCGATCTCCTGGCGGCCCGTGGCGATCGACTTCTCCAGGGCCGCCTGCTCCACGCCCACCTTGTGCAGTGCCCGGTCGAGGCGGTCGATCTCCTCCACGACGGGCCGCATCTCCTCGTCGTTCGCCGTGGCCCGGGCGCGGATCTCCTTGACGGGCTCACGGATCCGCTCGATGTCCGCGTCGACGGCACGGAGCTCCTTCAGCACCGCCTCCTCGGCGTTCGCGGGCGTGCCGATCTCCTTGACGGGCTCCGGCTTCTTCGCGTCGCCGGGCTTGCCCGCCGGAGCCGGCGGGCTGCCGAGCACCTTGATGGCGGCATCGAAGAACTTCACCGCCTCGGCCCGGAGCGACGCGGCATTGGCACCCGGCCGCGCCGCGAGGACGAGCCTGCCGCGGCCCCGCTCCACGAGCAGGTTCCCCTTCTGCGAGAAGGCCGCGATGGCCCGCTCGCCCGCGGGCGACTGCTTCAGGAAGGCGTCGATCGAAGCCTCCGCCTCGTCGAGCAGCTTGCCCCGCTTCTGCGGATCGGCTTCCGTGCGGCTCAGGCCGACGAGTGCGGTGGCACGGAGAAACGGCAGCTCGGCCTTCACGGCCGGCGACAGCGACGGATCGCGGCCGGCCGACTCGACCGCCCACAGCATCGCGTCGGGCATCTGCCGCTCCTCGAGCGCATCGAGGAGCGTGCGGAGCGTCTCGTCGGCCGCCGCATGGGGCGGGGCATCGCCGCCGCCGTCACCAGCCGCGGCGGCAGCCACCCCCATCGGGATGGCGAGCTGCGCGAGCAGCAGGAGGGTCAACAGGGTGGGGCCGGCCGTGCGCATGGCGTGGGAAGGAGGGTCGGTGGAAGTCCCCGGAGAGCAAGGCATTGTGGGGGGGCCGTCGAAGGGCGTCAAACCACGTCAGGGATCGCGGGTCCCCGGAACGCGCGGGCGTGCCGACACGAGCGCGTCGGCGAGGACCATGCCGAGCGGCGTGACGTCGCCTCGAGCCCGCCACCGCCCGACGAGATCGGCCGCGCGGCCACGGGGCAGGGCGTGCGCGGAGCCTGTCTTCTCCTCGCCGACGGCGACCGCCAGGAGCAGTTCGCAGCCGTGGGCAGACGGTGTGGCCGCGGTGGTGTCGGCCCCCGCGTGGAGCGTCGCCCGCGCGTCGCGGTTGCCGTCCGCGGAGGCCCACTGAAACACCGCCAGAGCCTTCACGGGCGCCTTGGATCGGGGAACCACCTCGTAGACGGCGCGGGCCGTTTCACCGACGTGGAGGTCGATCGTCGCCGACGCCAGGTCGGAGAGCGACTCGACCGCCGACTGGTGATGGCCGATCAGACGGTAGGCCGCGACGGTGCCAGGGTCGAAGTCGACCGTGAGCCGTGCCCGTGCTGCGACGAGCGTGTCGCGAACGAAGACGCGCGTGAGCAGGGCCCGGCGGATCGCCACCGAGTCGGCCGCCGTCCGGCCGAACGCGATGGCGGGCCGTGACGGCTCGAACTCCACGGTGGTGTCGATGACCACGAAATCCGGCAAGCCATCGCTCGACGACGATTCCGTGCCGCCCGCCACCCGCTCCTGCCAGCGTCCGAGGGCCGACCGGGTCTCGCCGTCGCTTGCGTCGCCCACGCCATCGTGCGTGACCACGACGGTTCGCGTGTCGTGGGCCGACACCTTCCGCGCGACCGCCAGCGCCGCATCAAGATCCGAGCTCTCCGATGGGGTGAGCTCCGCCAGATCCGCGGCAACCCGGGCGAGCTCGGGCGCGGCCGCGTCGCGGACCGGCACGCGGGGCACCGGGCCGGCCACGACGAGGGTCACGCGGTCGTCGTCGTGCATCCGATCGGCCACCGCCGCGACGGCGTTACAGGCCCATCGCCACGCGAGCGGCTCGTCGCCAGCGGCACGGTCGAGCACGATCGTGGCGGCGATGCCGCTCCGCCCTTCCTCCCCATCCGCGAAGCCGCCGGCCGTCGCCGCCACCTCCACGATCAGGGACGGCGGGCCCTTGGAGTCGCGGAGCGATCGCACTCCGTGCATCGCGACCGTGACAGGAGTCGCTGCCGACGCCTTCACGACCGGGGGCGGCGCGATGGCGGCCAGGATGTGCTCCGTTCGGAGCCGCTGTCCCCGCGGTGCGGCGGCCACCCAGCGGTCGAACGACTCGGTTTGCACGGTGAGCGGCGGAACGTCGGCGCGAAGGCCTTCTGATCGCGGGTCGACGAAGGGGGGCTCACCGTGCGAGAGTTCGAAGAGCAGGTCGTATCCAGGTGATCGCGGGACGCGCCGCCAGGCATCCCGCGGCGTTCGCAGCGGCGACCTGGGCCACGATACCGCCTCGGGCTGCAGGCCGACGGCCATGCCGCGGACCTCCGGTGCGGCCGCCGCAGGCCGAGTGGGATGGCCCGCGTCGGCCACCGCCTCGACGGCGGGAACGAACGGTGCCGGCGGTTGCGTGGCGGTTCGCGGTGGCTCGTCTCCTCGAGCGATCACGGTCGGCGGCTCGCGGCGTGGATCGGCCGCCCCGGCCCGGGGCGTGGCTCCTGGTCTCCGCGTTTCCGAGATTCGCGCAGCGACCGGCGGCCTGCGGGGCATGGAGAGCGTGCGCGACAGGCTCGCGCCACCGGCAGCCACGAGCCAGATGCCGGCCAGCGCGGCCGCCACCGCGATCAGGTCGCGGGCGACCGCGGCGAAGGCCCGTGACGCCCGCCGTCGCGCGGGCCGGGCCCGTGGTGCCATGCGCCGCCGCGGGGCCGCCGCGATGCGGACAGCCAGCCCGTCGGGCACCGCCACGCGGCGGAGCGCGCGGTCCAGCGACGCGTCGTCGAACGACCCGGCCACGACGCGACGCGCGAGTCGCGCCGGCGTCGGCACGTCGCGGAGCCGGTCATCGAGCCCACGATCATCCATGGCCGCGATCTCCGTCGGGCACGCGGGTCATCCCGGTTCTCCCGGCCAGCAGGAACTCCCGCAGACGGCTCCGCCCGCGACTGACGCGGGAGAGCACCGTGCCGAGCGGCACGCCGAGCAGGTCGGCGGCCTCCTGGTGGGTGAGTTCTCCCACGACGACCAGCAGCAGCGTCTCGCGGATGTCCCGGGGCAGCTGGGCGAGCCCCTCCTGCAGCGCCCCGGAGAGCTCGTCGCGAAACGGATCGTCGCCGGCCGTCGTCGGCGCGGGCACGAGATCGCCGCCGACGACCTCGCGGTCATTCCGTCGCCGCCAGTGGTCGGCCACCCGCCGCCGGAGGATGGCGAGCAGCCAGGCCCGCTCGCTCCGCGAGGCATCGAACCGACTGCGGCTGCACCACGCCGACTGGAACGTGTCCTGGAGCACGTCCTCGGCCGCGTGGCGGTCGCCGAGGAGCCGATACGCCACGCGGTACAGCACATCGACATGCTCCGCCACCCAGGTCTCGAACGGTTCGCCGAACGCCGGTGGGGAGGGCATGCGCTGGGCGTTCCGGAGGCCCGGCGGGGAGCCCTCGCGGGGCACCTCGCCCCGCACCCGTGCATTCCCGCCGACCGACCCAGTTTATTCCCGGCAGCGCCGCTTTCGCGACGATCGCGGCGGGAGACCGGTCAGCCCCGACGGCCCGATCGCGACGCGGTGGCCGCCGCGGCGAGCCAGGGCGGCAGGCGGCCGGCCTGGGGGAGCGAGATCACCTTCGCCGACCGCACGCCGGGGCAGGCCAGCACAGCCGCGACCGAATCGGCCGCGGGCTCCTGATCGAGGTTGAGCACGCCGATCGCGTCGCCGCCGGGCGTGGAGCGGCCGACGGTCATCTGGGCGATGTTCACGCCCAGCTGCCCGAAGGCCGTGCCGACGCGGCCGATGATCCCGGGCACGTCCTGGTGGGTGAACACGAGCAGCACGCCATCGAGGTAGGCCTCGAGCCGGTAGCCCTCGAGCTGCACGATCCTCGGCATCGAGTGGCCGAACAGCGTGCCGGCGGCACGGTGGACCTGGTCGCCGGTCACGAGGTCGACGGCGACGACGGAACTGAAGGCACCGGGATCGGTGCGGCTCTGCTCCACGAGTTCGATGCCGCGCTCCCGGAGGAGCATCTCGGCGTTGACAATGTTGACATCTTCACACGCGTGCTCGAGCAGGCCGGCGGCGAAGGCGGCGGTCACGAGCCGGGTGTTGCGCGACGCGATCTCGCCACGGTACGAGATCGAGCACGACCGCGGATGGCCGCTGTCGAGCTGGGAGAGCAGCTGGCCGAGCCGCCAGGCGAGATCGAGAAAGCCGCGGACGCCCTCGATCGCGGCCGGATCGATGGCCGAGGAGTTGACCGCGTGGCGGACCGCGCCCGTGGTGAGGAAGTCGACCAGCAGCCCGACGCCCTCGACCGCGACCTGCGACTGCGCCTCCTCGGTGCTGGCCCCGAGGTGCGGTGTGACCAGCACGCCGGGCATGCCGAACAGCGGGCTGTCGGTGCAGGGCTCCTTCTCGAACACGTCGAGCGCCACGCCCCCGATCACGCCTCGCTTCAGTCCCTCGACGAGGGCCGCCTCGTCGTAGATGCCGCCGCGGGCGCAGTTGACCAGCCGCACACCGGGCTTCAGAAGGTCGAGCTCCTTCATGCCCACGAGGTGCCTGGTCTCGTCGGTGAGTGGCGTGTGCACGGTGAGGTAGTCGACCTCGGGGAGCATCCCCCGCACGCTCTCGACCAGCTCGATGCCCAGCTCGGCGGCGCGATCGGGCGACAGGAACGGATCGTAGCCCAGCACCCGCATGTCGAACGCCCGGGCCCGCTCGGCCACCGCCTGGCCGATGCGGCCGAGGCCGACGATGCCGAGCGTCTTGCCGGCGAGCTGCACGCCCATGAACTTGTTGCGGTCCCACTTCTGGGCCCGCAGGCTCGCGTCGGCGGCCGCCACGTTTCGCGACAGGCCGAGCATCAGCGCGAAGGCGTGTTCCGCCGTGCTCAGCGTGTTGCCCGCCGGCGTGTTCATGACCACGATGCCGAGGCGGGTGGCCGCCTCCTTGTCGATGTTGTCGGTGCCCACCCCGGCCCGCACGATCGCCCGGAGGCGATGGTTGCCGGCGAGCGCGTCGGCGGTGATCTTCACGCCGCTGCGGCAGATGGCGCCGTCGTGCTGGGCGAGCGCCTCCCGCAGCGCGTCTCCCTTGAGGCCGGTCTTCACCTCGTGGGTGATGCCCTGCGCCTTCGCGGCCTCCAGCAGGGCGAGGCCGTCGGGGCTGAGCGTGTCGAGCACGATGATCGAGGGCATGAGGCGGCGATCCGGGGGCGGGAGGCGGCGGGTCAGTCCTGGTGGTCGCGCTGGAAGTCGGTCATGAAATCACGGAGCGCCTCGACGCCGGCGACGGGCATCGCGTTGTAAATGCTCGCGCGGATGCCGCCGACGGAACGGTGCCCCTTGAGATCCATCAGGCCACGGGTGGCGGCACCGGCCACGAACGCCTTCTCGGCGGCCTCGTTGGGGAGCCGGAAGGTGACGTTCATGTCGGAGCGGCACTCGGGCCGCGCGTGGCCGGCGTAGAAACCGCCCGATCGATCGAGCGTCTCGTAGAGCAGCCGGGCCTTCGCCGCGTTGTGCCGCGCCATCCCCGGGAGGCCTCCCATGCGGTCGACGATCCAGCGGCAGACGAGGTTGAGGATGTAGATCGCGAACACCGGCGGCGTATTGGGCCGTGAGCCGTTCTTCACGAACGTCCGGTAGTCGAGCATCGTCGGCAGGTCGTCGTGGGATCGCTCGAGGAGATCCTTGCGGATGATGACGGTGGTCACGCCGGCGATGCCCGCGTTTTTCTGGGCGCAGGCGTAGATCAGCCCGTACCGCGACACGTCGATCG
>JBJTRH010000077.1:0-9162 GCA_046076065.1 Planctomycetaceae bacterium | reverse complement strand
TCGACGACGATGTGCTCGAAGTCGGCGCACGTCTGTGCCCGCGTGCTCGCCAACGCGCGGAGCAGCGCCTCGCGACGATTGAACGTCGGCGTGACGATCGAGATGACGGGACGCGCAGGCACGGACGGACGCACCTCCACCCGGCGCGACGGAGGTCGTCGCCCGCCGGGCGCGGGAGGGTAGCGACGCCCCGAGGCCGCCGCGAGGCCAGCCCGGCCGAAGAGCGCCCGGCTTCTCCGGGTTCTCCAAACCCGTCCATCTACGGCAGCGGTGGCGGCGGGCCATACCCGAACTCCGCGCAGAATCGGCCGATCTCGGCCTGCCAGCCCGCGTCGAGGCCCGCCAGGTAGCCGCGCAACTCGGGCCGCTGCCGCCACTTCTCCAGGGACACCGACCGGATTTCGATGCCCTGCGAGTTCACCGAAAACGTGCCCTGCGACCGCAGTCCGGTCGCCGCGGCGATCGTCGCCTGGACGTCGTCGGGCCGCGTGACGAGGTCCTCGTAACGAACGACGGTGATCCCCCGCCACGGCTGCTCGCACCGCAGACGCCCGAGCGCCTCGTACTCGGCGAGCCACCGCTCGCGGGTCACATGGAACGGCCGGAGGTGGAGCGTCTGCGGATGGGCGCTCGTGAGGCAGTCGTACGGATGGCGGACGCAGTAGATCAGGTCCACGGCGGCGGGGAGTCGCTCGAGTCCGCGATGGCACTCGGATGTCCGCTTCACCACGAGCGACGACTCGGGGCGATCGGCCATCTCCAGAAAGTGCCAGATCGGCCGCTCCCTCGGGCACACCGCCGTGTCGTCAAACTCCGTCATCAACTGCTTGAGCAACGAGGTGCCGCTGCGGGCGCATCCGGCGATGAACACCAGCCGCCTCCCCGCGCGGTGGAGTCGGGCGATGCGCCAGCGCCGCCGCAGCGCGTGGAGGGGCGGCGGCTCGTACCAGCGGCGGCGTGACGCGGCGGAGATCTGGGTCGAGACCACGGCATCCTCGCTCCGAACGGGTCGGCGGGGAGCATCGCGCCCGCAGCCCCCCGGGGCAAGAGCGAAACCGTCGACGTGGCGTGCGTTGGATCCGGCCCGGTGAATCTGGGCTCGGTTTCACGCCCCGGCGTGGATCGGTGATACTGCAGCCCCGGCGCAGGGAGGACCTTGCCCGGCCCGTTCCCTCGAGCGACCGTCCATGGGCAGCAAGATCGTCGGCAGGCTTCTCCTTCTCGTGGTCGCGGCGGCCGCGGCGTTCCTCGCCTGGCAGGAGTGGACCCGCCGCCAGGCCGCTTCGTTGCCCGCGGGGATCGTCTCCGGAAACGGCCGCATCGAATCGATCCAGGTGGACGTGGCCGCGAAGTATGCCGGCAGGATCAAGACGATCGGCGTCAAGGAGGGGGATCTCGTCGAGCCCGGGCAGGTGGTGGTGGCCATGGACACGGCGGAGCTCGAGGCGGAACTCGCCAAGGCGAAGGCCAAGATCGCGGAGGCCGAGGAGTCGGCCGCCGAGGTGACCGCCGACATCGTCAGCAAGGAGAGCCAGCAGCTCTACGCCCGCCAGCAGTTTGCCCGGGCGGAGAAGCTACTCGGCTCGAAGACCATCACCCGCGACGAGTTCGAGGAGAAGGATGCCAAGCTCCGCGTCGCCGACGCCAACGTCAACGCCGCCAAGGCCAAGCTCCGCTCGGTCGAGCAGTCGGAGGAGGTGGCTCGGGCAGAGGTGCGGAGGGTGCAGGCCCAGATCGCCGATTCCACGCTCGCGTCGCCGGTCCGCGGACGGGTGCTCTACCGGCTCGCCGAGGAGGGTGAGGTGCTGGCGGCGGGCGGCAAGGCGATCACGCTCCTCGACCTATCCGACGTGTACATGGAGATCTTCCTTCCCGCGCAGGACGCCGGGCGGGTGCGGATCGGAGCCGATGCCCGGATCTGCCTCGATGTCCGCCCCGAGTATGCGGGCCGCGCGAAGGTGAGCTTCGTCTCGCCCGAGGCGCAGTTCACGCCCAAGCAGGTGGAGACGAAAAGCGAGCGCGACAAACTGATGTTCCGCGTCAAGCTGCAGCTCCCGCCGGAACTGATCGCGCCCTACATCGAGCGGGTGAAGACCGGCCTTCGTGGCGTGGGCTTCGTCAGGCTCGACGACACCGTCGCCTGGCCGGCCGACCTCGAACGGCCGTTTCCACCGCCCCCCGCCCCTGCCGCCGCGAACTGACGGAGTGGGCATGGACGCTCGCACGGACGTGGTCGCGTCGGTGACCGGGCTCACGCACCGGTTCGGCAACGTGGCCGCCCTCCGCGACCTCAACATCGAGATTCCCGCCGGCCGCATGGTGGGGCTGATCGGGCCCGACGGCGTCGGCAAGTCGACCCTCCTCGGCCTCATCGCCGGAGCGAAGCGGATCCAGTCGGGATGCGTGTCCGTGCTCGACGGCGACATGGCGGACCTCCGACACCGCGACGCCGTCTGCCCTCGGATCGCCTTCATGCCGCAGGGGCTCGGCAAGAACCTGTCGATGGAACTCAGCGTGTTCGAGAACATCGACTTCTTCGCCCGGCTGTTCGGGCAGCGTCGGGCGGAGCGGACGGCGCGGATCGCGAACCTGCTCGCCGCCACGGGGCTCGCCCCCTTTCCCGATCGACCGGCCGGCAAGCTCTCGGGGGGGATGAAGCAGAAGGTCGGCCTCTGCACGGCGCTCGTGCACGACCCCGACCTGCTGATCCTCGACGAGCCCACCACCGGGGTCGATCCGCTGTCGCGGCAGCAGTTCTGGACCCTCATCGACGACATCCGCCGCGACCGCCCGCAGATGAGCGTGGTCGTGGCCACGGCCTACATGGACGAAGCGGCCCGGTTCGACTGGCTGATCGCGATGGACACCGGGCGGATCCTCGCCGCCGGCACGCCGGCCGACATCATGCGGCGAACGGGCACGCGCTCGCTGGAGGAGGCGTACGTGGAGCTCCTCCCGGCCACGCAGCGGGGCGACGGTGGTCCGCTGGTGATCCCACCCCGCACGGCCACCGGCGGCGAGCCCGCCATCGTCGCCCGCCATCTCACCCGCCGCTTCGGGGCGTTCACCGCCGTGAGAGACGTGTCGTTCGAGATCGACCGCGGCGAAATCTTCGGCTTCCTGGGGTCCAACGGCTGCGGGAAGTCGACCACGATGAAGATGCTCACCGGCCTCCTGCCGGCGACCGAGGGGGAGGCATTCCTGTTCGGCGAGCGGGTCGACGCCGACGGCACCGACACCCGGCGGCGTGTGGGCTACATGTCGCAGGCCTTCTCGCTCTACACGGAGCTCACCGTCCGCCAGAACCTCTGGCTCCATGCCCGGCTGTTCCACCTGCCTACGGGGCGGGCGACCGCGCGGATCGACGAACTGGTGGCCCGGTTCGGCCTCGCCCCCCACCTCGACGACCTCGCCGAGGTGCTGCCGCTCGGCGTCCGCCAGCGGCTGTCGCTGGCGGTGGCGGTGATCCACGAACCCGACATGCTGATCCTCGACGAGCCCACGTCGGGCGTCGATCCGGTCGCGCGGGACGAGTTCTGGGAACTCCTCGTCGACCTGTCGCGGCAGCAGCGGGTGACGATCTTCATCTCGACCCACTTCATGAACGAGGCGCTTCGCTGCGACCGGATCTCGCTGATGCACGCCGGCACGGTCCTCGCCTGCGACACGCCGGCCGCGCTGATCGAGGCCAGCGGCTGCGACGACCTCGAACAGGCGTTCATCGCCTGCATCGCGGCGGCCGAGGAGGATCGAACGGCGACCGCACCGCCGGTGCCGGCAGCCACGTCGGCACTGGCGACCCCTTCCGCTCCCGCGGCGCCGCCCGCCCTGCCGGGCCTCGCCCGCATGCTGGCCTACGCCCACCGCGAAACGCTCGAGATCCTCCGCGACCCGGTCCGGCTCGCCTTCGCCTTCGGCGGCTCGATCCTGCTCATGCTCGTGTTCGGCTTCGGCATCACCACCGACGTGGAAGACATCCGCTTCGCCGAACTCGACGAGGACCGCACCCCCGCGAGCCGCGACCTGCTCGCCTCGTTCGCCGGCTCACGGTCGTTCCTCCGCCAGCCGGAGCTCGCGGGCGTGGACGATCTCGAGCGGCGGATGCGGGCCAACGACATCTCGCTGGCGCTCGAGGTGCCCGACCAGTTCGGCCGCGATCTCGCCCGGGGTTCGTCGCCTGAGGTGTCGGCCGTCGTGGACGGCGCCAACCCGTTCCGCGGCGAGACGATCGCCCAATACGCCAGCAGCACGGTGATGCTGCACGTCGAGGACGCGTTCCGCCGCAGTCCGCGGGGCCCCGCCCTCGTCCGCCGCCTCCCGGCCATCGAGCCCCGCTTTCGCTACAACCCGTCGTTCGAGAGCGTCTATGCCATCGTGCCGAGCATCCCGCCGCTCCTGCTCGTGCTCCTGCCGGCGATTCTCATGGCCGTCAGCGTGGTCCGTGAGAAGGAGCTCGGGTCGATCGTCAACTTCTACGTCACCCCCACGACGCGGCTCGAGTTCCTCGTCGGCAAGCAGCTGCCGTACGTGGTGATCGCGATGATCAATTTCATGATCCTCACGATCATGGCGGTGGCCGTGTTCGGCGTGCCGCTCAAGGGGAGCGGATGGATGCTCACCCTCTGCGCCCTGCTCTACGTGATGGCCACCACGGCGATCGGCCTGCTGGTGGCCTCCTTCACCCGCAGCCAGGTCGCGGCGGTGTTCGCCACGGCGATTCTCACCATGCTGCCGACCACGCAGTTCTCCGGGCTCCTCCAGCCGGTCTCCACGCTCGAGGGCAACGCCCGCGTGGTCGGCACGCTCTGGCCCACCACCTACTTCATGCACGCCAGCGTGGGGGCCTTCACGAAGGGCCTCGACGCCCGGCTCCTCGTGCCCGACGCCCTCGCGCTCGCCGCCTTCGTGCCGGTGCTGCTGGCCATCGCCATGCTCCTCCTCCACCGGCAGGAGACCTGAGCATGCCCTCGCTGGCCACCGTCTTCTGGCTGGGCGTGAAGGAGCTCCGCAGCCTGCGGAGCGACGTGGTCATGCTCGCGCTGGTGGCATACGCCTTCACGATGTCGATCTACACGCAGGCGCGGGGCACGTCGTCGGAGGTCCACAACGCGTCGATCGCCTTCGTCGACGAGGACAACTCGCAGCTTTCCCTGCACCTTGCCGCCTGCTTCTCCCCCCCGCGGTTCAAGCCGCCGGGCCCGCTGGCCGCCGGGGACATCGACCGGGCGATGGACGAGGGGCGATTCATGTTCGTGGTGGTGATCCCGCCCCGCTTCGAGGCCGACCTCCGGGCCGGCCGGCGGACGGAGATCCAGGTGAACGTGGACGCGACCGCCATGTACCAGGCGAGCAACGGCGCCTCCTACATCCAGCGGATCCTCACCGACGAGATGACCCGCTACCTGCGACGGTCCGATGAGAAGCTCGTGGCCCCTGTGCGGCTCGTGATTCGCAAGGCCTTCAACCCCAACGGCGACACGAGCTGGTTCAACGGCTTCGTGGCGATCATCAACCAGATCACGCTCCTGACGGTGATCCTCACCGGGGCGGCCCTGATCCGGGAGCGGGAGCACGGCACGCTCGAGCACCTGATGGTCATGCCCCTGACCGCGCTGGAGATCGCCCTGGCCAAGGTCTGGTCGAATGGCCTGGTGATCCTCGTGGCGGCCACGATCTCGCTGTTCGTGGTGGTCAAGGGCATGCTCCATGTGCCGATCGCCGGCTCGATCCCGCTGTTCCTGGTCGGCGTCGCGACCTATCTGTTCTTCGCCACGGCGCTCGGCATCTTCCTGGGCACCATCGCCCGCACTATGGCGCAGTTCGCGCTCCTGATCATCCTCCTGATCTTCACGCTCCAGATGCTCTCCGGCGGCAGCACGCCGGTGGAGAGCCAGCCTGAGTGGCTCCAACGGCTCACCCTCGTGCTGCCGTCGCGGCACTTCGTCTCCTTCGCCCAGGCGATCATTTTCCGGGGTGCGGGCCTGGAGACGGTCTGGCCCCAGTTCGCGGCCGTGGCCGGCATCGGGCTGGTGTTCTTCGTCTATGCGATCAGCCGGTTTCGTGCCTCGATCGCCGCCAGCCGGTGAGCGTGCGAGGACCGCGCACCCGGGCTATCCTTCCGATGGCGATGGAGGCAGGAGGCGATCATGGATCTCTCATTATTCGTCACGATCGGCCTCATTTTCATGGTTACGTCGCTCGCGGGCTACCTGCGGTCGCGGATCACCGATCGCTGCCTGCGGTCATTCGACGGATTCAACGTCACGCTGCAGAAGGCCGACGGCAAGCGGGTCTGGGGCCGCATGGGCCTCTGCTCCGGGGGCATGGAGTTCACGTTTCCGAAGCGCGAAGGGAGCGACGCAGCGAAGACCTCGTACCTGCTCTACGCGGCCGAATACAAGCTCGTTCAGGCGATCCTTCGGTATGCCGACCGGCTCACCGATGCAGAACGCAGCCGGCGCGACGCGGACATCGTACGGTCATTTCATCCGGGGGCTGCCCGCAGACTCGCGAGGCGACTTCGCAACTTCCTCGGATCAGCCACCGACTCGCTCCGTGATGTCCTGGCGCTCGTCATGGGCCGGGTGCAGAAGATGCAAGACCGGTACGTCGCCGCCGAGGGTGCCGACACCCTCACCAAGCTCGGGGGAAGCGTGCTGACGGAAGTGAGCAGCACTCATGACCCGCTCCTCGAGGGACACGTCGGCCAGCGGGTGGTCGTGGAGGTGATCGAAGGCGATGAACTGCACGAGCACGCCGGCATCTTCAAGGAATACTCGGCGATGTTCCTGCATTTGCTCGACGTGGAGTATCCGGACGCGTGGTCGCTCGACGTCGGGCCGGCCGGGACCGTCGCTTCAGACAACATCGTGGCCACCATGGACGACACTTCCTTGAAGGTGGCCAATGCGGGCGACCGCCCCGTGCTCATTCTCACGGTCGAGGCGGGTGACGTGGAGCGAAACGTCGACGCCATCGTCGCGGCCAGAGGCTCGGTCACGCTTCCGGTCTCCGGGCCGGACCGGATGCGGCTGCGGCTCCAAACGGTCCGCGACGTCGACATGATCGTGCCGCGGTCACGGGCGACAGTCCGACACCGAGCCGAGCGGACCAGCGCTGACGGGGAGCCGGAGTCGACCTGGGACGTGGTCTTCGACCTCGGAACCCTGATCCACCGCCGTGCCGACGACGAGCAGACCGAGGCTCGGCTGCGACGGGAACTTGAAGCCGATCCGGCCGCCGCGGCGGCAGCGGCGGCGCTAGGGGCCGAGCTGCTCAAACGCGAGGATTTCGCCGAAGCCGGACGTTGGCTGCGGGTCGCTTACAACGGCCGCGACACGCTTCCCGACGAGGGGCGCAGGGTGCGGATGCAACTCCGTGAACTCGCCCGCAGGCTGGCCCAGCGCGGATCTGAACCACCGCTCCCGCTGCCCGAGCCGACGAAGGCCACCACGCGGCCGCACCGAACGACGGAGGTGTCGATCGATTGACCATCGCCCCCAACGCCCGCCCGGGTCCACTGGCAACGCGGAAACGAGTTCACAGCCGATGAAACCCCTATAGTAAGGTGAGGATGGCGGGAGATCCGATGGTCACCTACGCACTACCCGAGAGCTTCGCCCTGTGCGTCACGGCGATCACCGTGGGGGCGGTCCACACGCTGCTGGGGCCCGACCACTACCTGCCCTTCGTGGCCATGGCGAGGGCGGGCGACTGGTCGCTCGGCAAAACACTCCGCGTGACCGCGGCGTGCGGCGTGGCCCACGTGGCAGGCTCGGTGATGATCGGCCTGGTCGGCCTCGCCCTCGGACTCGCGGTGATGCGGCTGGAGGCGTTCGAGGCCTTTCGCGGCGACGTGGCCGCTTGGCTGATGATCGGCTTCGGACTGGCGTACGCGGCCTGGGGCATCGTGCGGGCTGCGCGATCGCACGCCCCGCACGACCATGTCCACGCGCATGCCGACGGCACCGTGCATGCGCACACACACACGCACGACACCCCGCATCTCCACGTCCACGCGTCGCAGGTGTCGCCGGCTGCTTCGGCCCCGGTCTGGTCGCCGTGGCTGCTGTTTCTCGTGTTCGCGTTCGGGCCGTGCGAGCCGCTGATTCCACTCCTCATGTATCCGGCGGCCAAGGCGAGCTGGTGGGCGGTGGCCGCGGTGGCCGTGGCGTTCGCGGGGGCCACGATCGCCGCGATGAGCATCGCGGTCGTCGCGCTCCGGGGCGGAGCGTCGCTCCTGCCGGCCAAGGGCCTCGAGCGCTACTCCCACGCGCTCGCCGGCGCTGCGATCCTCACGTGCGGTGTGTTGATCACGCTGGGCCTGTAGGGGCTCAGAAGATCGCCATGTACTGCGCCTGGATCGCGGTGCCCGTATAGCCCGCGCGATAGGGATAGAGGTAGTTCTGCGCCGGCGACCCGTCGATCCACAGGCCCTCGAGCGTCACCCGGCTCTGCCGCGTCTTGTGGAGATACCAGTTGAGGCCGCCGCCGTATTCGGCGGCCGAGCCGTAGGGCCCCGTCAGGGCGCTCGAGCGAGCGTAGACCTCGTAGGTTCGTGGCACGAAGCACCAGCCCAGAAACGCGCTGCCTCCGTGGTCGAACAGGCTGCTCCGCTCGAACGTGCCCGTGCCGCGAAAGCCGTTGAGCAGCCGCCACGAATACTCCGCGAAGGCGGACCAGCCGCGGTACTTCCAGCCCGCGTCGACCGTGGCGAGGTGGTAGTTGAACCGATTGACCCGCGAATCCGGGCCCAGCGCCCCCTCTTCGGCGAGCGGCGTGCCGTCGGAGAGCCGGACGATCGTGTTTTCAGGATTGGCGAACGCGAGGCTGTCGGCGACCAGCCGGGCCGGGCTCTTCGCGAACACGCCGCTCATGCCGACGCGGATCGCCGGAGCGTCGTGATGCTCCATGTCGGAGTAGCCGAGACCGAAGGGACCCAGCGGCTCCCACCAGGTGTTGCCGGCCCAGGCCATGGCCGTGCCCTCGCGAAAGATCCCGGCCGCGCCCCCGTCGATGCCGTTGTAGACACCCGCCTGGTAGAAGACCGTGTCGTCGAACAGCGCGCCGTTCGAGAGGAAGCCCGGGCTGTAGCTCGGGCGGATGAACGTGTTGACCATGCTGCGGTCCACCCCCATCGGCCACATCGACGACATGATCCAC
>JBJTRH010000076.1:0-2101 GCA_046076065.1 Planctomycetaceae bacterium | reverse complement strand
AAACCGCCCGGTGTCGTCCCAGCCGCGGCCCTCGACGGTCAGCTTCCGGGCGTCGTACCACAGCCAGTCGCCCGTCGCGTCGCGGGCGGCGAAGGCGGGGTCGAGCCGCTCGATCGTCGCGGGTTGGCCCGCGGCCGCCGGCCGTGCCGCGGGCAGGACGAGGCACGCGAGACCCGTCACGAGACGCGCCAGCGATCGGAGTGCCCGGGTCATGGCTTACGAGGGGCCGCGGAACGGGATCACTTCCCGAGGTCGAGCTTCTTCCAGGCTTTCGCGGCCTTCACCTTCGCGGCTGCCTCGGGCGACACGGCGGCGTTCTTGAAGGTCAGCGACTCGAGCTTCGGCAGGGCGGCCAGCACCTGGAGCGACGTCTCCGTCACGCCCGTCTCGCGGATCGAGAGCTCCTTGAGGTTCTGCAGGCCGGCGATCACCGCCACGCTGGCGTCGGTCATCTTCGGCACGCTCCAGATATCGAGCACCTCGAGGTCCTTGGCGGCCGCGAGATGCTTCAGCCCGTCATCGCCCACCGAGGCGAGTTCGTGGAGGTAGAGCCGCTTCAGGGCCGGTAGGTCGGCCAGCACGGCCAGGCCGGGATCGCCCACTTCGGGCAGGTCGCGGAGCGTGAGCCGGGAGAGCTTCTTCAAGGGGGCCAGGGCGAGGGCGCCGTCGGAGCCGAAGCCCTGGCAGCGGAAGATCTCCAGCGACGTGAGGTTGGCGAGGGCCGCCAGATGCGGACCCGAGGCATTGGTGATCGCGAAGTCCTGGGCGAGCAGCGAGTCGAGGGCGGCGGCCTTCGCGAGCTCCGCCATTCCCTCGTCGGTGACCACGGAACTGCGGTGCTTCACGGCCCGCAGGCCGGGCAGGCCGCCGAGCACGCCGAGCGTCATGTCGCCGGCCTCCATGTTGCCGCGGAGGTCGACCGCCTTGAGCCCCGCGAGCTTCGAGAGCCGGCGGAAGTTGAGGTCGTTGAACCGCGTCTGCACCAGCGTGAGCCGCTCGAGCTTCGGGAGCGACGCGATCGACTTCATCGCCGCGCCGGTGAGGTTCGTGTTGCTCGAGAGGTCGAGGTCGACGAGGTTCGGGAACGACGCGGCGATCGTCTCGACCGCGGCGTCGCCGATGCCGCTGTTGGTGATCGCGAGGGTCGTCAGGCCGCCGAGGCCCGCGAGCCGCGTGACCATCGCGTCGTCGAACTCGCGGCAGTTGAGGATCTGGAGCTTCGTGAGCCCGTCGAGTTTCGCGAACAGGTCGACGTCGGCCGCCGTGATGCCGGAGCCGTCGGGGATCACGATCTCCGTGATCGTGTCGCCGCCGGCGCAGGTGGCGCCGGCGATCGCCGCGACCCGCGTGCGGGCCGCGACCACGTCGGCGGGGTCCGCCGCGCGAGCGGCCGAGGACGCGAGGAGGCACCCCGCGAGCAACAGAGAGCACAATCGCATGAAGGTGTCAGTCCAAGCGGTAGCCGGCGAGATACACGGGTTTGATGAGGTCGGCCACCTTCGGAGTCTTGAGCGCGGCGAGGTTGGTGACCTTGAGGTTCTTCGCGTCCCACTCGACCTTCTCGCCCCAGTCGCCCATCTCGCCGTCGGCGCCCCCCTTGGCCGCCGCCCAGACGGCGAGGTTGCCGAGGAGGATCGTCTCGGTCAGCGGACCGGCCCGATCGATGAAGTTGGACTTCGCGATCTTCGGGTTGCCCTCCCGTTTGGCGCGGAAGAACTCGAACATGTTGTTGACGTCGAAGCCCTTGCCCTGGTCATCGGCCTTCTCGTAGTCGACCGTGACCTTGTCGACGCCCTTGAGCTCGTACTTTCCGCAGTAGTCGTCGGTGCTGTAGAAGGCACCCTTTTCGCCCACCACGAGCACGCCGCTGTCGGACACCTTGTCGATGCCCCACTTGGCGAACACCTCCATCGGCGGCTTGTTGCCCTTGCGGTCGTACCACCAGAACGGGATCGCGGGACGCTCGGCCGTGGCCGGGAACTCGAACTTGATGATCGAACTCGCCGGGAAGCTGTCGAAGTCGTGGCCCGTGGTGCGGGCCTGCACCGAGACCGGGTCCCGCAGCCCGCAGGCGGCGAAGGGCACGGTGAGCTGGTGGCAG
>JBJTRH010000075.1:0-10268 GCA_046076065.1 Planctomycetaceae bacterium | reverse complement strand
GTGGTGCGTTGGGCACTATGCGCGCGATGTGCGCGGGTGTAGGATTTGTCCCGTTGATGTGCATTCCGTGCCGGGAAATGCGGTGTTTTTGATTGTGTGCGGCACGTTTCGGGCAGCTAGCTCAGTTGGTTAGAGCGCTACGTTCACACCGTAGAGGTCACAGGTTCGAATCCTGTGTTGCCCACTGGTTGATTGAGTCAGCTTTTCCGTGACAGACGCGACCTGCCCTCGCCCACCCGCGATGGTGCAACGTCGCCAGCCGCCGGCCGAGATGGGCGTCCCTTCGGCGGGGCGGTCACACCCGCTTCGCCAGCAGGTAGTCGTCCATCACGAAGCCTGAGCCGATGTCGATCACGGCTTCACGGGCCTTCGTGAACCCCATCGCCTCGTAGAAGCCGATGGCCGACACGTTTCGCTTGTTGACCTGCAGCCAGAGCTCCTGCCTGCCGAGAGCCCGGGCCCGGCGCTCGACGTGGTCCAGCATGAGTGTGCCCAGGCCCTCGCCGCGATGCGTGTCGAGCACGTAGAGCTGCCCGAGCTTCAATGCGGGCAGCCCAGTGCCGCGGCAGTCGTCCGAGAGTTCGGACGAGCAGTAGCCGACCGGCGTGCCCGAGACCCGCAGGATCTCGAGCCACCGGTCGGCCGCGCGGATCTGGGCACGCAGCGCCTCGTCGCTCAGCCGGCCGCCGAGCATGAACTCGATCTGGGCTGCCGGAATGATCGAGGCGTAGTGCCGCCGCCAGATCGTGGTGGCGAGCTCGCGGAGCTCAGCGAAATCGGGCTCGCCGACGGCCGCGAGCACTGCCTTGGCTGGTGGCACCGATCACCCCGACGCAAGAGGGCTGGTGGCGGAGGTGGCACGTACGGCTGGCCTCGACGGCGGGCGGCTCACTTCGCCCCCCTGCCCCGCCGCGAGCGGCGGGACAGGCTGAACGCTGCGAACAGGCAGCCCGTGGACCCGAGGATGAGCGTGCCGGGTTCCGGCACCGCCACGAGGGCCACCTGCTTGCCGCCCAGGTAGTTGTAGTCGAGGGCGTAGCCGGTCGGCAGGCCGGTGACGTTGCCGAAGGTGCCCAGCAGCGAGTTGTACGAGGCGAACACGTACGCCGGCTCCGTGAGCGGGCTGCCCACCGTGAAGCTCACGGTCGAAGCCGGGTCGAGGGTCAGCAGGCCGCCGACCGCCGCGAGGTCGGCAGTCGTGCCGCTCACGTCGATGGCCAGCGTGCCGAGGAGGTTGAGGGTCGAGGCAAACGTGAGCGTGTTCACCGCGGCACCGCCCGGCGACACGATCGAGCCCGCCGTGCCTGTGACACCGCCCGTCACCAGGCCCGCCCCCGAGAGCGTCTGGCCCGAGGCGAGCACGAAGCCGCCGGTCACGCTCGACACATCGAGCACCGAGGCCGCGGCTACGTCGATGGTGCCGCTGGATGCGATCGGGTTGCTGGCGGCAGCCAGGGCCAGGGTGCCTGCCGAGACCAGCGTGGCTCCGGTGTAGGAACTCGAACCGCTCAGCGTCGTCTTGCCGCTGCCACGCTGCACCACCCGCGTCGAGCCGGTGATGGGATTGGCGAACGAATAGGCGGCGTCGGAGTGGTTGAACACCACCTGGCCACCGCCGAGCGGCGCGTCGATCGTGGCGGCCTGGTTGACGAAGCCGGCAGCCCCGCCGAGGCCAATCTCGAGCGTGCCGGCCGGCCCGAGCCGCACCGACGACACCGCCAGCGTGCCCGACTCGGCCACGGAGACCACGTTCGAGGTGCCGGTGCCGTAGGCGATCACGAGGTCGGCCGTGGGCGAGAGAATCGCCAGCTTCGAACCGCTGCCGGTGACCGTGATCGAGTTGCCGCTCACGGCGCTGCCAGTCGAGGTGCCGCCAACGAACACGTCGCTCGCGACGCTCACCACGCCGCCGCTGCTGATCACGAGGGCGTTGTTGTTGCCGTCGGAACCCACGCGGAGCTTGTTGGTGATCGTCCACTCCGTGCCGGCGCCCGAGACAGTGCCCGTGTTCCACACCGAACCGGCGTTGAGGCCGATGCGGGCGTTGGCGTTCGAAACCCGAGCGCCACCCGTGGCCACGAACGAGTTGCCGGTGCCGCTCCGGCCGATGACGAGAGCCGCCTGGCTGGAGAAGGTGCCGCCGGTCACGGCGATGCTGTTGCCGCTGGCGGCCGCGTCGTCACCGATGATCACGTCATTGGCGGTGCCCGTGACAGTCAGGGTGCCGCTCGTGACACGGAAGGAGTTGCCGCTCGACAGCCGGCCGACCGTGAGCGCTCCGGGATTCGCCCACCGGCCGCCCGCACTGACCAACACCACGTTGCCGTCAGCTCCGGAGTCGTAGCCGAGAAACGTCTGCGCCGAGGAGACCACGCCGGCGACCTGGAGGAGACTGGTGTCGCCGCCGTAGCCCACGATGACATTGCTCGTCGCCTGCAAGCCGCCGCCCGCGGCGACCGTCACCGCGTTGTTGGCTGCCGTGGAAACGCCGCCGACCCACAGGCCGCCCGCCGCAACGCTGCCGCCCGCAAGAACCCGGAGGGCATTGCCGGTGCCGTCGAAGCCGACATTGAGCGTGCCCGGGACCGACAGCCGCGAAGCCACCGACAGTTCGTTACCGGAGTTGCCAGCGGATATGCCGACCGTCGCGTTGGGCGACGAGACGCTCGCACCGCCCGAGATGGCGAGTGAGCCCGAGGTGGAGTCGACGTAGAGGTTGTCGGAGAGCGTGAGCGTGCCGCCCGTGACCGTGTAGCCGCTGCCGTTGGCCGTCAGGCGGTTCGCCACGGCCGGATCCAGAATGGTGATCGTGGGGTTCGACGTGACCGGAGCCGTCAGGAAGACGTTGTCGCTCGCGGTGGGCACGCCGGCCGACCAGTTGCCGGGCGTCGACCACAAGCCATCGATGAGCCCGGTCCAGTTGGTGTCGACCCCGAAGGCAGCAGGCGACGTGAGGGCGAACGTGCAGGTGACAATGGCGGCGAACGCGAGGCGGGATCGAATCACGGAACGGTCCTCGGAGGGCAAGTGGTCAGGTAAGAGCCCTAGCCAGATGCAAAACGCATGCCACCACCGACGTGGCCCGCGAAACTCGAGGATTCCCATCAAGTTGCACGCTGGTCCCGGAAATGCGACGGCCGGATCGTCGGAAGTTTGTCGAGAGTTGCGAAACGAGTTCGCAACTCTTGGGAAATACCCCTCGCAGCCCCGGCGAAACCAGCTCACTGCAACGGGAGCGCCGCGATCACCCCGTCGCCGCCCACGATGACCTCGCCGGTGAGCCGCGACTTCGACCGGATCGTGGCGAGATCCTCGTCGAGCACCCACGATGCATAGGCCGCCGCCACGAGGCTCTCGGTCGAGTCGAGGGCATCGTTGGTGATGTCCCAGAACATCATTCCGCCCAGACCGATATCCTCGGCCCACTGCGCCCGTTGGGCGATCGACGTGGGGGTTTCGAAGGAGCTGTAGAGGCCCTTCGACTCGCTGTAGACGTAGGCGGCCTGGGCGGTGTCGTCCCAGTAGAGCTTCCAGCCGTTCGCAGGATCCTGCACCTGGGCGAGCAGGTCCTTGTAGTCGTAGACCCCCTTCTCGAACGTGCCCGGCGCGGCGCCGGTCGCCTTCTCGAGGTAGCCGCCGTCGCCGCCGTTGGCCACGCCGCTCCAGCCCCGCGTGTAGAGCGGAGCCCCGAGCACGATCTTGCCCGCGGGCACGCCGGCCGCGCGATACAGGTCGACCGCCGACTTCACGTCGTAGCGGTTCGGGTCGCCCGTGAAGGCCGACTGGTGGCCGGTGGTGGTCTCCCACGTGCCGTGGAAGTCGTAGGCCATGAGGTTGAAGTGGTCCACGAACGGGGTGAGGCCGGCGAGGTTGAACGTGGCGATCTTGTCGTAGCCCGCCGGTGAGGCCACGGAGATTCCGTAGCGGCGGCCGAGCTGGCTGCCGAGGGCGTCGAACTTCTGACGGACGAGCTGCAGCAGCGCCGCGTAGTTGGCCCCGTCGTTCGGGCTCGCGGAGTTGCCGTCGAGCCCGCCACCGCCCGGATACTCCCAGTCGAAGTCGATGCCGTCGAACATCCGGTAGGTGTTCAGGAAGTTCACGAGCGAGGTGGCGAAGGTCTCGCGACCCGCCGCCGTGGCGCACACGCTGCTGAAGTTCTGCGACAGCGTCCAGCCCCCCACGGCGATGCTGACCCGCATGTGCGGATACTTCTCCTTGAGCTGGGCGAGCTGGTTGAAGTTGCCCCACACGGTCTGGTTGGCCCGCGGATCTCCTGGCGGGTAGTACCACTGGTCGGCCTCGCCCGACACCGACTCGCCGGCACTGAATCGCTTCTCGAGCGACGCATAGGTGTCGGTGATCGCCACCGTGCCGCTGCTCGTGAGGTTGAGGAACGAGTAGATGAGGTGGTTGAGCTTGTCGGCCGGCACATCGGCCACCTGGAAGTTGCGACCGTAGATCCCCCACTCCGGGAAGTAGGCCGCGAGCACCTTGTCGGAGGAGGCGATCGGGAGTTGGCCGGTGGGAGTGGGCGTCGGAGTGGGCGTCGGAGTGGGCGTCGGTGTGGGCGTCGGTGTGGGCGTCGGGGTGGGCGTCGGGGTGGGCGTCGGGGTCGGGGTGGGCGTCGGGGTGGGCGTCGGTGTGGGCGTCGGGGCCACTGGCACGACCGCGTTCTGCGTGCCGTAGTCGGCGAACACGCTGCTGAACGCTCCCGCGGGCGCGTTCAGCCCCGAGGCCGTGGCGGTGGCCTGGCCGAGCGTGCCCGGATTGTCGCGAGCCACCGACCACATCGAGAGCATGCCGAGACCCTTCTCCCGGGAGAAGTTCTCGAGCGCCTGAGCGTCGGCGACCGTGAACACCTCGGAGAGCACGTCGTTGACGCCGATCATCGGTGTGACGCCGAGCTGATTCCAGCCGAAGCCCTGGCCATACGTGGCGAAGAGCGTCGTGAGCTGGGCGTGCGTGCTGGTGGCCGACAGGATGGCGTAGGCGCCCATCGACTTGGCGCTCGCGCCGGTGGTCGGGGCCGCCCACTCGCCGTAGTCCATCGCCATCACGTTGACGCCGTCGAGCACGACCCCGGCGGCGAGGGCCGACCGCACCACGGTGAGCCCGTCGGGAGTCAGGCCATCCGGCAGCACGGGGAGCGTGTACCACACCTCCAGGCCCGGCCGCAGCTGCTGCAGCAGCTTCAGCGCATCGCTGCCGAGACGGATCGCCGCGGGATCGGCGACGGCGGCTCCCTCGATGTCGAAGTCGATCCGGTTGAGTGCATAGGCATCGACGATGCCGGCGTAGGCATTGGCGAGATGCGCCGCGGAGCGGCCCCGGGCGGAATACCACTGCGCGAGGCTCGTGCCTGCCGCACCGCCGAGCGAGACCATCACGTCGCCCCCCGCAGCCTGGAACGACCTGATCGACTGGTTGATCGCCACCGCCTGCTCGTTGGTCGAACCGGGCGCGAGCACCGGCAGTCCGGCCCAGGCCGGCGTGCCATCGGGGGCCGCCTGGATGAACCCGAGCGAGAGC
Organism: Planctomycetaceae bacterium; assembly: GCA_046076065.1. Taxonomy (GTDB): domain Bacteria; phylum Planctomycetota; class Planctomycetia; order Pirellulales; family UBA1268; genus QWPN01. Next base: position 4,739 of record JBJTRH010000075.1, on the reverse strand, counting down.
AGCGACACGCCGCGGGCGCTGGCGATGTCGAGGAGGTTGGGCACGGGCCAGGCCGCCATGTCGACATACGGGGCGAAGTAGGCCTCGCCCCACCGCTGGTCGCCCGGGTTGCCCGAGTTGATCCCGCCCGGCAGGAGTACCGGTGTCGGTGTCGGCGTGGGTGTCGGCGTGGGTGTCGGTGTCGGTGTCGGTGTCGGTGTCGGTGTCGGTGTCGGTGTCGGTGTCGGTGTCGCCCCGACGAGCGTCAGGTTTCTCAGCACGGCACTCGCGCCGCCGGGGCTGGCTCCGAAGCCGAAGGTGGCCGAGGCACCCGGGGCGAGCGTGCCGTTCCACGAGGCATTCGTCACCGTGTACTGCGTGCCCACGTGCGATGCGATCGTGCCGTTCCAGAGGCTCGAGATCTGTCCGTCGAAGTCGAAGGTCACCGTCCAGCCGGCGAGCGTCGTCGATCCCGTGTTGGTGACGGTCACGTCGCCGTTGAAGCCGCTGCCCCAGTCGCTGGTCACCTTGAACGTCACGCCGCCCGTGGGCGCCGGAGCGGGTGTCGGCGTTGGTGTCGGCGTCGGCGTGGGGGCCGGATCCGGCGTCGGGCTGGGCGTCGGCGTGGGGGCGGTCGCGAGCGTGGCGGCGACGAACTCAGTGGCCGACGGGTCCTTGCAGGTGAAGTTCGCGGTCGTGAGGCTGGCCAGCGGCACGCCAGCGAGCCGGTACGACTGCTGCATCGACGGAATCCGCAGCACGGCGTTGCCCGACTCCTCCACGAGCCGCAGCTCGCTGCCGCTGAACCAGTCGAGGGCGAGCACGTCGGCCTGCGGGTTGAAGTCGGAGAACGTACGATTCTCGTTCCACGCCCACGTGATCGTGAACGTCCGCGGCGCGGCGAGGGTGGTGGCATAGGCCGCCGGCTCCACGCCCGTCAGCGAGGTGGTGGCGAGGTCGCCGCTCGTCGTCGACATCATCGACCGGCTCTCGAGCGACTCCGGGGCGACGCTCGCCGCGCGGCGGGCGAGCGTGCGGTTCCACTGGCGGATTCGGCTGCGGCGGAGCTGCCGGGTCGGCAGGGTCGACAGCATCATGCGAAGCAGTTCGTCGGCACTCATCGGACACCTCCTTGGGGGACTGGCGGCAGACGCGTGGATCGAGGCTCGCTGGCCACCTGGCATGCTACGCGTCCTTGGCGGCGGTGGGGTCATCTGGGTACGACCGAACCGCGCGGATTTCACGCGGGCGTCATCCGGCGTTCATCAGCCGTTCATGGACGGGCTGCTCGAGGCCGGGGGAGCCGGGTCAGGCGTCGGCGGGAAAGCAGAGGGTGAACGTCGCACCGCCGCCGGGAGTCGGCTCGTGCACGAGGTCTCCCTCGTGGGCCCGCATGATCCGCCGCGACAGGGCCAGGCCGATGCCGTGGCCGCCTGCGGGCCTGCCGGTGTGGAAGTGCTCGAACAGCCGCGGCTGCTCGTCGGCCGGCACGCCCGCTCCGTGGTCGACGACCGACACGCGGCGGCTCCCCGGGCCCTCGTGGACCACGAACTCGATGCGGCCGTCGGGGGGGCTGTGCTCGACCGCGTTGGCCAGCAGGTTGACGAACACCTCCTCCAACAGTGCCGCATCTCCCTTCACCACCACGCCCTCGGGCGGTGGGCCGATGGCCACGCGGGCCGCCGCCGCGCGGGCAGCCACACGATCCGCCGCCGATCCGGCGATCGGCTCCAGGTCGACCCGCGCCAGCCGGGCCGGATCGAGCGCCGCCGACTGCGACCACGTGAGCAGCGTGCCGCAGAGCCCTTCGATGCGTCGGGCCTGGCCATCCACCCGCGCGAGCGCCGCGGCGAGTTCGGCGGCCGGGCGGAGGCCGCCGCCGACGGCGTCGGTCTCGAGCAGGATCGTGTGCACGGGGTTGAGGAGCTGGTGGGCGACGTCGGCGTTGAACCGCGACTGCGCCACGCGGATCGCGTCGAGCCGGTCGAGCATGTCGTTGAGCGTGATCGCCATCTCCGCAAACTCCGCGTCGGCCCGGGCCACGTCGATCCGTTCCGCGAAGCGGCCCGCCCGGATCTGCCGCGCGGCCGCCGTGACCCGTTCGAGGGGCCGAAAGGCCCGCGCCAACGCCAGCCACACCACGCCGAGCATCGCGGGCACCCAGACGACGAACGTGAGCACCTGGTAGCGGCCCGTCGCGCGGGCGGCCCTGTCGAGGGGCGCGAGCGGTGTGCCGGCCACGAGTACGGTGCCGTGGCCGCCGGTCGTGGCCGCGAGCCGGTGGCGGCCGTCGGTCGAGGTCCAGAGCGTGTCGGCCCGCTCGGCCCATGCCGGATCCCAGGCGAGCCCGTCCGGCAGGTCGAAGTCGTCGACGAGCTGGCCGTCGCGCCGCCACACGCCCGCGAACCACTGGAACGCCCCGGGGTCGGCCGTCGGCTCGAGCGCCGGCAGCGGAAAGCCGAGGAATCGCGGCACGGCCCAGCCCGACGGAGGCGGCAGGTCGGTGAGAAACACGTCGCCTTCGCGAATCTGCGGGTCGAGGAGCGTGTCGGGAGCGAATCGCTCCTCCGCCTTCAGGGCCGCCAGCCGTGACCAGAGCTGCACGTCGAGGTCGCGGGCGAGCATGTCGATCGTCGCGCGATAGTGGCTCGCCCGCAGGGCGACGGCTCCGAGCAGGAATGCGGTGCCAAAGAGCAGGATGAACCGCCGCCGCAGCGACGGCCGCCCAAAGAAGGTCGCCCGCTCAGCCATCGATGATGAATCCCAGGCCGCGGCGCGTGGCGATGAGGTCGTGGCCGAGCTTCTTGCGGAGCCGCAGCACGATCACGTCGACCACGTTGCTCACCGTGCCCTCCGGGGGCGACTCGCCGGGATGGATCAGCTCCTCGAGCGCACCCCGGGTGACGAGCCGGCCGCGGTGGCGGGCGAGATGGCCGAGCACCGTGAACTCCTGGGCCGTGAGCGGCACCCGCTGGCCGTCGAGGGCGGCCGACCGCGCACGATAGTCGATCGTGACCGGGCCGATCGTGATCGTCGGCGCGACATCGCTTTCGCTGCGGCGCAGCACCGCGGCGATCCGCGCCAGCAGCTCGCGAACCGTGAACGGCTTGACGAGGTAGTCGTCGGCGCCGAGGTCGAGCGCGGCCACGCGGTCGTCCTCCTCACGCTTCGCCGACACCACGATCACCGGCACGTCGCTCACGCAGCGCAGCCGTTCGAGCAGCTGCTCCCCCTCGAGGCCGGGCAGCCGCAGGTCGAGCACGACCAGGTCCGGCGCGGAGTGGATCGCCAGTTCGAGGCCGGTGGGGCCATCGGCAGCCTCCAGCACCTCGAGGCCCGCCGTGAGCAGGCCCTGCGCGATGGCCCGCCGCGCGGCCTCCTCGTCGTCGATCACGAGCACCTTCGCCGTGACGCCGTCGGCCGGATGGAGAGTCGGGATGATCGTCATGCGGGACCACTATACCCGCGGTATCCCCGGCTTTGGCCGCCCGGTGGTGGTTTGGGTGGATGGCGAAGGACGGGGTGGACGGCGGGGGCGGCGTGCCGTGCGGGGGGAAAGTGAACTTGGCAGGCAGACCCCCTCCGGGTACTTACCCGCCATGCCCCGCCGCGCCATCGTCACGCTCGTCACCCGGAACTACGCGCACTACGCGCAGGTGCTCGTGGCAAGCTGTCGCGCGGCTCATCCCGACGCCGCGATCTTCGTGTGCTATGCCGACCGACCGCCCGCCGACTGGCGCGAGGCCGTCCCCGGCACGCATGTGGTGCACGGCGACGAGCTCGGGGTTGCCGATTGGCGGCGATTCTCCTTCCAGTACACGCCGTTCGAGCTGTCGTGCGCCCTCAAGCCGCACCTCCTCCAGCATGTGCTCGATCTGGGCTACGACGAGGTCGTGTATCTCGACGGCGACATGCGGGTCTACGGGCCGCTCGCCTCGGTGTTCGAGGCGCTGAAGCATTCGTCGCTCGTGATCACGCCGCACCTGCTCGCCCCGCTGCCCGACGACCGCGAGCGGCCCCACGAGCAGGCGTTTCTCGTGTCGGGCACCTACAACGCCGGCTTCCTGGCGGTGCGGCGCGACGACACCACGCAGCGGTTTCTCGACTGGTGGGCGGCCATGGTCGCGCAGCGGTGCATCACCGACCTGTCGGCATCGCTGTTCGTCGACCAGAAGTGGCTCGACCTCGTGCCGGGGATGTTTCCAGGCGTGCACGTGCTCCGCGATCCGGGCTGCAATGCCGGCCATTGGACGCTCTCGCAGTTCCGCTTCGAGCCGCTCGCCGACACGAGCCGCACCTGCAGCGGCGTCGCGGTGGGAGGGGCGCCCCTGGTGCTCTTTCACTTCAGCCGCATGACCCCCGCCGAGCCCGACGACTACCTCAACAGCCAGTCGCGGATCCGGCTCACCGACGCCCACCCGCTGAGGCGGCTCGTGCGCGACTACCACGCGGCGCTCGAGGCCGCAGGTCGGGGCCGCTGCGAGGCGTGGGGCTGCGGATTCGACAGCCTCTCCGACGGCACGCCGATCCAGCCCTCGTGGCGCGAGGCCGTGCGACGCCGGCATCCCGCGGTGGCGGCCATCGACGATCCGTTCGACGCCGCGTCCAGCCCGCGGCTGTCGCGGCTCTACCGCGGGCTCGAGGCGGAGGCCGTCGAGTGGCGTCGCGACTGGCGGATCAAGTCGCCACAATCGCGGGGGATTTCCCCCGGAGTGCGGCGCGCGAAAACCAAGACCAAAAAGAGCCCTCGGGTTCTCCTG